>NZ_JBHVWZ010000022.1:0-12176 GCF_042881985.1 Streptomyces sp. NPDC058246 | reverse complement strand
CTCCCCACGCTGGCGGCCCGGCCCCCCCGCTGATTTATACCCCCCCCGCCACCGCTAATCGCCGTGTCACCACGTATATCTTCTCCGTCGGTCTCAGGGCGATTCGCGTTGTGCCGGCCGGTCGGGCTGCCGGCCGGCACGTCGGTGATCAGGGAGCGGCCAGGGCTTCCAGCTCGCGCAGCACCTCGGAGGGGGTCGGCAGCGACGCGGTCTCCGCGGCGAGGATCCGCGTCCGCTCGGCGTACCGGGGGTCCGACAGGATCTGCCGGCAGCCCGCGGCGACCACCTCGTCGGGGTTCCGGCCCGGCTCGGGCCGGTGCCGGTCCACCATCAGGGCTGCGCCGAAGTCGGACACGGACTCCGCGACAGCCTTGCCGTACCCGTTGTCGGGGATGATCAGCTGGGGCACGCCCGCGTTGATCAGCGTCATGGCGGTGGTCGCGCCGCCGTGGTGGACCGCCAGATCACAGGTGGGGGCGACCACGTCCAGGGGGATCCAGCCGATGCGGACGTCGCCCAGTTCCGGGCCGAACCGCTCGGCGGCCTCGGGGAGCGCCGCGATCAGCACCTCGGCTCCCGCGCCGGTCAGCTCGTCCACCAGCTTCCGCAGCGAGCTGCCGGGGGTGTCGAGCATGAGGTTGCGGGTCCCCGCGGTGATCAGTACCCGGCGGCGCCCCTCGGGGCGGGTGTACATCCAGGGTTCGAGCCGGCTCTGGCGCACCCGGGGAACCCAGCGCATCGACCGCGCGGCGGGGGTGCCCGGCGGGCGCAGCGACGGCGGGCAGAGGTCGATGAAGAGGTCGGGCGCCGGCAGCTCGGTCAGACCCAGGCGTTCCAGCTCCGGCTGGAGCTCCTCCTCCGCCTTGCGGTCGCGACGCGCCATCGGGGCGATGTGCCAGATGTGGCGTACGCAGGGGACCTTGAGCCGGGCGGCGAGCACCCTCGGGACATGGGACAGGCCGCCGACGACCAGATCTGGGGTCCACGCCTGCGTCAGCTCCAGCAGGGCGTCGAGCCGGACGGTGGCCGTCATGGAGTCCTGGCCGTACCGCATCCGCTCGGGAGTGATGCAGACCGCGGGAAGCCCGACGGACTCCGCGGCGGCCATCAGCGGCTCGTCGGCGGCGAGCAGTATCTCGTGGCCCGCGTTCCGCGCGGCCGCGGCGAGGGGGGCGACGCCGAAGACGGCCGCCTGGCTGCCACCGACGGTGAACAGGAATTTCATGGAGATTGCCCTTCTTCCGGTGAAAGGGTGGATTCGACACTTCGGTGCGTCGTTCGGGCTCAGCCCGCCTGGGCCATTTCCATGACGTATTGGCCGTATGCCGATTTCGCGAGGCGGCTTCCGAGCCGGTAACAGGCGTCCCGGTCTATGTAGCCCATACGCAGGGCGATCTCCTCGAGACAGGCGATACGCACACCCTGGCGGTGCTCCAGGACCTGGACGTAGTCCCCGGCCTCCATGAGCGCGTCATGAGTTCCGGTGTCCAACCAGACGAACCCACGGCCCAGCGGAATCAACGCTGCCTCGCCCCGCTCCAGATAGACGCGGTTGAGATCGGTGATCTCCAGCTCTCCGCGCTCCGACGGCCGCAGTTCCCGCGCGAAATCCACCACCTGGTTGTCGTAGAGGTACAACCCGGTGATCGCCATATTGGTCTGCGGCTGGACGGGCTTCTCCTCGAGCGCGATGAGTTTCCCCTGCTCGTCGAGCGTGCCGACGCCGTAGCGTTCGGGGTCGCGCACGGGATAGCCGAAGAGGACGCAGCCCTTGAGGTTCTGCGCGGCCCGCTGGAGCATGGGCCCGAACTCGTATCCGTGGAAGATGTTGTCGCCCAGCACCAGGGCGACGGATTCGTCGCCGATGTGGTCCGCGGAGACCAGGAACGCGTCGGCGAGACCTCGGGGCTTGTCCTGCTCCGCGTAGGTCAGGGATATGCCGAGCCAGGAACCGTCACCCAGCAGCCGGCGGAACATCTCCTGGTCATCGGGGGTGGTGATGATCTCGATCTCGGTGATCCCGGCCAGCATCAGGGCCGACAGCGGGTAGTAAATCATCGGCTTGTCGTAAACCGGGAGCATTTGCTTTGAGACACCGAGTGTTATCGGATGGAGCCGCGTACCATTGCCGCCGGCCAGGATGATGCCCTTCACCGTGGCGCCTCCTCAGTGTATTCGTGCCCATTAGGCGGATGTCCGCACTTTATATCGGGAGAACACTCGGTCGGAAGTCACCTCCGATGCCACAAGAGCTGTGAATATTCGGGGGTGTTGACGAACACGGCGCCGACTGCCCAGGCTGACATCATCCCGGTTCAGGCAAGCGAATTCCTATCGTCGTTTAGGTGGACCTGTGAAAATCGAAGATCTGATACCCGTTCATGAATCCGAGCGGAGGGCCGGCATCGGCATCATCGGGTGCGCCGACATCGCCGTACGGCGGGCCCTCCCGGCGATCCGGGAGTCGCCGTTCCGCCTGGTGGCGGTGGCGAGCCGTTCCCAGGGGAAGGCGGAGGGCGTCGCGGCGTCGTTCGACTGCGAGGCCGTCGCGGGGTACGGCCGGCTCCTCGAACTGCCCGACATCGACGCGGTCTACATCCCGCTGCCGAACAGCGAGCACGCCGAGTGGGCGCGCCGGGCGCTGAACGCGGGAAAGCACGTCCTGCTCGAGAAGCCGGCGGTGCCCGGCGAGGAGACCGCCCGGGACCTCGTCGCGCTCGCCGAGGAGCGCGGACTGCTCATCATGGAGAACTTCGCGTTCCTCCGGCATCCCCAGCACGACCAGGCGCGGTCCCTGGTGGCCGACGGGGCCATCGGGGAACTCCGTTCCTACAACGGCGTGTTCGGCATTCCGCCGACCGACCCGCACGGGATCAAGTACCAGGCGGACCTCGGCGGCGGGGCGCTGTGGGAGGTCGGCTGTTATCCGGTGCGCGCGGCCCAGGAGTACCTCGGGTCCTCGACGGAGGTCCTGGGGGCCGGCCTGGAGTTCGATCCGGAACTGGGCGTGGACGTCTCCGGAGTGGCCCTGCTGCGTGACGGCGACGGCGTCACCGCGCACTGCTCCTTCGGCCTGTCCCACAGCTACCGGTCGACCTACGACCTCTGGGGGAGCGAGGGACGTCTGACGCTGGAATGGGCGTTCACCCCCTCGCGGGACGCCCGCCCGGTCCTGCGGCTCCAGCAGAGGGACCGCGAGACCAGGATCCTCGCCCCGGCGTCGGACCAGTTCCTCGGCGTGTTCACCGCGTTCCACGACGCCCTGCGTGATCCGGCGGCGCGTCCGGCGCACCACCACGAGCTGGTGCGGCAGGCCGCGTTGATGGCCAGGATCCGCGCGCGCGCCGCCGGCAAGGGAGACTCGTGAGCGAGAACGGGTGAGGGCCTGGCGAAAACAGGAAACGGCAGCCGGTGTCCGCGGACACCGGCTGCCGTTCTTCTCGCGCCACCGAGGAAGGAGCCTGACGACTCGTACCACCGATTCGTCCTACCGAGGAAGGAGCCTGACGATCGGGTACTGCCGGTCGGACTTGCTCTGGTACTTGGCGATACGGGGCTGGGCGGTCGAGATGAGCTTCCACGCCTCCGCTCGCTCGGCGCCGTCGAGCCGGTGCGGCGTGACCTTCACCGGGCCGCGGCCGGGCAGCTCGATCGTCGCCTTCTCCGGATGGGTCATCAGGTTGGTGTACCAGTCCGGGTTCTGGCTTCCGCCACCCGAGCCGATACTCAGCCAGGCCTCGTCTCCGTCACCGAACCAGGCGACGGGGGTCTCCCGCGGCTGCCCGCTCCGGCTGCCCACCGTGTTCAGGATCAACACGTCCATGCCCATGAACTGAGCCTTGCCGGCGCGCACCTTACGGATCATCCGGGCGTTCATTTTCTTCTGCATCCACCGGGAGAATGCCCCGGGTGTGCCCGGCTTGCGTTTGTTCTCCGCCATCGGCCACCTCCAGTCTTTCCGCGCCCAGCGGCGCGAATATCGAATCGGAATTGAATTGCGGTCATCCGTCGCGCACGCTACCTGGAGCCGTTCAGCAGGGTGGAAAAAGGACGCGGCGGGCATTGGTCGAATGTCGGCAGGAGACCGGCGGCGGCAGCCTCGGCGAGGGTGGGGGCCGCGGCGTCCTTGTCCGAGCGGATCGGTGGTTCCAACAGATCCCACGGCAGTGCCAGAGCCGGATCGAGCGCGTCGACGTCGATCATGGTTCCCGGCTCGTACTCCTGCGAGCAGAGGTAGTTCATACACGTGTCGTCGGTGAGGGCGAGAAACGCGTGGCCGACCCCGTCGGGCAGGTATACGGCCGTCCCCGTCTCCGGACTCTGGTAGGTGACGTCGTAGTGGCCGAACGTCGGCGAACCCACGCGGATGTCGACGGCGATGTCGAGCGCGCTCCCCCGCACGCACGTGACGAACTTCGCCTGTCCGGGCGGCACCTTGGTGCCGTGAATGCCCCGGAGGGTGTTCCGCCTGGACACCGAGAAGTTGACCTGGCGGACCGCGAACTCCCAGCCGCTCGCGGCCAGCAGGTCGCTGGCCTTCACCGATTCGAAGAAATGGCCCCGACGGTCGCTCAGGGGCTCGGGGGTGACGCGGTACGCGCCGGGGACCGTCATTTCCGAGATCAACACCGCGGGCTCCTCGCCGACTCAACCGGTGGAGACCGGACCGGCTCCGGCGGCCTGGGCGATCCGCCGGCGCATGGACTCGGTGTCGTTGGCATGGGGGAAGTCCTCCGGGGGAACCTCGACCCCGAGGAAGGCGCAAAGCGGTTCCCATCCCTGCTTCACGTCGTAGACCAGGACGTTGTCCGAGCCGATGGCGCGTACGACATCCTCGTTGTGCCGGTGGTAGGCCTCGATGGCGTGGTCCTTGTCGGAGAACCGGCCGTCGAAGAGGCCGTCCCAGACCATGGTGCTGATGACGCGGAACAACCGGGCCTGCCGGGAACCGGGTTCCGGCGGGTTCTCCATGCTCCGCAGGGCGAACTGGTACAGCGTGTCGTAGGTGCTCCGGTACCACCTCTCGGCGTCCCGCACCGTGAGGATCACCTTGGCGTCGGGAAACGCCGCGCTGATCCGCTCGTAGTAGATCGCGCAGGGACCGTCCACCGCCGAGGTGAAACCGTCGAACAGCGCCGCCCAGTCGGGGCGCTCTCCGTCGCAGACGATCTTCTCCCACTGCTCAAGACGCCGATCGTCGCCGACGATGTCGAACATGTGAAAGCAGGGGCCGAGACCGAGCCGGTCCAGGGCCACCTGCAATGACGTCGTGCCGGTCCTGCCCAGACCGGCGTTGATGACCTTCAACACGGTGATGCGTTCCCTTCCTCAGCGCCAGGCCGCGGGTTCCTGCTTGGTGGCGATGTTCACGCGGTTCCAGAGGTTGACGAGGCCGACGTGCATGACCAGCGCGCCGAGCTGCTCGTCGTTGTAGTACTGGGCGGAGTCCGCCCAGACCTCGTCCGACGCCATGTCCTCCGGGTCGGTCATCAAGGTGACCGCCTCGGCCATCGCCAGCGCGGAGCGCTCGGCGTCGGTGAAGCAGGACTCGGTCCGCCAGGTGGCCACCAGAGGAAGGCGCTCGTCCGCCTTCTCGGGCTCGTCCACGAGTGTGTAGACACGGCCGTTGATCTCGCTGACACGCAGCCGGACGAGGTCAAGGGTCGTCTGCGGCACGCCGACCTTGCCGATGACCTCGGTCAGGTCGAGCAGGGGCTGCAGGGCGCCGGGAACGACCAGGGAAGGATTGTCCATCCGTGGAGTCATCGGGTCTTCTCCTGTGCGATAAGTGAGTGTGAATTACCTCGGAAGCATGCTGCTCTCCACCTGACCCATTCGCAAGGAATCTTGTTCAAGTGCGGATTGCGCGCAGATGCAACGCCCCGCAATCCGCGAGTTGCAGGGAATTCAAACGATGACCTGTAGTGGTCTCGTGTCAAACTCCACGACAACGAAGAGTAGGCAGCCGGTCTGCGTCGGCATTCACGAAACACGGCAATTTCTTCTCGAGGGCCGTTCCACGGTCGCCGGGCATGTGCTGGACGTGCTCACCGCCATCCGTGAGACGGACACGGAACTCGGCGCGTACGTCGAGGTCGCGGAGGCCCGCGCGCTGGAGGAGGCCGAAGCGGCCGATCGCCTCATCGCCGGCCTCGGCGAGGCCGCCTTCCGCGACCGGCCGCTGCTCGGCGTCACGGTGTCGGTGAAGGACCTCATCCAGACACAGGGCATTCCCACCCGGCGGGGGTCGCTGCTGCCGAACCGTCGCCCCGCCGCCGACGCGCCCTCCGTGGCCCGGCTCCGGGCCGCGGGCGCCATCGTCGTGGGGAAGACGACGACGTCGGAGTACGGATGGAGTGCGAGCACGGTCAGCCGGGTGGCCTCCCCCACCCGCAACCCCTGGGCACTCGACAGAACCGCCGGCGGTTCCAGCGGCGGGTCGGCGGCCGCCGTGGCGGCGGGCCTGTGCACCGCCTCGCTCGGCACCGACGGAGCCGGGTCGGTCCGCATCCCCGCCGCGTTCTGCGGCGTGGTCGGGTTCAAGCCCTCCTTCGGGCGGATCCCCTACGTGCCGCCCTGCGCCGAACGCCTGTCCCATGTCGGGCCGCTCGCACGGAGTGTGGCGGACGTCGCCGAACTCATGTCGGTGCTGGCGGGCCCCGATCACCGCGACCCCGACTCGGTGACCGCTCCCCCCGGGCCCGCCCCGGCGCGCACCCCGCCGCGCGTCGGCTGGATCGAGTTCCGGGGAACGTCCGCCGCGGTCCGCGACGTCACCGAGGGCGTCCTGCCGGTGCTGACCGCGCTGGGACACCAAGTCGACCGCATCGAGGCTCCGTTCCCCGACCCCTACGACGCCCTGGTGGACATCCTCGCCGCCGCGGAGGCGAACGGCACCGCGCCACAGGACGAGGCGTGGTGCGACGAGGGCCGGCTCGCGATCGTGCGGTACGGGCGTTCGCTGAGCGGCGCCGCGGTGGCCCGCGCCGAGCAGACACGGCTCGCCCTGCGGACGAGGCTCGCCTCGGTGATGGAGGACTACGACCTGCTGGCCATGGCGACCGTGCCGGTCGAGCCCTTCGCCGCCGACGCGATCGCCCCGCCCTGGGCCGCCGACCCCGGCGACCTCCGCTGGCTCGCGTGGTCCCCCGCGGCCTACCCGTTCAACCTCACCGGCCAGCCCGCCCTGTCGCTGCCCGTCGGTCTCACGCCGGCCGGGCTCCCGGTCGGGCTCCAACTCGTGGGCCGGGTCGGCGACGACGACCTCGTGCTCTCGGCCGCCGGGCTCCTCGAGACGGCGCTCGGCCCCACCCTGACCCGCCCCGGCATCACAACGAAAGGAAAATGATCATGGTTTCTCAGTCGTGGCCCCTGTACGGCGACGAGCTCGGCACCGGGCGCCCCTCGTTGGTCCCCGAGCCCCCCGTGAGCCGGGCCGGCGACGACCTCGTGCTCTCGGCCGCCGGGCTCCTCGAGACAGTGCTCGGCCTCGCCCTGACCCGCCCCGGCACCACGACGAAGGGAAAGTGATCATGGCTTCCAGGTCGTGGTCCGTGCACGGTGAGGAGAGCGGCGTCGGGCGCCCCTCGTTCGTCGCCGAGTTCGGGCTCTGGGACGACCGGCAGGCCGCCGCGGCCGAACAGGTCGAACTCCAGTTGCAGGAGGTCGACCTCGTCCGGGTCGTGTTCTGCGACCCGCACGGACTCGCCCGGTCCAAGACGGTGCCCGCGAACGTGTTCCGCTCGGTGCTGCGGAACGGCATGGACTTCAGCGCCGGGCCGTTCCTCTTCGACACCGGCCACGCCGTCGCCGTCGACTTCCTCGCCGACGCCGGCGTGGGGGTCGGTGAACTGCTCGGCGCGGGCGACTTCGTACTCGTCCCCGATCCGCGCACCTTCCAGGTGCTGCCCAGGACCGAGCCGAGGACCGCCTGGGTCCTCGGGAACGAGTACCTGCGCGACGGCACGCCGCACCCGCTCTCCGCCCGTGACGTCCTGCGCCGGGTCTGCGCCGAGTACGCCAGGCACGACCTGTCCCCGGTCATCGGTCTCGAGGTCGAGTGGTATCTCACCCGGCTGACCGGCGGCCCGGTGGGCAACGCGGGCAACGGTTTCGGCCTTCAGGGACCCGCCCCCGAGGTGGCGGCCGTGAATCCCGGCTACCAGTTCAACCTCGACAGCTACTACGACTCGGTGGCCGACGTCGCCGACCCGCTGGCCGCGATGCTGATGAAGCTCGGTCTGCCCCTGCGCTCGTTCGAGCACGAGTCGGGTCCCGGACAGCTCGAGACCACCTTCAACCCGATGCTGGCGCTGGACGCCGCCGACGCGATGCTCCTGTTCCGCACCCAGCTCAAGCAGGAGTGCAGACGGCGCGGCTACCACGCGTCGTTCATGACCCTGCCGCGCCTCGCGAGCTTCGACCCCAGCGGCTGGCATCTCCACCAGTCCGTCACCAGCACGAAGACCGACGTCAACCTGTTCGCCGAAGGCGACGGCCTGCAGGACGCCATCTCCGCCGAGGGCGAGGCCTACATCGCGGGCCTGCTGTCCCGGGCGCGGGAGTTCTGTCTGCTGTCCGTGCCGACCGTGAACGGCTACCGGCGGCTGGCCCCGGAGTTCACGCTCGCGCCGACCTCCGTCGACTGGCGGTTCGAGGACCGCAGCGCCATGGTCCGCGTGCTCAGCGGTGGCAGCTCGACCCACGTCGAGAACCGGATCGGGGAACCCTGCGCCAACCCCTACCTCGCCATCGCCTCCCAACTGCACGCGGGCCTGGAAGGGCTGCTCTCCGGCGTTCCCTCCGACCGCGGCCCCCGTCCACATCTGCCGAGGACCCTGCGCGAGGCGCTGGAGGCGTTCCGCGCGAGCGACAGCGCCGAGCGGCTGCTCGGCGCGCCGCTCAAGTCCTGCCTGGCGAAGCTGAAGGAGAGCGAGGCGGCCCGGTTCGACGCCTGGTGCGCGGCCGAGCTCTCCGAGAGCGCCTCAGACGACGTCACCGAATGGGAGCACCGCGAGTACTTCGGTGCCTTCTGACCAGGCCATCGGTCGACGCAAGCCCGAGAATCCCGATAACAAGGAGAAGAACACCATGTCGCGGTACGAATGGGACGGAACCAACCCGGCCATCGAGACGCTCAAGGACGCCATCGAGCCGTCCCGTCAGAAGGTCCTCAGCCACCCGATCTACCACCAGTTGAACAGCGTGGACGCGGTCGTCACGTTCATGGAGCAGCACGTGTTCGCGGTGTGGGACTTCATGTCCCTGCTCAAGTCCCTCCAGCGCCGGCTGACGTGCGTCGAGGTGCCGTGGCTGCCGTCCGCCGCCACCGGGAGCCGCAGGCTCATCAACGACATCGTCCTCGTCGAGGAGAGCGACGAGCTCGGTGACGGCTTCATCAGCCACTTCGAGCTGTACCTCGACGGCATGCGTCAGTCGGGCGCCGACACCTCGCACATCGACGCGTTCATCGCCCTGCTGCGCGAAGGGCGTCCCGTCCTCGCCGCGCTGAAGGAGGCGGGCGTGCCGGAGTCGGTGGCCGAATTCGTGGGCACGACCTGGGACTTCATCGAGCACGCCCCCGTGCACTGCCAGGCCGCGGCGTTCGCCTTCGGCCGCGAGGACCTGATCCCCGACATGTTCGACCAGGTCGCCGCGCTCAACGCCGGCCACGGTTCGCTGTCCACCTTCGTCGACTACCTCAGGCGGCACATCCAGGTGGACGCCGAGGAGCACACGCCGATGGCGATGCAGATGCTCGCCGACCTGTGCGGCGACGACGAGGCCAAGTGGGCCGAGTGCAAGGAGACCATCGACCGCGCGCTCGAGGCCAGGACGAGGCTGTGGGACGGCATCTCGAACGCGGTCGCCGAGCGCTCCCGCTGACGGCCCGTCCCCTGTGAAGGTGAGCACATCATGCCGTGGGTAAAGGACACTCCTTCCGAAGCCACCACCGGACGCACCGCGCGGATCGCGCGGCAGTCCCGCGACGAGAACTGGAAGAAGCCACCGCGTCGCATCGAGACGTCGGAATGCATCACGTGTGACACGTGCCTGCGCAGCTGCCCGTCCGAGTTCGGGGCGATCTTCGACGACGGGCTCAACGTCGTGATCATCCCCGAACTCTGCTCCGGCTGCCCGGTGTGCGTGATGGTCTGCCCCGTCGACTGCATCTACGTGGACGAGGAATGGACCGCCACCGAGGCGCGAATGTGGGACCACATCGACCTGACAGTCAGAGGAACCGCATGACTTTCCCAACCGAGCGAGACGACACGCTCCCCCGCCGGGCGGCCCTGGCGAAGGCGCGGCAGAGCCGCCGGCCCAGCAGACTGGGCCGGCCGGCCGGTGCCACCGGCGAACCCGACTACCGGATGGCGCAGGACGCCGGGTTCCCGGCGCTGCTCAAGCAGACCTGGCGGCAGGCGACCGCGGCACCGGACCTGGCCGCGGCCGTGGACACACTGCTCACCCTCGCCGGACACGTCCCGGCGGACATCCAGCTGCGGGCGCTGCCCCTCGAGGACGAGACCGCTCTGCAGGTCCTGGTCGGCAGGTCCTGGCGGGACGACGGCCGGACCACCGGCCGGACCGACGGCGCCGCCACCGCGTTCCTCGGCGAGATCGGCCTGGACAGGACCGGCCGGCTCGTCGTCCGGGTCCCCTCGAAGGGGCCACTGAGCAGCGAGGCCGACCTGGTCGACGGCGTACTGCGGGTGCCGTGGTCCGCCGAGGACCTCGCGGACTACCAGGTCGAACTGGCCCTGGCCGCCGACCGGTGGCACCAGTCGGTCGCCGACTGCCGCCAGTGGCTGATGGGGGTCGGTGCCGACGGCCGCCGTGAGCTGCTGGCGGATCTGACGGAGGCGGCGCTCAGGACCGCGCCGTTCGTCCTCTACGCCGGTGATCGCCAGTACACCAACTTCCGCGACCAGAACACGCTGACGGGCAAGACTCTGCGGCCGGGGCACCCCGACTGCGCACTGAGCAGCCTGGCGGCGGTGCCGCTCGAGCTGTGGGCGGCCAGCGACGTGCTCCTGGTGGTCTGCCTCACGCTGCTGGTGCGGTCGGCCGGGTACGCCCGCATCGAGGAGGCCAACGGGACCCAGCTCACGCTCGACCACGTGGCCCTGCTCCTCGAACGGACGCGTACGGCCTACAACGCGGCCTCCGGCGCGCTGCCCCCGGTGCCGGCCCCGGCCTCGCACCGGGTGGCCGCGCTCAGCGAGCTCGCGGAGGCGCTGGCCGGACGGCGCCGGGAACTCATGGGGACCGTGCAGCTCTACCGTGAGATACACGGCCCGCTGATGCACAAGATCGAGCGGGTCGCCGGTCCCGTCAAGGAGGACGCGGAACAGCTGGAGGCCGAGCTCTGCGCCCGCGTGCGCGAGCGGCTCCCGGTCACCGGCGACACCCTCGCCGAGCTGACCGAGGGCCTGGCGGCGTCGCCCGGCTGGCTGGCCGAACCGCACGGCGAGTTCGGCACCGGCCTGGAGTCCCTGGTCTACGAGACCGTGCGCGCGGCGACGGTGGTGTTCGACGCCGACTTCGCGATGAGCCGCGGGATGCGGTCGCTGCCCGCGCTGATCGAAGCGCTGCGCGCGCAGGCGTATCCCAGGATCGCCAGTTGGGAGATCCCGCACTTCTTCTGCTGCGTCGTACCGTCGCAGGAGTCCCGCCGGCTCTTCGGCGGCTCCGCCGCGCGACTGGCCGACACCTCCTGGGCCATCTCCTCGCGGATGCAGTACAACTCGTGGCACTTCCTGGTCGGGAACCTTCCGAAGGTCCCCGAGATCGCGGCCCGCGACCACTTCGTCCCACCGGTGATCCCGGACATCGCGTACTACTCGGATCAGCACCACAACGGCCATGTCGCGGCCAGGGTGCGCTTCACCGTCCGAAGTCCGCAGGCGGTGGAGGTACTGGGCCGGAAGTTCAACGGGTTCATGGACCTGCGGCTGCTGCGCTGCGAGGGGCTGCCGTTCGACGAGCAGGACCTGCTGGCGGCGCACCGGGTCTCCGCGTTCATCGCGAAGGCGACGAGCCTGGCCGCCACCCTGGTCGCCGGCGGCGCGCACCTCGAGGTCACCTCGTTCGACTCCCACTGGCACTGGGACAAGATCGCCGCGTAGCCCGAGAACCGGAGAACGCGTGGGGCCCCTGGCTTTCCAGCCAGG
>NZ_JBHVWZ010000021.1:0-148405 GCF_042881985.1 Streptomyces sp. NPDC058246 | reverse complement strand
GTGCAGGATGAGTACGGCGACCACCGCCCCGGAGCCGAGCAGCATCACGATCTTCAGGATCTGGATGAGGGCGGTGCCCTTCATACCGCCGATCGCCGCGTAGCTGATCATCAGGGCGCCGAGGCCGATGATGCAGCCCGTCTTGAGGGAGTCGCTGGAGAACCCGAGGATGAACGCCAGCAGATCGCCCGTACCGGCCAGTTGGACCAGCATCAGGGGGAGCAGCGCGACGATCGTCACCGCGCACGCCGTCATGCGCACCGCGCGCCCCGGCATCCGGCGCGCGAGCGCGTCGCCCATGGTGAACCGGCCCGCGTTGCGCAGCGGTTCGGCCAGCAGGAACATCAGCAGCATGAGGGAGAGGGCGGTGCTGAGGGCGAGGACGACGCCGTCGTAACCCGCGAGCGCGATGACCCCGCCGGTGCCGAGCACGGTCGCCGCGGAGATGTAGTCCCCGGCGATGGCCAGCCCGTTGCGCATCGGCGACAGGGAGCCGTACCCCGTGTAGAACTCGTCCAGGTCGTCGCGGTCGGGGCCGGTCATCACGCACAGCAGCAGCGTGATGGTGGCCACCGCCGTGAACGCCACCAGCGACATGGCCTGCGCGGAACTGCTGAACCCGGTCAGCCCGGTCACCCGGGTCACGTCGGTCACCCCGCTCACCCCAGTCACGTCGGTCACCCCGGTCAACCCAGTCGCTCCTGTCATCGAGCCGCCTCCCGCTTCGCGTCCAGCTCTGCCTGCTTGCGGATCCGGTCCGCGATCGGGTCGACGCGCCGGCGCGCCGTGTACTCGTACAGCCCGATGGCCAGACAGGTGACGGGCACTTGGAGCAGTCCCAGCAGCAGTCCGGTCGACAGCCCGCCGGACACCGTGCTCGTCATCAGTGCCGGTGCGAACGCCGACAGGAGCAGGAACAGGGTGAAGTATCCGAGCGCGGTGAGTGTCGCCACCCGGCGCTGCCATCGGTACGCGCCGCGCAGCAGCCTGATGTCGCTGTGGCGCCCCAGCGCCTGGTGGCGGGGCAGCCGCGGTCGCGCGGGTTCGGGGGGTGGCGGCTGCCACGGATAGGTGACGTAGGAGGGCGAGGAGCTGTTCGGGGACTCCAGGAACTGCGGGAACTCCGCTGACTCCGGCGGCTCCGGTGACTGTCGTGGCTGTCGTGGCTGCGGTGACCGGTAGGGGGCTTGAGGAGGCGGTGGGGGCGACGGTTCGTACGGTCGCCTGTGGCGCGGTTGGTGCGGCGGCTCATACGACCATTGGTGCGGCGGCTGGTGTGACGGCTGATACGGCGGTTGGTGTGGCGGCTGATACGGCGGCGGGTGTGGGGGCTGGTACTCGGGGGACGAGAACGCGTCTGGCATCCCGTTTCTCCTTGCGTGGCTCGGGTCCGGTGCGGACCGCAGGGAGCTGGGGGGTGAGCAGCGCACGCTACTCGCAGGTATCCCGGGTGCGCGGCACTTTCACCAAACTGAGCGGTCGGTATGCGCTTACTTCGGTGACCTGGGGTGTTACCCGCGTTCACCTGCGTCTCTCCGCGTTCCCGATGTGAGCCGAGCGACGACTGGGACTGTCGACGCCTGGACTGTCGACGCCTGGGACTCAGTCCGTGGGGTTCTGCAGCACCGGGAAGCGGCGCGGGGCGACGAACAGCAGGACCAGGAAGGAGAGCGCGGCGGCGCAGGCCGCGCCGAGGTAGACGGCGTGGACCGCGTCGGCGACCGCGTGGCGCAGGTGCTCGCCGGCGGCGCCCGAGTCCAGTGCGCGGGTCACCGAGTCGAGATCCCCGGCTCCGCCGAGCCGCGCGGCGAGCACGCCGTTGGCGATCGCGCCGAACAGGGCCGCGCCCACCGTCTGTCCGGTCTGGCGGCAGAAGAGGACCGATGCCGTCGTCGTACCGCGCTCGGCCCAGTCGACGGTCGACTGGACGCCGATGATCAGGGGGAGTTGGAAGAGACCGAGTGCGCCGCCGAGCAGGAGCATGAGGAGGGCCGGCTGCCAGGGGCGGCCGGGGTACGGCAGGAAGGGGAAGGCCAGCAGGAGCAGGGTCGCCGCGCCGATGCCGAGCATCGCGGTGTTGCGGAAGCCGATGCGCCGGTACACGTGCTGGCTGAGCGCGGCGGACAGCGGCCAGCTCAACGTCCATACGGAGAGGACGAATCCGGCGGCTATCGGCGCCAGACCGAGAACCGCCTGCGCGTACGTGGGCAGGAACACCGCGGGCGCGACCATGAGCAGACCGAGCGCGCCGAGCGCCAGGTTCACCGCGGCGATGGTGCGGCGCCGCCACACCCAGCCGGGGATGATCGGTTCGGCCGCCCTGCGCTCGACGGCGACGACCAGCGCGATCAGAGCGAGTCCCGTGCCGAACAGGGCGATCGACGGTGCCGACAGCCAGCCCCAGGCCACGCCGCCCTGCACCAGCGCGGTCAGCAGCACGCCGCCGCAGGCGAAGACGGCGAGCGCGCCCGCCCAGTCGATGCGCGGACGCTGCCCCCTCTCCCGTACCGGCTCGTGCAGATGGCGGACGATCAGCCACAGCGCGAGCGCGCCGATCGGCAGGTTGATGAGGAAGATCCACCGCCAGTCGGCGTACGCGGCGAACACTCCGCCGAGGGCCGGGCCCGCGACCGCCGACGTCGCCCACACCGTCGACAACTTGGCCTGGATCTTGGGGCGTTCCTTGAGCGGATAGAGGTCGGCGGCGAGCGTCTGCACCGTGCCCTGGAGGGCGCCGCCGCCCAGGCCCTGCACGATACGGAAGGCGATGAGCGCGGCCATGTTCCAGGCGGTGGCGCAGAGCAGGGAGCCGAGGAGGAAGAGGACGGCGCCCGCGATCAGCACCGGCTTGCGGCCGAAGGTGTCCGACAGTTTGCCGTACACCGGCAGGGTGACCGTGACCGCCAGCAGATACCCCGAGAACAGCCAGGAGAAGAGGGAGAAGCCGCCGAGGTCGCCGACGATCTGCGGTACGGCCGTCGAGACGATGGTGGAGTCGAGCGCGGCCAGCGCCATCGAGAGCATCAGGGCGGCGACGACGGCGCGGCGCCCGCGGGGGGTGTCCTGAGACCGGCCCCCCGAGCCCACCGAGCCGGCGGAGCCCACCGAACCCACCGAGCCCACCGAGCCGGTGGAGCCCACCGAGCCGGTGGAACTCGTGGAGCCCACCGAGCCGGCGGAGCCCGCCGATCCCGTCGACCCCGCCGATCCCATCGAGCCCGCCGGTCCCGCCGCCGCGGCCCGTATCTCGGTTTCCCCCTGGCCCGCATCCCCCTGGTCCACGAGATTCCTTCCCGTTGCACCTATCTGCCCACGGACACTCTCCCACTTGACCCTCACGTCGCGGGAGGGTGGACGCTGAGGGGGCTCAAGGGTGGAGGTGCCCCCGAGAAGGAGTCCACCGAAGGGTGGAGGGCCCCTAGGGGTATCTCCGTACTACGGCTCGGGGAGGGTTCGTCCCGGCGGAGGACGAGGAGAGGCGGGTCTCGTCCTTAACCTGGCTTTACGCCGCTGGGGGGGGCGGCGCACCGGACTCGCGGGGACGGCGCACCGAACCCAGGGGGGCGGCGCACCGAACCCACGGGGGGTGTCCCGAACCCACGGGGGGTGGGGTTTTCCCCAGCAAAAGACTGCGCTGAGCACCAGCGCGCCGGACCACCTCCCGGCACCAGACTTACCGACGTACCCAAGCACTGATCGACGCGGCGCTGCACAGAGCGCAGTACAACGCGCAGTACAGCGTGCAGTACAGCGCGCTGTATCAGCTGACCGACTTTAGGAGATATACCGTGACATCGGCTGTAACCATTCCCAGGCACGGGGGCACTGGAGGGCGTACGGCCGTTGCCGCGCGGGCTCGGCAGGTCGTGAAGGCGTACGGGTCGGGGGAGACGCGCGTCGTCGCCCTGGACCACATCGACGTGGATGTCGCGCGGGGCCGGTTCACCGCGATCATGGGCCCCTCGGGGTCCGGCAAGTCCACGCTGATGCACTGCCTCGCCGGGCTCGACACTGTGACGAGCGGTCAGATCTACCTGGACGAGACCGAGATCACCGGGCTCAAGGACAAGAAGCTCACGCAACTGCGCCGGGACCGGATCGGCTTCATCTTCCAGGCGTTCAACCTGCTGCCGACGCTGAACGCGATAGAGAACATCACGCTGCCCATGGACATCGCGGGCCGCAAGCCGGACAAGGGCTGGCTGAGCCAGGTCGTCGAGACCGTCGGGCTCGCCGACCGTCTCACGCACCGGCCGAACCAGCTCTCCGGCGGACAGCAGCAGCGCGTCGCGGTGGCGCGGGCACTGGCCGCCCGGCCCGAGATCATCTTCGGTGACGAGCCGACCGGAAACCTGGACTCCCGTGCGGGCGCCGAGGTGCTGGGCTTCCTGCGCCGTTCCGTGGACGAGCTCGGCCAGACCATCGTGATGGTCACGCACGACCCGGTGGCGGCCTCGTACGCGGACCGTGTGCTGTATCTCGCGGACGGCAGCATCGTCGACGAGATGTTCCAGCCGACGGCCGATCAGGTCCTGGACCGGATGAAGGACTTCGACGCCCGGGGGCGTACGTCATGACCGTCCTGAAGACCTCGATGCGCAACTTCTTCGCGCACAAGGGACGCATGGCCCTGTCGGCGGTGGCGGTGCTGCTGTCGGTGGGCTTCGTCTGCGGCACGCTGGTGTTCACCGACACGATGAACACGACGTTCGACAAGCTGTTCGCGGTCACCTCGTCCGATGTGACGGTGCTGCCCAAGGCGGCCAAGAGCGACGGCAGCACCCCGCAGAACGGCAGGCCCGAGTCGCTGCCGGCCGCCGCACTGGAGCGGGCGAAGAAGGCGCACGGCGTCAAGTCCGCCGAGGGCGCCGTCAGTTCGATGAACGTGACCGTCGTCAACGGCGACAACAAGAACATGGGGTCCACCACCGGCGCCCCGACCATCGCGGGCAACTGGACGCACAACGACCTCCGGTCCATGGAGATCACGCAGGGGCACGCCCCGCGCGGTCCGACCGAGGTGATGGTCGACGCCGACACCGCCGACAAGCACCACCTGAAGATGGGCGACGAACTGCGCACCATCGCGGTCACCGGTGACTTCAAGGCGAGGATCGTCGGTATCGCCACCTTCAAGGTGACCAACCCGGGTGCCGCTGTCGTCTACTTCGACACCGCCACCGCGCAGCGCGAACTGCTCGGCGCCACCGGCCGGTTCACCCAGCTCAACCTCTCCGCCGCGTCCGGGGTCTCCGACGCACAGCTCAAGCAGAACGTCTCCGCGGCGCTCGCCGGGTCGGGTTCCTTCAAGGTCCAGACCCAGAAGGAGAACTCCGACGAGAACCGCAAGGGCATCAGCTCGTTCATGAACGTCATCAAGTACGCCATGCTCGGCTTCGCCGGCATCGCGTTCCTGGTGGGCATCTTCCTGATCATCAACACCTTCTCGATGCTGGTCGCCCAGCGCACCCGCGAGATCGGCCTGATGCGCGCCATCGGCTCCTCCCGCAAGCAGGTCAACCGGTCGGTCCTGGTCGAGGCGCTGCTGCTCGGCTTCTTCGGCTCGGTCCTCGGCGTCGGCGCGGGCGTCGGTCTCGCGGTCGGCCTGATGAAGCTCATGTCGTCGATGGGGATGGACCTGTCGACCCGCGACCTGACGGTGAAGGCGACCACTCCGGTGGTGGGTCTGCTTCTGGGCGTCGTGGTCACCGTCCTCGCCGCCTACCTCCCGGCCCGCCGCGCCGGCAAGGTCTCCCCGATGGCGGCGCTGCGCGACGCCGGCACCCCGGCGGACGGCAAGGCCGGTCTCGTACGCGGTCTGATCGGCCTGGTGCTGACCGGCGCCGGAGCGTTCGCCCTCTACACGGCGGCCACCGCCGACAAGGCGAGCGACGGGTCGCTGGTGCTGGGCGCGGGAGTCGTCCTCACGCTCATCGGCTTCGTGATCATCGGCCCGCTGCTCGCGGGCGGCGTGGTCCGGGTGCTCAGCGCCGTGCTGCTGCGGGTGTTCGGCCCGGTCGGCCGGCTCGCCGAGCGCAACGCGCTGCGCAACCCGCGCCGTACGGGCGCCACCGGCGCGGCCCTGATGATCGGCCTCGCCCTGGTCGCCTGCCTCTCCGTGGTCGGCTCGTCCATGGTGGCCTCTGCGACCGACGAGCTCGACAAGTCGGTCGGCGCGGACTTCATCGTCCAGGGCAACACCCAGCTGATCGTGCCGCAGGCCGAAAAGGCCATGGAGGCGACGCCGGGCCTGGATCACGTCACCCGCTACAAGGATCTCAAGGCGAAGCTGACCTCGCCGGACGGCCAGGTCGACGACTCCGGAATCACCGCGGCCGACCCCACGTACGCCCAGGACCTGCGCCGCAAGACGACCGCGGGGGAGCTGTCGGCGGCGTACGGCAAGGACGCCATGTCGGTCGGCTCGAAGTACGCCGAGAAGCACGGTGTGCGGCTCGGAGACACGCTGTCCGTGGCCTTCGACGGCGGCCGGACGGCGAAGCTGAAGGTCGCGGCCATCACGGACGACGACGTGGCCATCGACCAGGGCGCCCGGTACACCAGCATCGAGACGATGAAGAAGTACCTGCCCGCGAACAAGATCCCGTCGAACGTGATCATGTTCGCCAAGGCCAAGGACGGCCAGGAGAAGCAGGCGTACGCGGCCCTGAAGAAGTCCATGGAGCCGTACCCGCAGTACCAGGTCCGCGACCAGACGGACTACAAGCAGGAGTTGAAGGACCAGATCGGCCAGCTCCTGAACATGGTCTACGGCCTGCTGGCCCTCGCGATCGTCGTCGCGGTCCTGGGTGTCGTGAACACCCTGGCCCTGTCGGTCGTCGAGCGCACCCGCGAGATCGGCCTGATGCGTGCCATCGGCCTCTCCCGCCGCCAGCTGCGCCGCATGATCCGTCTGGAGTCGGTCGTCATCGCCCTCTTCGGCGCCCTGCTGGGCCTCGGCCTGGGCATGAGCTGGGGCGCCACCGCCCAGAAGCTCCTCGCTCTGGAGGGCCTGAAGGTTCTGGACATCCCCTGGCCGACCATCATCGTCGTGTTCATCGGCTCGGCGTTCGTGGGCCTGTTCGCCGCCCTGATCCCGGCGTTCCGGGCGGGCCGGATGAATGTGCTGAACGCGATCGCCACCGACTGACCGAACAGCGGCCGCGAGACCGCGACAGAGCCACCGCGTACGGGGGTTGCGGGGGACGGGCCCGGCCCGAGGAGAGTCGATCTCCTCGGGCCGGGCCTGCGGCGTGTTCCGGCCGGGTTCCTTGGGCCGGGCCTGCGGTGTGTCTCCTGTGGCGGGTTCCACCGTGTGCAGCGGCTGCTGGCTGCTACCGCCGTCCGAGGAGTACGTAGCCGTAGGCGGCGCCGACGACGGCGTACGCGGCGTGCGGGTGCAGCTGACGGGCGTACGCCTCGACGTCGTGGATCGAGCGGGAGGTGTTGTCCAGGGCGATGAAGTCAGGGGTGACGCCGTGGGCGGTGCCGACCCAGAAGACCCGGCAGCGCGAGATGAGCCGGGTGCTCGGCCCGGTGTTCGCCTCGACACTCGCTCCGTCCGGCACGAGCTTCAGCATCCGCTCGACGGCGCTGACGCGCGCGGGCTTGCGGTACGTCTCGGACTCGGTCAGCAGGGACAGCGGGAGCGTGGTCGTCAGCGCGAGGGAGGCCGCGGCGACGGGCGGCCGGGAGGTGCAGCGCGTACGAGGGCGGGTGGGCGACTGCGGGGGGCTGAGGGCGGGTGTGGGGGGGCGAGTGCCGGAGCGTGAGGGCGGGCGTGGGCGAGTGCGGGGCGTGAGGGCGGGTTGTCGCTCCCGCCGCCCCCACCCGTCCCATCTTCCAGGGGCTCCGCCGCGGACCCCGCCAGGGGGGCAATGTGCAGGCCGTCCGGCGTGTGAGGACGAGCGCGTCAGCGCGATACGGGGTCCGGGGGCGGGGGCCCCCAGGGCGGCCCGGCCCAAGGGGGGCAGCGCAGCAACCCCGGGGACATCACGGCCAGGGTTATCCACAGCCCCCCGGCTCGGGCGAGCGCGGCGTTACGCTGGAGGCCCCCGGCCCGTACGACGTGTCGGGCGGTTCGCGTTGCCCACTCCCCGGGATGGAAGCCCTTCATGAGCCTGCACGGTCTGCTCGACGCCGTCGTCAAGGACGCCGCCCTCGCGGAAGCGGTGAAGGCCGCCACCGACGGCAACCGCATGCATGTCGACCTGGTCGGCCCGCCCGCGGCCCGCCCCTTCGCGGTGGCGGCCCTGGCCCGCGAGGCCGCCCGTCCCGTACTGGCGGTGACGGCGACGGGCCGCGAGGCCGAGGACCTGGCCGCTGCGCTGCGCTCCCTCCTCCCGCCGGAGGGGGTCGTCGAGTACCCCTCCTGGGAGACCCTCCCGCACGAGCGCCTGTCTCCCAGGTCGGACACCGTCGGCCGGCGCCTGGCGGTCCTGCGCCGCCTCGCCCACCCGCGCCCCGACGACCCGGAGACCGGCCCGGTCTCGGTCGTCGTCGCCCCGGTCCGCTCCGTGCTCCAGCCGCAGGTCAAGGGCCTCGGCGACCTGGAGCCGGTGGCCCTGCGCACGGGCCAGGCCGCCGATCTGGGCGAGGTCGTGGAAGCGCTCGCGGCGGCCGCGTACACCCGCGTCGAGCTCGTCGAGAAGCGCGGCGAGTTCGCCGTCCGCGGCGGCATCCTGGACGTCTTCCCGCCCACCGAGGAGCACCCGCTCCGGGTGGAGTTCTGGGGCGATGACGTCGAGGAGATCCGATACTTCAAGGTCGCCGACCAGCGGTCCCTCGAAGTCGCCGAGCACGGCGTGTGGGCGGCGCCCTGCCGTGAGCTGCTGCTCACGGACGACGTACGGCAGCGGGCGGCGCGCCTCGCGGAGGAGCACCCGGAGCTGGGCGAGCTGCTCGGCAAGATCGCCGAGGGCATCGCCGTAGAGGGAATGGAGTCGCTGGCTCCGGTCCTGGTCGACGACATGGAGCTGCTGCTCGACGTCCTGCCCAAGGGCTCGATGACCGTCGTGTGCGACCCGGAGCGGGTCCGGACGCGGGCGGCGGACCTGGTGGCGACGTCGCAGGAGTTCCTGCAGGCGTCCTGGGCGGCGACGGCCGGCGGCGGCGAGGCCCCCATCGACGTGGGTGCCGCCTCCCTGTGGTCCATCGCGGACGTACGGGACCGGGCGCGCGAGCTGGACATGATGTGGTGGTCGGTGTCGCCGTTCGCCGCGGACGAGGAGCTGCACGCGGACACGCTGAAGCTCGGCATGCACGCCCCCGAGAGCTACCGCGGCGACACCGCCCGCGCGCTCGCCGACACCAAGGGCTGGCTGGCCGACGGCTGGCGCACGGTGTACGTCACGGAGGCGCACGGCCCGGCCGCCCGCACCGTCGAGGTCCTCGGCGGCGAGGGCATCGCGGCCCGCCTGGACATCGAGCTGGGGGCGATCACCCCCTCCGTGGTGCACGTCTCCTGCGGCTCGATCGACTACGGCTTCGTGGACCAGGCGCTCAAGCTCGCCGTCCTGACGGAGACCGACCTCTCCGGCCAGAAGGCGGCCGGCAAGGACGGCGCGCGCATGCCGGCCCGCCGCCGCAAGACCATCGACCCCCTGAGTCTCGAAGCCGGCGACTACATCGTCCACGAGCAGCACGGCGTCGGCCGCTACATCGAGATGGTGCAGCGCACCGTCCAGAGCGCGACCCGCGAGTACCTGGTCGTGGAGTACGCCCCGGCCAAGCGCGGCCAGCCGGGCGACCGCCTCTACATCCCCACCGACCAGCTGGAACAGATCACCAAGTACGTGGGCGGTGAGGCCCCGACCCTGCACCGCCTGGGCGGCGCCGACTGGACGAAGACCAAGGCGCGCGCCAAGAAGGCGGTCAAGGAGATCGCGGCGGACCTCATCAAGCTGTACAGCGCCCGCATGGCGGCCCCGGGGCACGCGTTCGGCTCCGACACCCCGTGGCAGCGCGAGCTGGAGGACGCGTTCCCGTACGCGGAGACGCCCGACCAGCTGACGACGATCGCCGAGGTCAAGGAGGACATGGAGAAGACGGTCCCGATGGACCGCCTGGTCTGCGGCGACGTCGGCTACGGCAAGACGGAGATCGCGGTCCGCGCGGCCTTCAAGGCGGTGCAGGACGGCAAGCAGGTGGCGGTGCTGGTGCCGACCACGCTGCTGGTGCAGCAGCACTTCGGCACCTTCTCCGAGCGCTACTCGCAGTTCCCGGTGAACGTCCGTGCCCTGTCCCGCTTCCAGACGGACACGGAGGCGAAGGCGGTCCTGGAAGGCCTGCGCGAGGGCTCGGTGGACGTCGTCATCGGAACGCACCGGCTGTTCTCGTCGGAGACGAAGTTCAAGGACCTGGGCCTGGTCGTCGTCGACGAGGAGCAGCGCTTCGGCGTCGAGCACAAGGAACAGCTGAAGAAGCTGCGCGCGAACGTCGACGTACTGACGATGTCCGCGACCCCCATCCCCCGTACGCTCGAAATGGCCGTGACGGGCATCCGCGAGATGTCCACGATCACCACGCCCCCGGAGGAGCGCCACCCGGTGCTGACCTTCGTCGGCCCGTACGAGCAGAAGCAGATCGGCGCGGCGATCCGCCGTGAACTGCTGCGCGAGGGCCAGGTCTTCTACATCCACAACCGCGTCGAGTCCATCGACCGCGCGACCGCGCGGCTGAGAGAGATCGTCCCGGAGGCGCGCATCGCCACGGCCCACGGCCAGATGTCGGAACAGTCCCTGGAGCAGGTCGTCGTCGACTTCTGGGAGAAGAAGTTCGACGTGCTCGTGTCGACGACGATCGTCGAGTCGGGCATCGACATCTCCAACGCCAACACCCTGATCGTGGAGCGCGGTGACAACTTCGGCCTCTCGCAGCTGCACCAGCTGCGCGGCCGCGTCGGCCGAGGCCGCGAGCGCGGCTACGCGTACTTCCTCTACCCGCCGGAGAAGCCCCTCACGGAGACCGCGCACGAGCGTCTCGCCACCATCGCCCAGCACACCGAGATGGGCGCGGGCATGTACGTCGCGATGAAGGACCTGGAGATCCGCGGCGCCGGAAACCTCCTCGGCGGCGAGCAGTCCGGGCACATCGCGGGCGTCGGCTTCGACCTGTACGTCCGCATGGTCGGCGAGGCGGTCGCGGACTACCGCGCCTCCCTGGAAGGCGGCGTGGAGGAGGAACCGCCCCTGGAGGTCAAGATCGAGCTCCCGGTCGACGCGCACGTCCCGCACGACTACGCCCCGGGCGAGCGCCTGCGCCTGCAGGCCTACCGTTCCATCGCCTCCGCCAACACGGAGGAGGACATCAAGTCCGTACGCGAGGAACTCGTCGACCGCTACGGCAAGTTGCCCGAGCCCGTGGAGAACCTGCTGCTCGTGGCCGGACTGCGCATGCTGGCGCGCGCCTGCGGCGTCGGTGACATCGTCCTCCAGGGCACCAACATCCGCTTCGCGCCGGTGGAGTTGCGCGAATCCCAGGAACTCCGCCTGAAGCGCCTTTACCCCGGAACCGTCATCAAGCCGGCCGCCCACCAGATCCTGGTGCCCCGCCCGAAGACGGCGAAGGTGGGCGGGAAGCCGTTGGTGGGACGGGAGTTGCTGGGATGGACGGGGGAGTTCTTGGCTTCGATCCTGGGGTCGTGACGGGCCTACGCGGGCATCGGCCCGCGTTTTGGCCTGTGTTTTGACCTGCGGTGTGGCCTGTGTTTTGACGTGCGGTGTGGCCTGGGTTTTGACCTGCGGTGTGGCCTGTGTTGGGGCCCGCGTTGCGACTCGCCCCGCTTCGGCCCGGGTGCCCGGGTGCCCGGGTGGGGCAGGTGACTCACCACCGGCGGTACGCCCGGCGTGCGCCGATTGCCCGTTGAGGACGGGTATGGCCGAGGGATCCCGGGCGCTACCGTGGGGGCAGCGGAAACCCGCCCTGTACAGGGCGGACCCGGGGAGGCAAGGGGAGGGGCGTCGTGCTGCGTCTGAGGGGTGGGGCGGCCGTGGCCGCGCTGGTGCTGTTCACCGTCGGCGCCGGTGTCAGCGGCTGCAAGAAGGAGACCACGGGTTCCGCGGGCCCGGAGCGGACGACGGCCGGTGGCGCCGCGCTCACCGCCGTGGACTCACTGACCGTCAAGGGGCGCGCGCCCAAGACGGGATACAGCCGGGAGCGGTTCGGAACGGCCTGGGCCGACACGGACTCGAACCGGTGCGACACCCGTGACGACATCCTCAAACGGGACCTGAAGGACGTGAAGTTCAGCGACGGCAAGTGCAAGGTGTCCGCCGGTCTCCTCTCCCCGGACCCGTACGGCGGCAAGGACGTGACGTTCGCGCGTGGCCGCAGCCTGGTGGACATAGACCACCTCGTCGCGCTCTCGGACGCCTGGCAGAAGGGCGCCAAGTACTGGGACGCGAGCAAGCGGATAGCCCTGGCCAACGACCCGCTCAACCTCCGCGCCGTCGGCGCCAGCGCCAACCGCAGCAAGGGTGACGGCGACACCGCGACCTGGCTCCCGCCCGACAAGGCGTACCGCTGCACGTATGTCGCCGCCCAGGTCGCCGTGAAGAAGAAGTACGGGCTGTGGGTCACCGCGGCCGAGAAGGCGGCCATGAAGAAGGTGCTGGCCGGCTGCCCCGGCCAGAAGCTCCCTTCGGGCGGCAACCCGACGCGGGCACCTGAGCGGTTCCACGCGAACTAGGGCCGGCTGTCTGCCGTATGGGCTCGACGGGTGTTGAGACGTCAGCGATCGGTATGGCGAGGGGCGTCGAGAGGTGGGCGGCGTGCAGCTGAAGGTGTCGAGTCTCGCCGAACGTCCTCAGATGCTGGGGCAGGTCGTCCGGATGGCCACCACGTGGCCGGAGTTCCTTGTCCACGACGCGGTGGGCGACACGCACTACGGCCGGATCGCCACCGAGCTCCCGGAACATGTGCTGTTCGCCGAGGACGAGCACGGAGACGTGGTCGCCCACGCCCACAGCGTGCCCTTCGCCCTCGCGGGCGAGGAGCGGGGCGGGCTGCCCGCCCGGGGCTGGGACCAGGTGCTGGCCTGGGCGTTCGCCGACCGGCGCCGCGGCACACCGCCCGACACGGTCAGCGCCATCTCGATCGTCGTCGCCCCGCACGCCCAGCGCGGCGGCCTGTCGGCGCTGATGCTCTCCGCCATGCGGGACAACGCCCGGGCACACGGCTTCGACGAGGTCGTCGCCCCCGTCCGCCCCAGCGCCAAGCACCTGGAACCGCACACCCCGATGGACGAGTACGCGTTCCGGAAGCGCCCCGACGGACTGCCGCACGACCCGTGGCTGCGGGTCCACGTCCGGGCGGGCGGCGTGATCGAGGCGGTGGCGTCGGCGTCCATGACGGTGTCCGCCTCGCCGGCGGAGTGGCGCGGCTGGACGGGCCTGCCCTTCGACACGGAGGGCCTCGTCGAGGTGCCGGGCGGGCTGGTGCCCGTGCACTGCGAGCCGGGGCGCGGGTACGCCGTATACGTCGAGCCCAATGTGTGGGTGCGGCACCCCCTGTGAGCTCGACGTATGGCTTGTGGCCGGTGAGTTGTCGCGAGGTCAGCCGCCCAGCTTGTCCAGGTCGAGGACCTTGCCTGCGGGGGCCTTGGCCGGGACCGGCTTCTCGTAGTCGCTGAAGGTGAGCGTGCCCGGGTCCTTGGCGGAGCTGCTGTCGACCCGCAGCAGGTAGGGCTTGCCCTCGGTGGCGACGTAGAGGGTGTAGCGGTCCTTGCCGTCCTTCTCGTGCAAGACGATCGCGGGGGTGCCGTCGACGGTCGTGGTCTTGCCGCGGGTGGCGTCGGAGTTCACGTCCTCCGCACCGCCGAGCACGGAGTTCAGATCGCAGAAGCTCGCGATGTCCTTGGCGTCCGAGCCGGTCGCGGACATCTTGGTCCACTTGCCGGCCAGCATGGCCACGACCCCGTCGGTCTCGGACTTGGACTGGCCCTTGCCCTGGGCGCGCAGGAACGCCTCGTCGTACTTCATGTAGACGGTGTCGCCGGTCTTGATGAGATCGGCCTTGCCCTGGCCGGCCATGCTCATCGTGCCGGCGCACTCGCCCTTCTTGTCGAGGGCCATGTCGATGCCGATCGTGCCGCCGTCCTGGTCGTCGGGGACGTCCCCCTTCATCCGGAGCGAGGTGGCGCCCGTGGTGGCCTTCACGGCGCGGTCGGCGATTTCGCCCCCGGTCAGCCCGGCGAACGGGCCCTTCGGCTTGTTGTCCGCCTTGTTCTCGCCGGGCAGACAGCCGGTGAGACCCACGGTGGCCGCGGCGGCGAGGCAGAGAGCGGCAAGTGCGGTGCGACGCATGAGATTTCCTTGACGTGATGTGTGGTGGTGAAGACGTATGGGCGAGCGGGGCGCCCGTGGGGGCGCGCAGGGGGGTGGGGACGGGCGAGGGGGAGTGAGGACGGGCAGGGGAGTGGGGACGGGCGAGGGGGAGTCGGGACGGACGGGCGGACGGGCAGACGGGCAGACGGTGTCAGCCGGTCTTGTCAGCCGGTCTTCTTCCAGTCCCCGCAGCCCGTGGTCTTGAAGTAGCCGTCGCCGGCGCTGATGGTGACGATGGCCGTGCCGGTCACGTTGTTGTTGGCCACGATCGAGTTCATGGAGTGCGTGGCGTCCTTGGCGCGCTCCCAGTAGCAGGAGTCATCGGTGTTGCCGGTGGACTTGTAGGTGCCGGGCGCGATGTCCGCGCCGACTCTGTACATACCGCCGTCGCCCTTCATCCGCGAGGCCGGTGCACCGGACGCCTTCGGGCCGACGGCCTCCCAGTCCTCGCAGCCGCTGGACTTGAAGAGCTTGTCGCCGGCCTTGATGGTCACGTAACTGGTGCCGCTGACGTTGTCGTTGGCGATCAGGGAGCCCACCTCACCCGAGGCGTCCTTGGCGCGCTCCCAGTAGCACATGTCGTCGGTGTTGCCCGTGGTCCGGTAGGTGCCGGGCTTGATGTCCGTACCGACCTGGAAGTCGCCGTCCCCCTGGAAGGCGACCTTCTTCTCGGGCTTGTCCGCCTTGGCGTGCGGCTTGGCGTCGGATTTCGTCGTGCCGGACCCGCGCTCGGCGGAGGCGGAGGTGTCGGTGCCCTTGGCGCCGGAAGCGCTGTTCCCGTTGCTGCCGGCGTTCGCCGACACGGCTCCGATGACGGCCACGCCCACGACGGCCCCCAGCGCGATCTTGCCCTTCATCCCCATGACAGTCCCCTCCCCTACGGCGGCGACTGCCGCTTCGTGGCAGTCGCTCGTTCGATGGGTCAATAACAGCAGAGCGTGTGAACCGAGTCAACACGATTCACGCGGAAGGTTGTGTACACACGTGTGAAGGGGTAGATCTTGCATACGCCGGTATGCTCGGGGTCACAGACGAGGGGCGGCGCGACGGGAGTCACAGCCCGGGGCGGCGCTACCGGGGTCACCGGGCCTAGGCGGCGCTGTTCGGGTCGCCGACCCAAGGCGGCGCTCTTCGAGTCCGTCGGCCCAAGGCGGCGTTACCGACGTCACCAGGCAAGGCAGGTCCGCGCGGGCGCCGCAGGTCGCCTCGGGGGCCACGGGCGTCGCACGGCACGGCACGGCAGAGGCAACGGGCGTCGCAGGCCAGGGCGATGCCACAGGCGTACACAGGTCACGACCATGGCCACGGGGGCCGGGAGTCACCGACCAGAACGAGGGGAGCCAGGCGGGTGCAGGACAACGCGACAGAGGTGACGGCTGCCGGGATCGCACGGCTCGCCGGGGTCGGCCGTGCCGCCGTCAGTAACTGGCGCCGCCGCCACGCCGACTTCCCCAAGCCGGTCGGCGGCACCGAGACCAGCCCCTCCTTCGCGCTCGCCGAAGTCGAGGCGTGGCTGCGCGACCAGGGCAAACTCGCCGAGGTCCCGCTGCGCGAACGCGTCTGGCAGCAACTCGCCGGACACCCCGAGGGCCCCGTCACCGCTCTCGTGCACGCCGGCTGCGCGCTCCTGCTCATCCACGACCGTCCCACCGACTGGCTGGAGCTGAGCGCGGGCTCCGACGAACGCCTGGCCGCCCTGCTGCCCGCCGTGCTCGACCAGGTGATCACCCCCCGCTTCGGCGCGCCCCGGGAGCGTGCTGTGAACACCCCGGCCGGCCCCGAGCTGCTGCCGTCCGCCCCGCTCCTGCGGGGCGCCGCCGAGCTCGCCGCGGAGTTGGGGGCGCGGCAGACGTACGAGTTTCTGCTGGGGCGGCACCTCGACAACAACCCGCGCCAGTACACGCTCACGCCGGCCGACCTCGCCGCGCTGATGGCTGAGCTCGCGGGACCGGCGCGCACGGCGCTCGATCCGGCGTGCGGCACCGGCGCGCTCCTGCGCGCCGTGGCGCCCCGGCCGGACCAGGAGCTCTACGGCCAGGACAGCGCCCCCGAACTGGCGGCGCTCTCCGCGCTGCGGCTCGCGCTCCAGGGGAAGGCCGCCGTCCGCACCGCCGCCGGGGACACCCTGCGCGCCGACGCGCATCCCACGCTCCAGGCCGACGCCGTCCTGTGCCACCCGCCCTTCAACGAGCGCAACTGGGGTCACGACGAACTCGCCTACGACGCGCGCTGGGAGTACGGCTTCCCGGCCCGCACCGAGTCGGAACTGGCCTGGGTACAGCACGCGTTGGCCCACCTCAAGGACGGCGGCAGTGCCGTCATGCTGATGCCCCCGGCCGCGGCCTCCCGCCGCTCGGGCCGCCGCATCCGCGCCGACCTGCTGCGCCGCGGCGCCCTGCGCGCCGTGATCGCCCTGCCGATCGGCGCGGCGGCCCCGTACAACATCCCGCTCCACATCTGGGTGCTGCGCCGCCCCGAAAAGGCGCCCGCTCAGCCCGAGTTGCTGCTCATCGACACCGGTGCCCTGGCCGCCGACGGCCGGGGCGGCCTCGACTGGCGGGCTGTGCGCAGTGCGGTCCTCGATGCCTGGCGGCCCTTCGAGCGCACCGGCAGCGCGCGGCAGGAGCCTGGGTTCAGCCGTGCGGTGCCCGTCATCGAACTCCTCGACGACGACGTCGATCTGGCGCCCGCCCGGCACCTGCCTCCGGCCGCCGCGGGGGGCGGCACCGAGCAGCTCGCGAGGGTGCGCGAGCGCCTCGGTGAGACCCTGCGCCTCACCGCCGATCTCACGCCCCCCGAGGCCCGGCGCACACAACCCGCGCGCTGGCCGCTCATCACCGTCGGCGAACTGGCGCGCGGGGGCGCACTCCTGTTGCGCACGGGTGGAAATGGCGCCCCCGCGCGCGTGCCGGTGCTCACCGACCACGACGTGCTCGCCGGCACCGCGCCGTCCGGGACCCTCCCCGCAGGGGAGGAGGAAGCCGTGCTGGTCGAGACGGGCGATGTCGTCGTGCCCGTGCTCGGAGGCGGGTCCATCGCGCGCGTGGTCGACGAGAACACCGCGGGCGCGGCCCTGGGGCGCAACCTCACGCTCCTGCGCCCCGAGCCCGCCGACCTCGACCCGTGGTTCCTGGCCGGTTTCCTGCGCGGCACCGCCAACAACCGCCAGGCCAGCAGCTACGCGTCCACCGCCACCCGGCTCGACGTGCGCCGGCTCCAGCTGCCGAGGCTGCCGCTCGACGAGCAGCGCCGCTACGGCGCGCGCTTCCGCGCGCTCGCCGAGTTCGAGGACGCGCTCCGGCGCGCGGGCCGGCTCGGCGAGCAACTCGTGCGCGGCATGTACGACGGGCTGACGGACGGGACGGTCGCCCCGGACTGACCCGACAGTCGCCCCCGGACTGACGGGACAGTCGCCCCCGGACTGACGGGACAGTCGCCCCCGGACTGACCCGACAGTCGCCCCCACCGACGGAACGGGAGCTTCCGAAGTAGCGCTCGAAAACCCGCCGGGGCGCGCGAAGTGATCAGCACGACAACGGTTCGGTACAACCCGGGACCGGTTGTCCTTGTCGGCCTATACGCTCGGACTCCGAACTCGTACGTCCGTCCCCATCAGGCCTCCAGGAGCAGCCATGCAAGGCCACGGCTACGCGCCGCCTCCGCCGCAGCGACCGTCGACCGGCGTGTTGGTCGTGCTGCGCGTGATCTTCGTGGCATTGGCGATCCTCAGCATCGGATTCCTGGCGTGGGTGGCGCCGCTCAGGGCGGCGATCGTGACCCGGCGGCCTGCCGACTGGTGGATCTTCGCGGGGTCGTTGGTGGTCCTGGGCATCAGCTTCGCCTTCCTGAGTACCGACCACACCGACGACTTCAGCAGCCCGAACGGCAACACGGGCATGATCATCCTGCTGCTGAACGCCGTGGCCTGCGCCGGCTACTTCCTGTACGCGGACATCCGCCACCACCACCGGCTGTACCCGACCGGGTATCTGCCGACCCCGGCCCCGGCCGTGAACTACGGCTACCCGCATTCCCCTTCGCCTTCGCCGTACGCGGCCACGCACCCGCAGCCGCCGGTGACACCCCTGCCCGCACCCGCGCCCCACACCCCTGTTCCGCCACCCCCGCAGCGGCCCGCGCCCGCCCGGATCGACCAGGTGCGCGCCGAGCTCGACGAACTCAGTGACTATCTCCGCAAGCGCGACGGCCGCCACGAGGACGGCAGGTGAGCGTGGCGACGGGGCGCGTGGTCGCGGATCGCTACGAGCTGTCCACGCTGATCGGGCAGGGCGGCATGGGCCAGGTCTGGACGGCGTACGACCAGCGTCTCGACCGGCGTGTGGCCGTCAAGCTGCTGCGCCCCGACAAGGTCGCGGGCCAGGAGGCCGACGAGCTGCGCCGCCGCTTCGTGCGCGAGTGCCGGGTCACCGCGCAGGTCGACCACCCCGGCCTGGTCACGGTCCACGACGCGGGCAGCGAGGGCGAGGAGCTGTTCCTCGTCATGCAGTACGTGGACGGGGCCGACCTCTCCGACCACCTCGCCGAACACGACCCGTACCCCTGGCAGTGGGCGGTGGCGGTCGCCGCGCAACTGTGCGCCGTGCTGAGCGCCGTGCACGCCGTGCCGATCGTGCACCGCGACCTCAAGCCGCGCAACGTGATGGTCAAGCAGGACGGCACGGTCACCGTCCTCGACCTCGGCGTCGCCTCCGTCATGGACACGGACACGACGCGGCTCACCCACACCGGTTCACCCATCGGCTCGCCCGCCTACATGGCCCCCGAGCAGGCGATGGGCGGCGCGGTCGGCCCGTACACGGACCTGTACGCACTCGGTGTACTGCTGCATGAACTCCTCAGTGGAGACGTGCCGTTCTCCGGGTCGACGGCGCTCGGCGTGCTGCATCGCCACCTCTACGAGCCCCCGCTCCCGGTGCGCCGACTGCGCCCCGAAGTGCCGCCCGCGCTGGAGGCTCTCGTCCTGCGCCTGCTCTCCAAGGACCCGCAGCACCGGCCGGCGTCCGCGCAGGAGACGTACGAGCAACTGCTCCCGCTGCTGCCGGCGCGTGGCATGCCCACGGGCGCCCCGCTGGACCCCACGCGCCCTTTCCTGCGCCCGCACGCCCCCTGGCCGGACCGGGCGCGCATACCCGCGCCCCAGCCGCAGGCCGCGCCCGCCGTGGAGAAACCCGACGTCGCGGGCGCCGTCGACGAGGTCAAGCGGCTGCTGGGTGAGGGGCGCATCACGCAGGCCGTCGACATGCTCGGTTCGATCCTGCCGGCTGCCGCCGCCGAGCACGGGGAGCACTCGCCCGTCGTGCGCACCTTGCGCAAGCAGTACGCGGCCACGCTGATGGACGACGGGCAGTACCGGCGCGCGCTGCCCGAACTGCGCCGTCTCGCCGACGAACGCGCCGCCGAGGCAGGGCAGGCCGACCCGCAGGCCCTGCGCTTCCGCTACGAGGCCGCCCAGTGCCTGGAGCAGCTCGGCGAACCCGCCGCGGCGCTCGCTGAGTACCGCGCGCTGCTGCCGTACTACGAGAACCAGTACGTCGCCGGGGATCCCGAGATCGCCCTCGAAGTCCGCCGTCGCATGGGGCACTTGCTGCTCGCCCTCGGCGACCGCGGCGCCGCCCACGACACACTGGCCCGGCTGCTTCACGACGTGGAACGACTGCGCGGGCCCGGGTATCCGATGGCGGCGGAGATCCGGCGGACCCTGCAGTGGCTGGGGCAGGTGCGAGGCTGACCACGGGCGCCGGACCGCGGGTTTTGCGCCACCTTGGCCGAACCTTGTAGTGATCAAGGTGCGGGGTTTCCCGAACTGTGGGGGCGTGACCGGTACGTTGCGATCCGCTTTCGTGCGCCGGGCGCGCGCGTGCGCGCCTCCGTGTCCCTCACCGGCCCTCGGCATCGCGCCGCACGCGCGCGTGCCCCGCGCACCCGTCACTTGAACCATGGGGTGGGGATTTCATGTCCAGCCATCGGCATTCCAAGAAGCGCAGATATGCGGCCTGGGCCGCGGCCGGCGCCGCCGTCGTCGCCGGAGCCGGGATAGCCGCGCAGACCTCGATGGCCGCCACCACGTGGCCCGCGCAGCGGACCTTCACGGGGCGGGCCTTCGACACCTGCGCCGCGCCGTCCCTGTCCGCGATGAAGGCCTGGAACACCGGCTTCTACGGTGCCGCCGCCGTCTACGTAGGCGGCAAGAACCGCGGTTGCGGCCAGCCCAACCTGACCGCCTCCTGGGTGAAGTCGGTCAGCGCGGCCGGCTGGAAGCTCATCCCGCTGTACGTCGGCGCCCAGCCGTCCTGCCAGACCGGGTCCAGCCCCGAGAAGCTCACCGCTTCCAACGCCGCCTCGCTCGGCGCCACCGACGGCGCGGACGCGGTCGCCAAGGCCTCCGCGCTCGGCATGAAGGCCGGCAGCCCGGTCTACCTGGACATGGAGGCGTACGACACCACCAACACTGCGTGCAACAACGCCGTGCTGACGTACGTGCGCGCCTTCGACAAGGCCCTGCACGCCAAGACGTACCGCACCGGCTTCTACGGCTTCACCAGCTCCAGCGCCAAGGCCATCGCGAACGCGACGGACAAGACCGACCTGCCGGGCAACCTCTGGTACGCGCTGTGGGACAAGCAGAACACCACGACCGCGGACTGGCCGTTCGGCGCCACCCAGTTCACGAATCACAGCCGCGCCCACCAGTACATGGTGAACAGCAAGGAGACGCGCGGCGCCTACACGATCACCGTGGACCGGGACGCGTGGGACGCGCCGGTGGCGATCACGGGCTGACCCTCCCCCGACACGGATGATTCCGGTGCGATGGTGCTTGGGGTGCCTGGGGTGCCTGGGGTGCCTGGGGTGCCTGGGGTGCCTGGCGTGCCTGGCGTGCCTGTGGTGCCTGCGGTGCCTGCGGTGCCTGCGGTGCCTGGGCTGCGACGCCCCCGTGACACGGATGATGCCGGTGTGATGGTGCGACGGTGCCTGAAGGCTGGGCGAATCGTTGGTCGAAAGGGTGGCCGAGAGCTGGGCCACTGCCTACCATCGATCACCGCAAGACTTTGTGCACCGTCGCACAATCTCCTCGGGAGGCTTCCTTGCACCGCCGCCGTCGCACCGCGCTCGTCCTCTCCGCCGCGATCGTCGCGGCGGCCCCCCTGCTCACCGCGTGCGGCAGCGCCGCCCATCCAGGCGCCGCGGCCGTCGTCGGCGGTCAGCGGATCACGGTCGCGCAGCTGGAGAGCCGGGTGAACGAGGTGCGTGCGGCGCAGCGGGCCGCCACCACCGACGAGGCCCAGTACGAGCAGACCATCGCCAAGACCGGCACCCTCGCCCGCGACACCCTGCACGGCATGGTCCTGGACCGGGTCCTGGACCGGGCCGCGAAGGACGCGGGGGTGACCGTGACCCGCAAGGACACCCAACAGCTACGGACGTCCCTCGAAGCGCAGGCGGGCGGCGCGAAGGCGCTGGAATCCGCCTGGCTGCAGAACTACGGCGTGGCGCCGGCGCACCTCGAGGACAGCCTGCGCACCGAGATCGAGGCGCAGAAGCTGGCCGCCAAGCTCGGCGTCGACATGAACACCACCGACGGCAAGGCCACCTTCTGGAAGGCGATGTCCACCGCCTCCAAGGAACTCCACGTCGACCTGAACCCCCGCTACGGCGCCTGGGACGTCCAGAAGAGCAGCCGCGTCGACGCGAAGACGCCATGGCTGCGGGAGGTCACCGCGGCGGCCTCGCAGCAGACGATGTAACGCCTCGCGACAGATGACGTGGCGCCTCGCAGCAGACGCCGTAACGGCTTCCGCGGCTGCGGGGGGCTGTGGACAAACGGTTCGGCCGCGGGGCTCGCGGATACAGTTGTGCGGCCGTCCGGCGTGCGTCCGCCGGTGCCTGTGAGGCCGCCCCGGCCTGCTGATCGACGGGTCGGCCACCCGGCCTGTGGATAACTGCGGGGGCTGTCGGCGGCGTGAGTTACGTTCGAGGGGTGAACGCAACCAGCAGCTTCGACGGCGACCAGACCGCGACCGGGCCCGACGGCTACGCGACCGCCAGCGGGCCCGACGCGCCTGTGACCGGCCGCGACGCCGGCGTACCCGCCACCGGCCCCGTCGGCGACCTTGCGAAGGCGGCCGCGGTTCTCGACGGCGCCTCGACCGCCACCGGCCCCGGTCGGATCGTCCTGCTCACCACCAGCCACCGCGTCGCGCCCGGGCTGTTGTCCTGGCCCGCCTGGCAGGCCCTCCGCGCCGCCGACCAGGTCCTGTGCGCGGACGGCGCGCACCCGCAGCTGCCGTATCTGCGCGAGGCGGGCATCACCGTGGACGAGGCCTCCCCGACCGCTCAGGAGCTGGTCGACACCTGCGCGGGCGGCCGCACCCTGGTCGTCGTCGCCACCGGCGAGGGTGAGCCGCGGCTCACCGACGGCCTGGCCCGGCTGGCCGGCTCCGGCCGCATACAGATGCCCGACCTGGAGCTGCTCCCCGCCTCGTACGACCTGCCGGGCGCCCGCCTCCTCGACCTCGTCCAGGTCATGGACCGCATCCGCGCCGAGTGCCCCTGGTCGTCCCAGCAGACCCACAAGGGTCTGGCGAAGTACGGCATCGAGGAGGCGTACGAACTCGTCGAGGCGATCGAGGAGGGGGACCGGGACGAGCTGCGCGAGGAGCTCGGCGACGTTCTGCTCCAGGTCGTCTTCCACGCCCGGATAGCCGAGGAGGACGAGGACGCCCCCTTCTCCATCGACGACGTGGCGGGCGGCATCGTCGCCAAGCTCATCCACCGCCACCCGCACGTCTTCGGCGACGAGAGGGCCACCACCCCCGAGGAGGTCAAGGCGCACTGGCTGCGCACGAAGGCCGAGGAGAAGCAGCGGACGTCCGTCACCGAGGGCATCCCACTCGGCCAGCCGGGTCTCGCCCTGGCCGCCAAGCTGGCATCCCGGGTGCGCACGGCCGGACTTGAGGTACCGCTTCCGGCCGGCGAGGGCGTCGGGTACGAGCTGTTGGCCATAGCCGCGCGCGCCGAGTCCGAAGGCGTGGACCCGGAGGCCGCGCTGCGGGCGGCGGGCCGGGCTTATCGGGACGCGATTCGCGTGACAGAGGGGGCGGCGCCGGGGATGGAAACGGATGCTGAGGGCTGAGGAGACGCCTGGCGGCCTGCTGAGGGCTGAGGGTTGAGAACGGAGGACAGGGGTTGCCGGTTGAAGACAGCGGCCTACGGGCCACGCGCTGAGGGCTGAGGAAGCGCCTGGCGGCCTGGCAGGGGCTGAGGTCTTACCGGGGACGCCCGGGCGGCTACGCGTGCGGGGCGCGGCCGGCCGGGTTGTGCCAGGCCGGCTGGGGGCGGTCGAGAAGCCACTCGGCCGGGCCCACCGGGCGGGGGCGTTCCTCGCCGGTCGGTGGGAGGAGGTCGTGGAAGATGCGCTCGGCGGGTGTGCCGAACGAGGGAAGGGCCGCGCCGATTTCCGCGACGAGCTTGGGCGGACCGGCCAGATACACGTCGTGCCGGGTCCAGCCGGCGCGGTTGCCCAGCGCGGTCAGGAGCCGTTCGGTCGCCTGGGCCTTGGGGCGGCCGGGAGCGGGGGTGATGAAGGTGACGGCGAGCCGGGGAAGCCGGGCCTGCAGGTGTTCGACGGCGTCCCGGTCGTACAGGTACGAGATGTCGCGGGCGACGAGGAACAGGCGGGCCTCGTAGGTGTCGTCGAGCTGTTGGAGCTGTTGGAGCAGCGCCTTCACGGGGGCCCATCCCGTGCCGGCAGCGATGAGGGTGAGGGGACGGTCGGCGGGGGTGCGCAGGGTCAGCCCGCCGCCGGGCGAGCCCAGCCGCAGGACGTCGCCCTCCCAGGTCTGCCGGACGAGGGCGTTGGACAGCACGCCGTCCTCGACGCGGCTGATGTGCAGGTCGACGGTGTGGTCGGCGCGGGGCGCGTTGGCCAGTGAGTACGGCCGCCAAATGCCCGGCAGCCGGGGGATGTTGACGCTGACGTACTGACCGGGGGAGTAGCGCAGTCGGCGGTGCGGTCGCAGGGTCAGTACGACGAGGTCGTCGCCGTGGCGTGTCCGGGCCAGGACTTCGGCATCCCACCAAGGTGGTTCACCGTGCTGTTGTGCCTCCCAGGCGCCCTGCAGCATCACGTTCGTGATCGCTCCGTAGGCCTCGGCCCAGGCCTTCTCGACCTCCGCGCTCCACGCCGGCCCCGCGACGACGGCGAACGCGGCGAGCAGACTCGCCCCCACGGCTGCGTAGTGCTCGGGCTCGGCCAGATACTTGCGATGGTCCCGCCCGAGCTCGCGTAAGTACTCAGGCAGCCTCGGGTCCTCCAGCCGCTCCATCACATGGGTGAGGGCGGCGAACAGTCTGTCCCGCTGACGTTCCATGTCCTCCGGGAAGTCCAGCGGGAACAGCCCGCGGACGTCCGGGTGGTGCCGGAAGAGGTGCGAGTAGAAGTACTTGACCGCGAACTCGGCCCGTCTCTCGACGACCGCGAAGCTGGATCTGAGTATTTCGGGGTCCACGGCGCGAATGTAGATAGTTGCAGAGCCGCCCAGTCAAACAGCAGACGATTTGCGGACAGTCTGGGGTGAAGCGGGTGAGGCTCGGGGAGGGCGGGGGTGAGCACCCTCGGGACTGCGTGTCGGGGAGCAAGGGAGCTTGGTCGAGGGGGAGTTGGCGGAGCCGGCGAAGGCCGTCGTGCGGGCGATGTCGATGGAGGAGTGGGAGCCGCTCAGGGTGCGTCTCGCGCCGGCCTCGGCGCGGCGGTGACGACATCGAGGAACAGTTCGCGATCAGCCGGCCCTGCACTCGCCGGCCGGGCTGAGCCGCATGGGCTACCGCCAGGCCGATCCGGATACCGTCGGAGAGTGACCGACCATCCCCAGCCCCCCAGCACCGCCGCCGGGCAGCCGCACGGCTCCGCTGCCGGGCAGCCGCACGGCACCCCTCTAGGGCAGTCCCCCAGCACCGCTGCCGAGCATCCCCCCGGCACCGCTGCCGGGCAGCCGCAGGGCACCCCCGCCGAGCAGCCCCTCAGCACCTCCGCCGAGCAGCCCCCCGGCACCCCTGCCGAGCAACCGCACGGAACCCCCGCCGAGCATCCCCCCAGCACCCCCACCGACCAGCCCCCCACCCCCGCTCCCGAACTCTTCTCCTGGGAGTTCGCCACCAACCCTTACCCGGCGTATGCCTGGCTCAGGGAGAACGCTCCTGTGCACAGGACGCGGCTGCCCAGTGGGGTGGAGGCCTGGCTGGTCACCCGGTACGCGGATGCCAGGCAGGCGCTCGCCGACGCGCGGCTCAGCAAGAACCCCGCGCACCACGACGAGCCCGCGCACGCCAAGGGGAAGACGGGGATCCCCGGTGAGCGCAAGGCCGAGCTGATGACGCATCTGCTGAACATCGACCCGCCGGACCACACCCGGTTGCGCCGGCTGGTCAGCAAGGCGTTCACGCCCCGCCGGGTGGCGGAGTTCGCGCCGCGTGTGCAGGAGCTGACGGATCACCTCATCGACCAGTTCGCCGCCAAGGGGTCGGCCGATCTCATCCACGAGTTCGCGTTCCCGCTCCCCATCTACGCCATCTGCGACCTGCTCGGCGTCCCTCGCGAGGACCAGGACGACTTCCGGGACTGGGCGGGGATGATGATCCGGCACGGGGGAGGGCCGAGGGGCGGTGTGGCGCGGTCGGTCAAGAAGATGCGCGGGTATCTCGCCGAGCTGATCCACCGCAAGCGTCAGCTCCTCCCCGACCGGCCCGCCGCCGGCGAAGACCTCATCTCCGGGCTCATCCGCGCCTCCGACCACGGCGAGCACCTCACCGAGAACGAGGCCGCCGCCATGGCCTTCATCCTGCTGTTCGCCGGATTCGAGACGACCGTCAACCTCATCGGGAACGGGACCTACGCCCTTCTCACCCACCCCGGGCAACGACGGCGACTGCAGGCCTCGCTCGCCGCCGAGGAGACCGGTCTCCTCGAAACCGGGGTCGAGGAACTCCTCCGCTACGACGGTCCCGTCGAGCTGGCCACCTGGCGGTTCGCGACCGAGGCCGTGCGGATCGGCGGGCAGGACATCGCGCCCGGCGACCCCGTCCTCGTCGTACTGGCGGCTGCGGACCGTGACCCCGAGCGGTTCGAGCAGCCGGACACGCTCGACCTCTCGCGGCGTGACAATCAGCACCTCGGGTACGGCCATGGCATCCACTACTGCCTCGGCGCGCCACTCGCCCGCCTGGAGGGACAGACCGCGCTCGCCACGCTTCTGACCCGCCTGCCCGATCTACAACTCGCGGGAGATTCAGCCGATTTGCGCTGGCGTGGCGGGCTCATTATGCGGGGATTGCGCACACTTCCCGTGGAGTTCACGCCTCCGGTTGAGTTGTCCCGTCCGTAACCGGCGGGCAGGGCGGGGAGTGGCCTCTCAGCAGCGAAAAGGTGACGATCCATCAACTCTGTGATCTTCACGTGATCTGCGCTGCATCGACTTGTGACAAGCGTTCGAGTGCGGATACGTTCACCCATCAACACGGCCCGGCTGTCGCTGTAGCCGCTGTTGTCACCCGCTGTCACGCGAAAGGCTTCCGCATGCTCTCCGGGAACGGCCGACACCGTCGCCCCCGTCAGGCCCCGGCCCTCATCGTCGCCGCGGGAGTGACCGGATCGGCCATCGCGATCCCGCTGCTCGGCGCCGCCAGCGCGAGCGCGGCCGACGGCACCACCTGGGACCGGGTCGCGGAGTGCGAGAGCGGCGGCTCCTGGAGCGCGAACGACGGCAACGGGTACTACGGCGGGCTGCAGTTGACCCAGGAGAACTGGGAGTCGTACGGCGGCCTGGACTACGCCCCGAGCGCCGACCAGGCCAGCCGTTCGCAGCAGATAGCCATCGCCGAGAAGCTCCTCGACGACAAGGGTCTCGCCGCCTGGCCCACCTGCGGGCCGCTCTCCGGGCTCAGCAAGAACTCGGGGTCGGTCCTGGTCGACACGGGCGTGGCGGGCGACTCGTCGAGTACGTCGAGCTCCTCCGACGCGTCCGGTTCGCCCGACTCATCTTCCTTGTCCGATTCATCTGGTTCGGCGGATTCATCGAGCTCGACATCGGATGATTCGTCCGGATCGCCCTCCTCGTCCCCCGCGCCCTCCTCGTCCGACGCCTCCTCAGGTACGGCCGAGAACTCGACGGAGTCCGACACCTCCTCCGGCGGCTCACAGGGAACCGACAGCTCGGACCCGGCCACCACGAAGAGCGACGAGTCGGACAAGTCCGGGCAGAACGGCGACTCTTCGAGTGCGTCCGACGGCGCGTCCACGGGCGCCGGGCGTCACCGCGGTGGCACGGCCGACGAGGACGCGACGGGGGGCGAGACCGACGGCCGTACGGGCGGCCCTTCCGGGCGGCACGCCTCGCGCGACTCCGGCGCTTCCCGTGACTCCGCCGACGGCTCGTACGTCGTGCGCGCCGGAGACAGTCTCTGGGCGATCGCCGACTCCCTTGACCTCAAGGGCGGATGGGCCGAGCTGTATGCCGCGAACAAGGGGACGGTCGGCTCCGATCCCGACCTCATCCTCCCCGGTCAGAGCCTTGCAGTTGGTGCTGAATCAGGCGAAAAGTAGCGGGAGTTCACGTCATGGTTCGCTGTGGAATGTCCGGTTTGGCGCGAGTGAGACATGAGTCTCAGAAGCCCTGATCGTCTTTGAAATTCCGGCGATCGCATGTCTACGGTCATGACCGCTCGCCACAGCGGGCCCCGACGGTCGCAACGCCGAATCCTGCCAACGGCCGTACGGGAACAGTCGACGCGTCAGCGCCGTAGGCAGGAGCGGGGGACCCAAGGTAAGCGCCGTGCCCGGTAGTTGACCGGGAGCGGCTTGGGGTGAAGCCGTACGCCAGTGGCGTACGACCGGGCACTCACCCGCCCGAACCCGACAGCTCACCTCGCAGGCGTCGGTGAGGGGATCTCTCCATGCTGTTTTCCAGCAAGGGCAAGCACCGTCGTCCTTCCAAGGCCACCCGTGTCGCCACGCTCGCCGGTGTCACCGGTGTCGCCATCGCCGCCCCGCTGATGGCGGCCGGCAACGCCTCCGCCGCCACCTCTTCCGAGTGGGACGCGGTCGCCCAGTGCGAGTCCGGCGGCAACTGGTCCATCAACACCGGCAACGGCTTCTACGGCGGCCTGCAGTTCTCGGCCTCCACCTGGGCCGCGTACGGCGGCAGCGCCTACGCCTCCACCGCCGACCAGGCCTCCAAGTCCCAGCAGATAGCCGTCGGCGAGAAGGTCCTCGCCGCGCAGGGCAAGGGTGCCTGGCCGAACTGCGGCACCGGCCTGTCCGGCGCCGCGTACACCGGCGGGACCTCCACCTCGTCCGGCAGCTCGCAGAGCACGACCCCGAGCACCACCACCCGGACGACGGAGCAGCCCGCCTCGCGTTCCACGGAGCGCCCGGCGGCCAAGAAGACCGTCACCACGCCGACCGGCAAGAAGGTCAAGAAGGGTGATGGCGAGTACAAGGTCGTCAAGGGTGACACCCTCAGCTCGATCGCCGAGAAGAAGCACGTCAAGGGTGGCTGGCAGCAGCTGTTCAAGCTGAACAAGGACATCGTCGACGACGCCGACTTCATCTACCCCGGTCAGCAGCTGCACCTCAGCTGATCGCGCGGCTGATCGCTCGGCCGGGCACTCGGCGGATTGCTCAGCCGGGTGACAGCTCCCTCATGGCGGAGGCCTCCATACTGGAGGCCTCGTGAGGGTCCCCCCGTCCCCACGGGCTCCCCGCTCCGGTGCGTGTTCCCCCGTACGCACCGGAGCGGGGTTTTTCATTTCGTTTTTGTTCCGTTCGGGAACAATATTTACCCTCAGTTCTGCTCAAGGGGTGGTCGACCGGCTGGCCGATCCCCCGGAGCCGGTTAGGCTCGTCTCGCGGAGCCGACCGCGGCTCCGTGCACTACGGGCCCCCGGCCCCGCGTACCCGCGTCACATCCATAAAGGAGATGCTCGTGCCGTCCATCGACGTCGTCGTAGCCCGGGAAATCCTGGACTCCCGAGGCAACCCCACGGTCGAGGTCGAGGTCGGCCTCGACGACGGCAGCACCGGTCGTGCCGCCGTCCCGTCCGGCGCTTCCACCGGCGCCTTCGAGGCCATCGAGCTCCGCGACGGTGACCCCAACCGTTACCAGGGCAAGGGCGTCGAGAAGGCCGTCCTCGCCGTCATCGAGCAGATCGGCCCGGAGCTCGTCGGCTACGACGCCACCGAGCAGCGCCTGATCGACCAGGCGATGTTCGACCTGGACGCCACCGACAACAAGGGCTCGCTCGGCGCCAACGCCATCCTCGGCGTCTCGCTCGCCGTCGCGCACGCCGCCTCCGAGGCCAGCGACCTGCCGCTGTTCCGCTACCTGGGCGGTCCGAACGCGCACCTGCTGCCCGTCCCGATGATGAACATCCTGAACGGCGGGTCGCACGCCGACTCGAACGTCGACATCCAGGAGTTCATGATCGCCCCGATCGGCGCGGAGTCCTTCTCCGAGGCCCTGCGCTGGGGCGCCGAGGTCTACCACACCCTCAAGAAGGTGCTGAAGACCAAGGGCCTGTCCACCGGCCTGGGCGACGAGGGCGGCTTCGCCCCGAACCTGGAGTCCAACCGCGCCGCGCTCGACCTCATCGTCGAGGCCATCAAGCAGGCCGGCTACATCCCCGGTGAGCAGATCGCGCTCGCGCTCGACGTCGCCGCGTCCGAGTTCTACAAGGACGGCAAGTACGAGTTCGAGGGCAAGTCCCGCTCGGCCGCCGAGATGACCGAGTACTACGAGGAGCTCGTCTCCGCGTACCCGCTGGTCTCCATCGAGGACCCGCTGTACGAGGACGACTGGGCCGGCTGGAAGGTCATCACCGACAAGCTGGGCGACAAGGTCCAGATCGTCGGCGACGACCTCTTCGTCACCAACCCGGAGCGCCTCGCCCGCGGCATCGAGGAGGGCTCCGCCAACGCCCTTCTGGTCAAGGTCAACCAGATCGGCTCGCTGACCGAGACCCTGGACGCCGTCGAGCTGGCCCAGCGCAACGGTTTCAAGTGCATGATGTCCCACCGCTCCGGCGAGACCGAGGACGTCACCATCGCCGACCTCGCCGTCGCGGTGAACTGCGGCCAGATCAAGACCGGCGCCCCGGCCCGCTCGGACCGTGTCGCCAAGTACAACCAGCTGCTGCGCATCGAGGAGATCCTCGACGACGCCGCCGTGTACGCCGGCCGCTCGGCGTTCCCCCGCTTCAAGGGCTGAGCCGTAGCGGCTTAGGAAGCGTCGTACGTACGTCCCCGTACTCGGTCCCGTACCGTGTGCGGGGACGTACGCACGTGTGATGGGGAGGCGGGACATGGCCGTGAAGGACCGGGACCGGTTCTCCACCGCGACCAGGCTGCGGCTGCTCGGCGAGCAGACGGCGGCCCGGGTCTACCGCTCCCAGACCAAGCGTCAGGCCCGCCGCTCGCGCCTGACCGGACGGGCCGCGCTGCTCGTGCTGGTCCTCTGCTCCCTGATCGTGGCCCTCGCGTACCCGATAAGGCAGTACGTCTCCCAGCGCGCCCAGATCGCCGATCTGCAGCGGCAGCGGGAGCAGGCCCGCGAGCGGGTCGAGGAGCTGCGCGACCTCAAGGCACGCTGGCAGGACGACGCGTACGCCGAGCAGCGGATCCGGGAACGGCTGCACTACGTCATGCCGGGCGAGACCGGCTACGTGGTGATCGACCCGGACGCGGCGAAGCAGGCGCGCGCCGACGAGGGGGCGGCCGACCGCCCCTGGTACGCCAACGTCTGGGACGGCGTCGACAAGTCCGACGCCGCCGACCAGTGAATGTGAACTGACCAGAAAGACATGTGACTCACGGCATGGAAACGCCACCGCCGACCACCCCGCGCACCGAGCCGACCGACGCGGACGTCGAGGCCTTCAAGCAGCAGCTCGGCCGGCCGCCGCGCGGGTTGCGCGCGATCGCGCACCGGTGCCCGTGCGGGCAGCCCGACGTCGTCGAGACGGCGCCGCGTCTTCCCGACGGGACGCCGTTCCCGACGACGTATTACCTGACGTGCCCTCGGGCCGCGTCCGCCATCGGCACGCTCGAGGCCAACGGCGTGATGAAGGAGATGACGGAGCGGCTGGCGACCGATCCCGAGCTGGCCGCGGCGTACCGCGCCGCGCACGAGGACTACATCGCACGCCGTGACGCCATCGAGGTGCTGGAGGGGTTCCCCAGCGCGGGCGGGATGCCCGACCGGGTGAAGTGTCTGCATGTGCTGGTCGCGCACTCGCTGGCCGCGGGGCCGGGGGTGAACCCCCTGGGGGACGAGGCGATCGCGATGCTGCCGGAGTGGTGGCGCAAAGGGGCGTGCGTGGTCCCCGTGGACGGGGCCTGACCCTCCCGCCCCGCCTGAGGCAGGGCTCTTCCGCCCCCTCCGCCGCTACCCGTCCCTTGTTCCCGGGGGCGTGGGCGGAGGAGGCGAGAACCATCACGACAGGAGACCAGACACCATGACCAGGGTCGCTGCCATCGACTGCGGCACCAACTCCATCCGGTTGCTCGTCGCCGACGCGAACCCGGATACGGGCGAACTCGTCGACCTGGACCGCAGGATGACGATCGTGCGGCTCGGGCAGGGCGTCGACCGGACGGGCCGCCTCGCACCCGAGGCACTGGAGCGGACCTTCGCGGCATGCCGCGAGTACGCGGCGATCATCAAGGAGCACGGCGCGGAGCGCCTGCGCTTCGTGGCCACCTCGGCATCCAGGGACGCCGAGAACCGGGAGGAGTTCGTACGCGGCGTGCTGGACATCCTCGGAGTCGAACCCGAGGTCATCTCCGGTGACCAGGAAGCCGAGTTCTCCTTCACCGGCGCGACCAACGAACTGAAGGGGCGCGACGACCTCGCCAAGCCGTACCTGGTCGTGGACATCGGCGGGGGGTCGACCGAGTTCGTCGTCGGCGACGTGCACGTGCGCGCGGCGCGCTCCGTGGACGTCGGCTGCGTGCGGATGACCGAGCGGCACCTCGCGCACGACGGCGTCGTGACCGACCCGCCCACCGAGGCGCAGATCGCGGCGATGCGCGCCGACATCGAGGCGGCCCTCGACCTGGCCGAGGAGACGGTTCCGCTGCGCGAGGCGCGGACGCTGGTGGGCCTCGCCGGCTCCGTCACCACCGTGTCGGCGATCGCGCAGGAACTGCCCGAGTACGACTCCGCGGCGATCCACCACTCCCGCGTCTCGCACGACCGCGTCCGCGAGATCACCGAGTGGCTGCTGCGCTCCACGCACGCCGAGCGCGCGGCCGTCCCCTCCATGCACCCGGGGCGCGTCGACGTGATCGCCGCGGGCGCCCTCGTGCTGCTCTCGATCATGGAGCGGATCGGGGCGCGGGAGGTCGTGGTGAGCGAGCACGACATCCTCGACGGCATCGCCTTCAAAGTGGCGGAAGAGGCGGAAGAGGGTAAGCGCAGCGGCTGACCCGCGGTGACGCCGGAGCAGCCCCGGCACCTCTTCGGGAGGACCGGGGCTGTCGCTTCAGCCCAGGGGGGCTGTCCGTCAGTTGCAGAGGAGGACGATGAGGCCGCTGCACCCCCCATCGTCGTCGCCGCCGCCGTGCGTCGGGCTCGACTGGGCGGCCGTGGCCTTCGCGGCGACGGGCGAGGTGGGCGTCGCGGCCACGGCGGATGCGGCCGTCGCCGCCCCCACCGCGAGAGCGATGCCCAGGGCAGCGCCGACTGTGGCTATTCGGGAAGTGGCCTTCTTGAGGGCCCTCTGTGAAGTGGTCATGCCCGCACGCTATGCGCCCTTGTGGCCAATATCGCGCGGTGTGTGGCCGACTGGGTGAATAGCGCCAGCCGGGAGTTGAGGGGCGGTTCGGCGAGGCCCGAGGGCATCGCGTGGTCGGTGGCGGAAGTCTCGCGCGTACGGTGCGGAAGTCCCGCGCGGTGGCGGAAGTCCCCTTCCCGAGCGCGCGTAAGCCCCCTTCCCGAGCCCCCTCCCGCGGTGGCGTAAGCCCCCTTCCCGCGGTGGCGTAGGTCTCCTTTGCTACTGATCAGTAGTCCTCGGCTGAGCAGGTCGGATAACGTATGAGCACACCTGAGGGGGGCCGAAATGCCCCTCGGTGACGTGTCGCCAGGAAACTTCGTGAAGTTCTTCACAAGGAAAAAGGCCCTGCCGGGCGAGGATTGGGCCGTTGGGGTGACCCAGGAGGGCTCGGGCTGCCCAGGGGCGGGCTCACGGTGGCGTTTCGAGGGTGTTGCCGACACGTGAATCGGGGGTGTGGTCCGGTCGGTTCGGAAGGCCGGAGCGGCAGCTCACGCGGTGTTGACAACGGTCGGAACCGGACGGTGGTTCCCCCGCGCCGCCATGAGCTGGGTCACGTGGGCCGCGCAGTGTAGCAGAGCCCCTGCCCAAGCTTGTGAAGGGGCGCACGAGCGACCCCCCAGGACCGGGTGGATACTCGATGGCATGAGCACCACGGAGCGTCCCAGGATCCTCGTAGTAGGCGGTGGGTACGTAGGCCTGTACGCAGCTCGGCGCATTCTCAAGAAGATGCGCTACGGCGAGGCGACCGTCACGGTCGTCGACCCCCGGTCGTACATGACCTACCAGCCCTTCCTCCCCGAAGCCGCCGCCGGCAGCATCTCCCCGCGGCATGTCGTCGTCCCGTTGCGACGCGTGCTTCCCAAGGCGGAGGTCCTCACCGGCCGGGTCACCACCATCGACCAGGACCGCAAGGTCGCCACGATCGCCCCCCTCGTGGGTGAGGCGTACGAGCTGCCTTTCGACTACCTCGTCATCGCGATGGGCGCGGTCTCCCGCACCTTCCCGATCCCCGGCCTCGCCGAGCAGGGCATCGGTATGAAGGGCATCGAGGAGGCCATCGGCCTGCGCAACCACGTACTCGAGCAGCTCGACAAGGCCGACTCGACCACGGACGAGAACGTGCGGCGCAAGGCGCTCACCTTCGTCTTCGTCGGCGGTGGCTTCGCGGGTGCGGAGACCATCGGCGAGGTCGAGGACATGGCCCGCGACGCGGCCAAGTACTACACCAACGTGTCCCGTGAGGACATGCGCTTCATCCTCGTCGACGCCGCGGACAAGATCCTCCCCGAGGTCGGTCCCAAGCTCGGTGCCTACGGCAAGGAGCACCTGGAAGGCCGTGGGGTCGAGGTCTACCTCTCCACCTCCATGGACTCCTGCGTCGACGGCCACGTGGTGCTGAAGAACGGCCTCGAGGTCGACTCCAACACCATCGTGTGGACGGCCGGCGTCAAGCCGAACCCCGTTCTCTCCCGCTTCGGCCTGCCGCTCGGCCCGCGCGGTCACGTGGACACCCGGACCACCCTCCAGGTGCAGGGCACGGACTACATCTGGGCCGCGGGCGACAACGCCCAGGTGCCGGACGTCGCCGCCCGCAAGGCCGGTGTCGAGAACGCCTGGTGCCCGCCGAACGCGCAGCACGCGCTGCGGCAGGCGCGCGTCCTCGGCGACAACGTGGTCTCCGGTATGCGGGGCTTCCCGCAGAAGGACTACAGCCACTCCAACAAGGGTGCTGTCGCGGGTCTCGGGCTCCACAAGGGCGTCGCGATGATCGTCATGGGTAAGATGAAGATCAAGCTCAAGGGCCGTCTGGCGTGGTACATGCACCGTGGCTACCACGGTCTGGCCATGCCCACCTGGAACCGGAAGATCCGGGTCTTCGCGGACTGGACCCTGGCGATGTTCCTCAAGCGTGAGGTCGTCTCGCTCGGAGCCATCGAGTCTCCTCGCGAGGAGTTCTACGAGGCTGCCAAGCCGGCCCCGGCGCCTGCCGCTGCGGCTGCGGCGCCCGCCAAGACCGAGGAGAAGGCCAAGGCCTCCTGACCTCCGGTCACCGAACGCCCCGAAGGGGCCGCCCGCCATCCGTGGTGCGGGCGGCCCCTTCGGCGTTCCCGGAGCCGCGCTCCTCAAGGGGCGCGCGGAACTGCGCGGTCTACTGCACGGTCTTTTGGCGGGGAGCCGGGGCGCCGCCCCCGGGTACGGGACGGGTGGGGGCGGCCGGGAGGGCGGCGGATGGGCGAGAAACGCATGGTCGATACATCTATTTTGCTCAGCTGTAACGCGGAAGGGGGACTGCGCAGCAGGCCTGTTGGTGTTTACGTGGTGTTGGAGCGTTCGGGAGTGTTGTCTCGGAGGTGTACGCCATGCAGGATGCCGCGCCGCGGCTGAAGAGCCTTGTCGAACAGTTGGTGGGGGCCCCGCTCCCGGTACGCATTCGAGCCTGGGACGGCTCGGAAGCGGGCCCTCCCGGCGCCCCCGCACTCGTCGTGCGCAACCGGAGGGCCCTGCGCCGACTGCTGTGGAAGCCGGGTGAGTTGGGGCTGGGGCGGGCCTGGGTCGCCGGGGATCTCGGCGTGGAGGGCGACCTGTACACCGCCCTGGACCTGGTGTCCGGCTTCGTATGGGACCGGGGAGAGGATGCGAGGGGGCTCGGGGAGGCCCTGCGCGATCCCGAGGTGCGTGCGGCCGTACGGGGGCTGGTGAAGATGGCCGGGCCGCCGCTGCCGCCCACGCCGCCCCGCGAGGAGGTCCGCCGACGCCACCACCTGCACACCAAGCGGAGCGACAAGCGGGCCATCAGCCACCACTACGACGTGGGGAACGACTTCTACGAGATCGTCCTCGGGCCGAGCATGGTCTACTCGTGCGCCTACTGGGAAGAGGGCGGCACGCTGGAGGGGGCCCAGCGCGACAAGCTCGAACTCATCGCCCTCAAGCTCGACCTGAAGCCAGGTCAGCGGCTTCTCGACGTCGGCTGCGGCTGGGGATCCATGGCCATCCACGCCGCCCGCGAGCACGGTGTGAGCGTCGTCGGCGTCACGCTGTCGCAGGAGCAGGCCGCGTACGCCCGTAAGCGGGTCGCCGACGCGGGGCTGACCGACAAGGTCGAGATCCGCGTGCAGGACTACCGGGACGTCACCGACGGGCCGTACGACGCCATCTCCTCCATCGGGATGGCCGAACACGTCGGCTCCGAGCGCTACCTGGAGTACGCCGGGGTCCTCTTCCGGCTCCTCAAGCCCGGCGGGCGGTTGCTCAATCACCAGATCGGGCGTCCGCCGCGGCGGGACGAGTCGGCCTACTCCGTGGACGAGTTCATCGACGCCTACGTCTTTCCGGACGGCGAGCTCGCGCCCATCGGCACGACCGTGACGCAGCTGGAGCGCGCCGGCTTCGAGGTGCGCGACGTCGAGTCGATCCGCGAGCACTACGCGCTCACCCTGCGCCGCTGGGTCGCCAACCTGGAGGCGCAGTGGGCGCGCGCCGTCCAGCTCACCAGCCCCGGCCGGGCCCGCGTATGGCGCCTCTACATGGCGGCCAGCGCGGTCGCCTTCGAGCGCAACCGCATCGGCGTCAACCAGGTACTCGCGATCAGGACCCCCGAAGCGTCCGGCGCCTCCGGAATGCCCCTGCGGGCGAGAACCTGGAACCAAGTGAGCTGACCCGTAGGCGACCGGAGCTGTACGAGTCCTGATCCGTGCGAGTCCGGGCCAATGCGAGTCCGGGCTCGTGCGAGACCGGGCCGTGCGAGACCGGACCCGCGCGAGACCAGGCCCGTACGCGGCCGGCCCCGTACGCGACCAGGCCTGTACGCGACCAGGACCGTACGCGACCAGGACCGTACGAGAAAGGGGCCCCGTTCCTCCCGGAACGGGGCCCCGACTCGCGTACCACCCGGCCGGACTACTCCGACTTGATCGCCGTCAGCATGTTCAGGCGGGCCGCGCGGCGCGCGGGCCACAGCGCCGCCAGGACGCCGACCGTCGCCGCGAGGAGGAGGAAGATCCCCATCCGGGCCCAGGGCAGGACCAGTTCGTACGTCGACATCTTGCTGCCCAGCAGCTCGCCGGCCGCCCAGCCGAAGAACACGCCCAGACCGATGCCGAGCACGCCGCCGAAGAGCGAGATGACCAGGGACTCCAGGCGGACCATGCGCTTGATGCCCTTGCGGTCGAGGCCGATCGCGCGGAGCATCCCGATCTCCTGCGAGCGCTCGAAGACCGACATCGCGAGGGTGTTGATGACACCGAGGACGGCGACGATGACCGCCATCGCGAGCAGGCCGTAGAGCATGTTCAGCATCAGCGTGAACATCTGCGCGATGCCGTCGGAGATGTCCTTCTTGTCCTGGACCTTGACGGCCGGGTTGTCGCCGAGGGCCTTCTCCAGCTTGTTCTTGGTCGCGTCGGAGGCGCCGCTCGACGTCTTCACCATGACCTGCATGTCGGAGGCGGTGTCGGTCCGGTGGGGCGACAGCGTCGCGTTGTCCACGATGATGCCGTGGATCATCTCGTTGCCCTCATAGACACCGGCGACGGTCAGCTTCCCCTTCTTCCCGTCCTCGTACGAGACCGTGAAGTCCGAGCCGGCCTGCCAGCCATGGGCCTTGGCGGTGTCCTTGTCGACGACGGTCCGGGTGCCGCCGACCGTGAAGGCGCCGTCCGCGATCGTGAGGTCGGTGAGCTTGGTGATGGACCTGCCGTTCACCCCGGTCAGGTACTCGGTCTGCTGGTCGATGCGCGAGGGCGCGTCGCGCAGCGAGCTGATGTCGGTGACCCCGTCCACCGAGGCGAGCTTCTTCTCGACGTCCGGCGAGAGGGAGTTGCCGTTCGCCATGGAGACGACGTAGTCCGCCTTGAGCGCGGAGCTGGCCATCTTGTCGATCGACTTCTGCAGGCTGCCCGCCATCACCGTCATGCCGGTGATCAGGGTCAGACCGATCATCAGGGCGGAGGCGGTTGCGGCCGTACGGCGCGGGTTGCGGACCGAGTTCTGGCGGGCGAGCTTGCCCGAGACCCCGAAGCCGCGCAGCACCGGAGCCGCCGCCGCGATCAGCGGGCGGGAGAGCAGCGGGGTGAGGACGAAGACGCCGAGGATCAACAGGACCGCGCCGAGGCCCATCGGGGCCTGGCCGTCCGAGCCGTCCATGGTGGTCGCGTAGAGGACCACGGCGACGCCCGCGGCGGCGAAGAGGGCGCCGATCGTGTTCCGTACGACCAGGGACTTCGTCGTCGCCTTCGCGTGCACGCTGCTCATCGCGGCGACCGGCGGGATCTTCGCGGCGCGGCGGCCGGGCAGCCAGGCGGCCAGCATCGTGATGAGGATGCCGACCAGCAGGGCCGTGGCGATCGTGCCCGGCGAGATGACCAGCGGGCCGTCCGGCACGGTGGCGCCGAGCGAGCCCATCAGCGAGCGCATACCGGCCCCGATGCCGATGCCCGCGGCCAGACCCGCGACGGCGGCGACCGCGCCCACCACGAACGCCTCCAGGAGGACGGACCGGGTGACCTGCCTGCGGGAGGCGCCGACGGCGCGCAGCAGGGCCAGTTCCTTGGTGCGCTGGGCGACCAGCATGGTGAAGGTGTTGGCGATGATGAACGTGCCGACGAACAGCGCGATGCCGGCGAACACCAGCAGGCCCGTCTTCATACCGCTCATCGCCGAGGAGATCTGGGCGGCCTGGTCGTCGGCGAGTTGCCGGCCGGTGGTCGTGGAGGCGACGTCCTTCGGCACGACCGCGTCGAGGGCGTCGCGCAGGGCGGTCTGGCTCGTGCCCGCCGCCGCCTTCACGTCGATCTCGTCGTACGAGCCGACCGAGTGGAAGAGCTTCTGCGCGGTCGCCGTGTCGAAGAGGGCGAGGCTGCCGCCCGCGGCGACGTTGCCGTCGTCGGTGGTGAAGATGCCGGAGACGGTGGGTGTGAGCACGGGTCCGTCGACGGACAGCCGTACGGTGTCGCCGACCTTGTAGCCGGCGCGCTTCGCGGTCTCCGCGTCGATCGCGACCTCGCCCTTCCCCTGGGGCGCGTGACCGCTCGTCAGCGGATACCGCGGGTCCTTGCCGCCCCAGTAGTTCCCGCCCTGCGACTGGAAGCCGCCGCCGATGAGCTTGCCGTCCTTGTCGGCGATGGCGGTGAAGCCGTTCACGACGCCGATGGCGGAGGCGGCGCCCGGGACCTTGGCGGCCTTGTCGAACAGCGGCTGGGTGAGCTTCTGCTCCTTGGCCACCGTGTCGCCCTTGTCCGCCGGGTACTCCGGTCGGACGGCGACGTCGACCTGGTCGAAGCCCTTGGCGGAGCTCTTCTGGTAGGCGTCCGAGATGGTGTTGGTGAAGACCAGGGTGCCGGACACGAACGCCACGCCGAGCATCACGGCGAGCACGGTCATCAGGAGCCTGGCCTTGTGCGCGAGTACGTTGCGCAAGGCGGTACGGAACATGGGTTTTCTCAGTCCAGGAGGGTTACGTCGACGGGTGGGCGCGGGCGATCGGGCTCCGGTCGGCCGTTGCGGGACCGGGGCTGGGACCGGGTCCGGGGCCGGCTCTGAGTCCGGGGCCGGCTCTGAGTCCGGGGCTGGGACCGGGGGCCGGGCGTCAGCTCGTGCGGCCCTTGCCGTCGAACTGCTTCATCCGGTCCAGGACCGAGTCGGCGGTCGGCTCGTACACCTCGTCGACGATGCGTCCGTCCGCGAGGAAGACGACACGGTCCGCGTACGCCGCCGCGACCGGGTCGTGGGTCACCATCACCACGGTCTGCCCCAACTCCCGTACGGAGTTGCGCAGGAAGCCCAGCACCTCCGCGCCCGAGCGGGAGTCGAGGTTTCCGGTCGGCTCGTCGCCGAAGATGATGTCCGGGCGGGAGGCGAGGGCGCGGGCCACGGCGACGCGCTGCTGCTGGCCGCCGGAGAGCTGGGAGGGCCGGTGGCCGAGACGGTCGGCGAGGCCGATCATCTTGATGACCGTGTCCAGCCACTGCTTGTCCGCCTTGCGGCCGGCGATGTCCATCGGGAGGGTGATGTTCTCCAGGGCCGTCAGGGTCGGCAGCAGGTTGAACGCCTGGAAGATGAAGCCGATCTTGTCCCGGCGGAGCTTGGTGAGCTGCTTGTCCTTGAGGGAGCCCAGCTCGGTCTCGCCGATCCGGACGGAGCCGCTGCTGAAGGTGTCCAGTCCCGCCACGCAGTGCATCAGCGTCGACTTGCCGGAACCGGAGGGGCCCATGATCGCGGTGAACTCGGCCTGGCGGAAGTCGACGGAGACCCGGTCGAGGGCGACCACCTGGGTCTCACCCTGCCCGTAGACCTTGGACAGTTCCGTGGCGCGGGCGGCCACGGAGGTGGTGCGGCCGGCGAGGGGGGTGGTGGTCACGGGAGGGTGCTCCTGTCGGGACGACGACGTTTCTGGGACGTGTTCCATCGTCCGGGCCGATTCGCTCGATGGAGTCAGCCGCTGTTCTGGTTCCGGGGGCAGCCTTCGGGCGGACCGGGAGCGGTCATGTCATACCTGGGGATGACGGGGGTCCCCTGACGGGGCTCCGGGTAAGGCGTCCCTGTGAACTTTCTGAGTACCCGTCGGTCCGGCCTCATGGGGCCGTTCGTTCGGACGGTGAAATTCCGTCATTCCGTATACGCCGCCGCGGGCCGTCCGAAAGGCTGTTGGCAAGTGCGGATGGCCCGTACCGAGGGCTGATGCTCCCTCAGACGTCAATAAAATAAGACAACATCGGGCCGCCCGTCCGCTGTTCGGGGGATGCGTCCCGATAGGCTCGGAACCTCGATGCGGAGCCCATGGCCTGCCCGGATGGTGGAATGCAGACACGGCGAGCTTAAACCTCGCTGCCCCTCGCGGGCGTACCGGTTCAAGTCCGGTTCCGGGCACCTCCCGCTGGAAGGCGGCAAACCTGGCGCAGCGGCCGGTGGGCGCCGTACCTCTTTCGGGGCCACGGGAACACCAGGGAACGCATCGCCCATATCACTCCCTTTCGCATGCGTGCGCCCCGAAGGCGAAGCGGCCGCCGCAGGCCGGCCGGGCCGGCCGGGACGCCGGGAGGCGGGCGCCTGACGCCCCGTTCGGCCGGTTGCAGAACTCACTCAGCCTGGAGAGGGCCATCCCCGGCCGTTGACAGGGGGCGCGTGCGAGTCGAGACTTCTTCGAGGGAAGGGTGAAGGAAAGTTCACTGGGCGAACAAGGGAACGCGAAGGGGCGTGCCGATGCGTAGCACTGTCGGGATCATCGGGGCCGGGCCGGCCGGGCTGCTGCTGGCGCGGCTGTTGCACAACGCGGGGATCGAGTCCGTCGTGCTGGAGAGCCGGGACCGGGCGTATGTGGAGCAGCGGCAGCGGGCCGGGATCCTGGAGCAGGGGACCGTGGACGTGCTGCGGGCCGCCGGAGCCGCGGAGCGGATGGACCGGGAGGGGCTGCGGCACGACGGGATCGAGCTGCGGTTCGCGGGCGGGCGGCATCGCGTCGACTTCCCGGCGCTGACCGGCGGGCGCTCCGTGATGGTGTACGCGCAGACCGAGGTGTGCAAGGACCTGATCGCCCTTCAGCTCAAGGAAGGCGGGCCGCTGCTCTTCGAGGCCGAGGCGCTCGCGGTCGAGGCCGCCGAGAGCGAGCGGCCGCGCATCCGGTTCACCTACGAGGGGCGCGAGGACGTGCTCACGTGCGACTACGTCGTCGGATGCGACGGCTTCTGGGGTGTCGCGCGCAAGGCCGTGCCCGCCGAACTCTCCCGCGTGTTCGAACGGACGTACCCCTTCGGCTGGCTCGGCATCCTCGCCGACGTCCCGCCCTCGCACGACGAGCTCGTCTACGCCCGCCACGACCGCGGCTTCGCCCTGCTGAGCATGCGCTCGCCCGCCGTGTCCCGCCTCTACCTCCAGGTGCCGCAGGGCACGGACGCCCAGGCGTGGAGCGACGAGGAGATCTGGGACGAGCTGGAGCGGCGCTTCGCGACCGATGACGACTGGCGGCTCGAACGGGGCTCGATCACCTCCAAGACGGTGACCCCCATGCGCAGTTACGTCCACGAGCCGATGCGGCACGGGCGGGTCTTCCTCGCCGGGGACGCCGCCCACATCGTGCCGCCGACCGGAGCCAAAGGGCTCAACCTCGCCGTCGGCGACGTCGTCACCTTCGCGCGGGCTCTGGCGTACGAGCGGGAGACCGGTTCGGACGAGCTGCTCGACGCCTATTCGGCGACCTGCCTGCGCCGCGTCTGGCAGGCCGAGCGGTTCTCGTACGACATGACGACCCTGCTGCACAGCGACCCCGCCGCGACCCCCTTCGAGGAACGGCTCCAGTTGGCCCGCCTGGAGCGGATCGCGGGTTCCCGGGCGGCCGAGACCGACCTCGCGGAGGGTTACACCGGCTTCCCCCTGGAGTAACCGGAACAAGCCGGAGGAAGCCGGAATAAGAGGGGGTCAGGGCGGCTTGAGAGGGCACAAGGCCTGGTGTCACGGCTTCGTACCAGTGCGGGCAGGGCAAGAGACACACGCGTACCGTGGCACCACAAGGGAAAGATCCTCCCCAAGCAGTAGGGTCATTCCTTTGCCTACCTATTACTCTTGAGCCAAGGCCACGAAGGGTGGCCATGGAGGAGTGAAATGAGGAGCAGTAACCCGGTCTTCTCGCGACGGGGGTTCAGCCGCGACAACGGCTACGCGGGCTTCAACGCGGCGCCGCAGGCCGGGGGACCCGCTGTCGGCACCCAGGGCAACCCGTACGCCCAGGGCAACCCGTACGCCCAGCAGGGCGGCAACCCCTACGCGCAGAACCCGTACGCACAGCAGGACCTTCAGCACGGCGCTCCGCCGCAGGCCCCGGTCACCACCGGCCGGATGACGATGGACGACGTCGTCGTGCGCTCGGCCATGACGCTCGGCACGGTCACCGTCGGCGCCATCCTGGCCTGGGCCCTGCTGCCGGTGTCGTCCACCAGCTACGGCCTGGCCGTCGGATCCGCCCTCGTCGCCTTCGTGCTGGCGATGGTGCAGTCCTTCAAGCGCAAGGCCTCTCCCGCGCTGATCCTCGGGTACGCCGCCTTCGAGGGCGTCTTCCTCGGGGTCATCAGCGAGATGTACAACAGCCAGTGGTCGGGGGCGCCCTTCCAGGCGGTGCTCGGCACCATGGCGGTCGCCGGCGCGACCCTGCTCGTCTACAAGGCGGGCTGGATCCGCGTGACCGCGCGGTACGCGCGCATCGGCATGGCCATCGCCATCGCGTTCATCGTCGTTATGGCGGTCAACCTGCTGCTGGTCGCCTTCGGCGTCGCCGGCGACGGCGGGCTGCGCAGCATGGGCCCGCTCGGCGCGATTGTCGGCATCCTGGCGATCCTGATCGGCGCGTTCTTCCTGACCCTCGACTTCAAGCAGATCGAGGACGGCATCGCCTACGGCGCGCCGAAGGAAGAGGCCTGGCTGGCCGCGTTCGGGCTGACCCTGACCCTCGTGTGGATCTACGTCGAGATGCTGCGCCTGGTCGCCATCTTCAGCGGCGACGACTAGACACGCCGGTCACGGCTGGTAGTACGTGACGGAAGGGCCCGCGAACCGCCCCGGTTCGCGGGCCCTTCGTCGCTGTGTCGTCGGGTGCCTGTCATCGCGGTGGTGCGCGCTCAGAGCAGTTTGCGCGCGGCCCTCCTCATGTCGTACTCGTGAATGATCGCCTTGGCGTGGCCGTACGCGAGGTCGTGCTCGGCGCGGAGCCAGCTGACCTTCTCCTCGAAGCGGAAGAGAGCGGGGCCTTCGTCGACGGTGCGCAGCCAGTCGGAGATTTCACGACCGGTGCAGTGGGGGATGCGGGCGAGCAGATTGCGATGGGTCTCCTCGGAGAAGACTTGGGACATCGGCGCCTCCGGACGCAATGGGGATGTAAGCCGGTCCTTCACGCCACCGTGCCTGAGGGTTGGGTTGTTGGCAACAGTCCTGCCGTGGCGCGTACGCTCGCCGCGTGCTTGATACGACGCCGTTGACCCGTGCCGTGGACCACTTCGCCGACCGGTTGCGGGCCGCGCCGCAGAGCCGCCTGCAACGGGGGGCCGCCGCCGAGGCACTGGGTCTGGCCAGGGAGTTGGCACTGCGTGCCCAGCGAGTGGAGGACCCCTCCGGAGAGCCCCGGGAGATGCCCGACGCGGGCATGTTCGCGGCCGCCGATCAAATCACCGTCGCCGCGCACGATTTGGCGCTCGTACTGAAAGACGAGGAGGAACTGGCGGACGCGGTCACTCTCGTGGCGGAGGCACAGAAACGCGCCGGGGTCTGATCTTGCGATCGACTCCGGCGCGAGGGCGTTCCATGGGTGATGCCGACGCCCCCTGAGGGGCGCGGGGAACCGCGCGACCAGCCACGACGGACTCGCGGCCGGTCAACCGTCCGTCCTCGAGCTTGCGGGCAGGTCCCTGAGTTTGCGGGGCGGGTCCCCGAGTTTGCGGGGCAGGTCCCGGCGCTTGCGGGACAAGCCCCCGAGCTTGCGGGACAGGCCCCCGCGCTCGCGGGAAGTTCCCGCCCGCCGCCGCTACAGCGACGCTATGACGCGGTCCGCCAGGATGTAGACGTTCTCCTCGCCGCAGGCGAACGTCAGGGCGTACGCGCCCGAGACGCCGGAGCCGCCGAGCAGGAACGGGGTCTCGCCGGCGCGCAGGGCGGCGGCCAGTCGCTCCGCGGTCTCGCGGTGGCCCGGGGTCATGCACAGGGTCGTACCGTCGGCGAAGACGTAGACGTCGAGGGTGCCCAGTGGGCCGGGGCGGACGTCGGCCAGCTCGGTGCCGGACTCGGCGAGTTCCTCCAGGCAGGCCACCGTGCGCTCATGGTCGTTCACGACAGGTGACTGGACCGGTACGAAGTCCGGGTGAGAGGGGTGCCGGCGGCGGGCGGCGGCCAGTTCGGGCGAGTCTCCCCCGAGGGCTTCGTCCAGCGGGGTGCCGCCGGCGAACTCCTCGGCCTCCAGGCCGGCCTCGGTCACCGGCTCCAGGGGCTCCAGGCCCACGAAGTCCGACGGGCGCGGCATGAACAGCTCGCTGTCGGGCAGGCCGAGCAGCGAGGGCGCGTCCGAGGCGTCACGCGCCTCCTGGGCCGCCCAGAAAGCCCGGGCCTCGGCGAGCTCCCGCTCCCGCTCCTCGGCGAGCGCCTCGGCCACGGCGGCGCGTATCTCATCCGTGTCGGCGGCCGCGCGGGCAGCCGGGACCAGACCGCGTGCGGCGGTCATGGCGCGGCTCTCGGCCAGTTCGGTGTGCAGGGCCGCGACCTGCCTGCGCAGACCCTGCAGGGTGCGCAGAACGGCGACGCCCACGGCCGCGGTCGCGGCGGTGGTGAGCAGCAAAGCAATCGGCATGGCGCTCACTGACGTACTCCCGGTTCAAAGTCGACCCCCGACTTCCTACATCAGCTTGAAGGGCGGACTATCCAACTGTCAGTGCGTAACGTCACGAAAGGGACAGGACTTTGGCCCTGATGTTTACTTGCGCAACTGCTCTGACCTGCGTAAATCCCTCTCCCGAGGGAGATAGGTCACATCTTGGGGCGGATTGGATCACAAATCGGCCCGGAACCCCGGTGGTTACCGGGTTCCGGGCCGATTCGGTCACGCAGGGTTCAACTCCGGTGACAGCTACGGAACTAGCTCAGGCGCTCGATGACCATCGCCATGCCCTGGCCGCCGCCGACGCACATCGTCTCCAGGCCGAACTGCTTGTCGTGGAACTGGAGGCTGTTGATGAGCGTGCCGGTGATGCGGGCTCCGGTCATGCCGAAGGGGTGGCCGACGGCGATCGCGCCGCCGTTCACGTTCAGCTTGTCCAGCGGGATGTTCAGGTCGCGGTAGCTCGGGATCACCTGGGCGGCGAAGGCCTCGTTGATCTCGAACAGGTCTATGTCGTCGACGGTCAGGCCGGCGCGCCGGAGGGCCTGCTTGCTGGCCTCCACCGGGCCGAGACCCATGATCTCGGGGGACAGGCCGGTGACGCCGGTCGAGACGATGCGGGCGAGCGGGGTGAGGCCGAGCTCGCGGGCCTTGGTGTCGGACATGATCACGAGGGCGGCGGCGCCGTCGTTCAGCGGGCAGCAGTTGCCGGCCGTGACGAGTCCGTCCGGGCGGAAGACGGGCTTGAGGCCCTGGACGCCTTCCAGCGACACGCCCGCGCGCGGACCGTCGTCCTTGGAGACGACCGTGCCGTCCGGGGTCGTGATCGGGGTGATCTCCCGCTCCCAGAAGCCGTTCTTGATGGCTTCCTCGGCGAGGTTCTGCGAACGGACGCCGAACTCGTCCATGTCCTGGCGGGTGACGCCCTTCAGGCGGGCCAGGTTCTCGGCGGTCTGGCCCATCGCGATGTACGCGTCCGGGATCAGGCCGTCCTCGCGCGGGTCGTGCCAGGTCGAGCCCTCCGTCTGCGCGACGGCGGCGGTGCGGGCCTCCGCCTCGGCGAAGAGGGGGTTGTGGGTGTCGGGAAGGCCGTCGGAGGTGCCCTTGACGGAGCGGGACACCATCTCCACGCCCGCGGAGATGAAGACGTCGCCCTCGCCCGCCTTGATGGCGTGCAGGGCCATCCGGGAGGTCTGGAGGGAGGAGGAACAGTAGCGGGTGACGGTGCAGCCCGGGAGGTGGTCCATGCCCATCTGCACGGCCACGATGCGGGCGAGGTTGTGGCCCTGCTCGCCGCCGGGGAGACCGCAGCCGAGCATCAGGTCGTCTATGTCCTTCGGGTCCAGCTCGGGAACCTTGGCGAGGGCGGTCTGGATGATCGTGGCGGTCAGGTCGTCGGGGCGTACGTCCTTCAGGGAGCCCTTGAAGGCGCGGCCGATCGGGGAGCGGGCGGCTGAGACGATCACGGCTTCGGGCATCACGGCTCCATTGGCGTACGGGGGTGACGGGCAGGTCTGTTGGGGAAGTTACCCGCACGTACCGTGGAGGTCACCGCTCTGGGCGTGTGACTCCGGCCGCACTTTTCTAAGCGCTTGCTTTTCCGCGCCTCCGCGCCTCCGCGCCTCCGCGCCTCCGCGCCTCCGCGCCTCCGCGCCTCCGCGCCTCCGCGCCTCCGCGCCTCCGCGCCTCCGCGCCTACCCGTCCCTTGTTCCTGGGGGCTGCCGCCCTCAGACCCCCGCATCGGCCTGAACGGCCTCGTCCTCAATCCCGGACGGGCTGAAATCCGGACGGGCTGAAATCCGGAGGGGCTGAAATGCGGCCCCTCCGGGGAGAGAAGATGCCCGCCGGACTCCCGCCGGTCAGGGGGACGGCGCCGGAGCCGGGTCCGTGGCCGGGAGCCGCCGGCGCCGGCGGCGCTTGAGGAGGGCCCAGGGCCCGCGCGGGCCGGTGGGCATGGCGGCCGTGACCTCGGTGCCGGGCTCGGACGCCGCCTCGGCCGCCGCACGGGCCACCGGCAGGAAGCCCTCCCGACGGGACACGTCCGGACGCTCCTCCTCCGCCGGCCACAGCCCCAGCGCCGCGCACACGGTGGGAAGCACCGCCATCGCCGCGGTCGCGTACCCCTCCGCCGAGGGGTGGTAGTTGTCGGGCCCGAAGAGCTCCCGCGGATTCGCCTCGAACTCGGGGCCGAGCAGGTCGCCCAGTGACACCGTGCGGCCTCCCTGCTCGACCGTACCGATCGTCTGCGCGGCGGCCAGCTGCCGCGACGCCCGCCGGGCCAGCCACCGCAGCGGCTGCTGCACCTGCTCGACCGTCCCCAGGTCGGGACACGTGCCGACCACGACCTCCGCACCGGCGGTGCGCAGCCGGCGCACCGCGGACGACAGATGCCGCACCGAGCGCGTCGGCGGCATCCGGTGTGTGACATCGTTCGCGCCGATCATGATCACGCAGATGTCGGGCACCCGCGTGGTGTCCGCGAGCGCGAGTGCCACCTGCCGGTCCAGGTCGTCCGACTGGGCCCCGGGCAGCGCCACGTTGCACAGCTCCACCGGCCGCTCGGCCACCGCCGCGAGCCCGGAGGCCAGCAGTGCGCCCGGCGTCTGGCGGGCCCGGTGCACCCCCTGGCCCGCGGCCGTGGAGTCGCCGAGCATCGTCAGACGCAGGGGCGGTTCGTCAGGACCGGTGTACGCGTACCCGTACAGTCCGTCCGCGCGCGGCGCGTGACTGTGTCCGTTGCCCACATGGCGCTTCGCCATCTGCACCTCGGCCAGTACCAGGCCGACTGCTGCCGCCCCCACCAGGCCGATCCCACCACCGCCGTACGCAGCGCCCGCCGCGATGCGCCGAGCCACCCTCGCCCTCGACAAGCTCGACATCCGTCGCCGCCACCTCCTCGTAGCCGTACAACCACTGCTTGCCCCGTGAAGCAGGTCGGCCAATCTCAACGGCGCGTGACGGTCCCCCAGGGCCTTAGGCTGACGGGACCATTCCTTTTGAAACGCAGCTCCGGAGACAACGGTGCAATTCCACGACTCGATGATCAGCCTCGTCGGCAACACCCCGCTGGTGAGGCTCAACAACGTGACCGCGGGCATCCAGGCGACCGTCCTGGCGAAGGTTGAGTACTTCAACCCCGGCGGGTCCGTGAAGGACCGCATCGCCCTGCGCATGATCGAGGCCGCGGAGGAGAGCGGCGCCCTCAAGCCCGGTGGCACGATTGTCGAGCCCACCAGTGGAAACACCGGTGTGGGCCTCGCCATCGTGGCCCAGCAGAAGGGCTACAAGTGCATCTTCGTCTGCCCGGACAAGGTCTCCACGGACAAGATCAACGTGCTGCGCGCGTACGGCGCCGAGGTCGTCGTCTGCCCGACCGCCGTCGACCCCGAGCACCCGGACTCGTACTACAACGTCTCCGACCGGCTGGTGCGCGAGACGCCCGGCGCCTGGAAGCCGGACCAGTACTCCAACCCGAACAACCCCCTGTCGCACTATCACTCCACCGGCCCCGAGCTGTGGGAGCAGACGGAGGGGAAGATCACCCATTTCGTGGCGGGTGTGGGCACCGGCGGCACCATCTCCGGGACCGGCCGCTACCTGAAGGACGCCAGTGAGGGTCGCGTCCAGGTCATCGGCGCCGACCCCGAGGGCTCTGTGTACTCCGGAGGCTCCGGGCGGCCGTATCTCGTCGAGGGTGTCGGCGAGGACTTCTGGCCGACGGCGTACGACCGGACGGTCGCCGACGAGATCGTCGCCGTGTCCGACAAGGACTCCTTCCAGATGACGCGGCGGCTCGCGAAGGAAGAGGGACTGCTGGTCGGCGGCTCCTGCGGCATGGCGGTCGTCGCCGCGCTGCGGGTGGCCGAGCGGCTCGGGCCGGACGACGTCGTGGTCGTCCTCCTCCCCGACAGCGGGCGCGGCTACCTCAGCAAGATCTTCAACGACGAGTGGATGGCCGACTACGGCTTCCTGGAGGACGCGGGCCCGAGCGCGCGCGTCGCCGACGTCCTGAACGACAAGGCCGGCGGCTCCATCCCCTCCCTCGTCCACATGCACCCGGAGGAGACGGTCGGCGAGGCCATCGAGGTGCTGCGCGAGTACGGCGTCTCGCAGATGCCGATCGTGAAGCCGGGCGCCGGTCACCCGGACGTGATGGCCGCCGAGGTCATCGGGTCGGTCGTCGAACGCGAGCTGCTCGACGCGCTGTTCACCCAGCGGGCCTCCCTGGAGGACCCGCTGGAGAAGCACATGTCGGCGCCGCTGCCGCAGGTCGGCTCGGGCGAGCCGGTCGGCGACCTGATGTCCGTGCTCGGCGGCGCCGACGCCGCGATCGTCCTCGTCGAGGGCAAGCCCACCGGCGTCGTCAGCCGCCAGGACCTGCTCTCCTTCCTCGCCAAGGGCGGCGCCAAGCAGTAGGCCGCAGCGCCGAGCGGTGGTGATCGGGTGCGCCGCGAGCGGGGGCTTCCTGCCGGGGCAGGAAGAACGTTTCCCGAAGTACCCCACCCAAGAGGGATCTTCCGGCTCTTGCGACGGGGAACTTCGCGGAAGTGGTACGAGCGCGTCACGTCCGCGCAGCACCCGCTTAACACGGGTCCGTCACATTAGTGGGTGTCGGCAGGGCGGGAGCGGCTCCCCGCCCCGGCCGACACCGAAAACGGCGCCAAGGACCTCCGGAGCGGCTCCCGGACCTCCATGGACGCCTAGGACGCGCAAGCCCGGCCCTGACCCGGCCCGCGTCCCTCGCGGGGACCGCCGTCGTCCCGCCCCCCGGTAACGGGGGTGCGGCGGTCCCCGCGCAACACGTGGAGAGGGCCCGGCACCTGTGAAGGTGCCGGGCCCTGTCTCTGCGCCGGAGCCGGCGCCGCTCTCGCGGACCCGGTCGGCTCTCGCGGACCTGGTCGCTCGCCGTCGTGGTTCACCGATCGGTGGCCACGGCATTCGTAGCTTCAAGAACAGGGTTACTCGTCCCAGTCCGAGCCCTGTGACGTGTCCTTGCGGCGGCCGAAGAAGTTCGGCGTGACGCGCGCGGCCTGGACCACGTTGACGCCCACGATGCCGCCCCAGGCGACCAGCAGGCCGGGCAGGTTCCCGACACCGCCGCCGATCGCGGAGAGCGGGATCGCGAGGACGAGCGAGACGATCCCGAAGCCGAAACGTTCGCCCCAGGAGTCGGACGACTGCGGTGAGCGCGCGCCGCGGGCCACCACCATCTGCTGTTCGGCGAGCTGGCGCCGCACCCGGCGGTCGACCGCGCCGTCGAGGCGCTGTTCGACCTTCTCCAGGAACGAGTCGACCAGCGCGGACTCGTACTCCTCGCCCAGTTCCCTGCGCGCGTGCAGGGTGGCGTCGAGTTCCTTCTTCAGTTCGGCGTCGCCGCGCGCCTCCATACCGGTCATGGTGCTCAGGTTAGGGAGCAGCGGCCCCCGTGGCACTGGGGATAGCCCCCCTGTTCGCACTGGGCTGCGCCCCCGACAGCACCCCGAGCGACTCCAGGACCTTGCGGTGACCTCGTTCGACTCCGGTGATGCGGACCTCGATGCCCCGGCCGCGCAGATCCCCCACCGCGTCCTTCAGCGCCAGCGCGCCCGTCGCGTCCACGGCGGTCAGCCCCGACATCCGCAGGTCGACCGCCGACACCCCGTGCACGTCCGCGAGGCTGCGCCGGAAACGATGGGCCGCGGCGAAGAGCAGCGGCCCGTCGAAGCGGTACGTCACCTCCGCGCATCCCGGTGCCTCGTCGGCCGCGGCGGGGGTGAGCCGACTGCCCCGTACCGCCGCGCGCAGGGCGAGCAGCACGGACACCGCGAGGCCCAGCAGCACCGCCCGCACCAGATCGAGGGCGAGCGTCGCGCACGCGGTGAGCGCCAGCACCAGCGCGTCGCCGCGCGTGGCCCGCGCCATCGCCCGTACGGCGCCCGTCTCCACCATCCGTACGGCGGTGGCGAGCAGCACCCCCGCCAGCGCGGCCAGCGGAATACGCGCCACCAGCGGGGCGGCCGCCGCGACGATCCCGGCGAGGATCACCGCGTGCGTGAGGGCGGCCAGCCGCGAGGCCGCTCCGGTACGGACGTTGACGGCCGTACGAGCGATCGCACCCGTAGCCGGTACGCCGCCGAACAGCGGGGCCGCGAGGTTGGCGATGCCCTGGCCGAAGAGCTCCTTGCCGGGGTCGTGGCGCTCACCCGGGCGCATGCCGTCCGCCACCGAGGCCGACAGCAGGGACTCCAGGGCGGCGAGGGCCGCGACCGCGGCGGCGGGCGCGAGCAGGGAGGGCACGCGGGCGGGGTCGAGGAAGGCCAGGGAAGGAGCGGGGAGGGAGGCGGGCAGGCTGCCGATCCGGGTCACGTGCAGGCCGAGCCCCTCCGCCGCGAGGGTCGCCGCCGCCACCGCGACCAGTGAGAACGGCACCCCCGGCTTCCACCGGGCGCCGGCCAGCATCACCGCCGCCGCCCCCAGCGACAGCGCGAGCGCCGCCCACTGCGGGGTCCGCTCGAACTCCTCCGCCGCCCGCGCCGCCACCGCCGCGACCTGTTCCCCGTGCGGTACGGGCACCCCCAGCGCCGACGGCACCTGCTGCAAGGCGATCACACAGGCGATGCCGACCGTGAACCCGGCGATCACCGGCGCGGGCACATAGGCCATCGCGGCCCCGGCCCGCGCGAACGCCAGTGCCAGCAGCATCACTCCCGCGATCAGCCCGACGGTCAGCACGCCGTCGGCGCCGTACTCGTGCACGATCGGCACCAGCACGACCGTCATCGCCCCCGTGGGCCCACTGACCTGCCTCGCCGATCCCCCGAACAACGCGGCCAGCGCCCCCGCGACGATCGCGGTGACCAGCCCGGACGCGGCCCCCAACCCGGAGGTCACCCCGAACCCGAGGGCGAGCGGAAGGGCCACCACGGCGACGGTGAGCCCACAGAGCAGGTCGCGCCGAGGGGCGCGCGTCATGGAACGAAAGTCGGCGGCGGAGGGCAGGACGGAGAGAGCCCGGGTGAGGGCAGGGGAGTGGTTCATCAGAGTGCGTGACTTCTTCGCGGAGTTGGGGGAGAAGCGTCCGGTGTTACCGCTGTGGGCGATCGTTGCGGGGGGAGGGGTCGATGGGGGTCCCTGGCCGAGCGGCGTCGAGAGCTGGGGGAGGGTGGGTACAGCCGACAGCGCCGGGTGCCGGGAAAGACCGGGTGCGGTGAAAGAGGGGGCTCAGGGCAGCAGGCCCACACGCCCGGTGTCGAGGTCGAAGCGGGCGGCGGCCACGGTGGCGGAGGAGAACGCCGGGTCCGCCCGGATGGCGTCCCGCACCCATGCGGCATGGGCCCGCACGGTGTGCTCCGCCCAGTCGCCTGGCATCGCCCGGGTCCGCCACGCCGCAGGAGCGATCTCGTCCACCAGCAGCCGGAGGTGCCCCGGTACCGGCGTCCCGTCCCGCAGATACGCCAGCGTCGCCGCCACCGCCCCACACCGCTCGTGCCCCAACACCAGCACCAGCGGAATGTGCAGCACCTCGACCCCGTACTGGATGGACCCGAGCACCGCCTCGTCGAGCACCTGGCCCGCGGTCCTTATGCAGAGCAGGTCCCCGAGCCCCTGGTCGAAGACCAGCTCGGGCGGCACCCGGGAGTCGACGCACCCGACGACGACAGCGAAGGGGTGCTGCTCGGCGGCGAGGACATGCCGCCGGGTGCGTCCCTCGTGCGGATGCCGGGGGTGCCCGGCGGCGTACCGCCGATTGCCCGCGAGAAGCGCGGCGAGCGCTTCCCGCGCAGTGGTCGGATGCGGATGCGGATGTGGAAGTGGGGGTGGATGTGGCAGTGGACGTGGAGGTGGTCCCGGATCCGCATCCCGATGGGGCGCGGCGGCGGCCGACACGGCCGGAGTCGTGGTGAACGCGGCGGTGGTGGCCGCCAGAAAGGCCCTGCGGTTCGAGGGCATGACGCTCCCTCAGGAGTTGTGCCTGTAGCGCCAGTTGTGCCTGAAGCGCACATTCACCGTACGCACCCGGAGAGTCACCCTGAGTGTCGGTTTAACGACACTTGGTTGATTCGTCGTCAGATCATCGCCGCGGCGATACCGGATCTTGATCGGGTACCGGCGCATACGCCGTCCGCTCCGGGATGTGCGCCGTGTTGCGCCGTGCGACCAGCCAATACAGCAGCGCCGGTACGACGAGACCCACGATCCACGAGACATCCGCACCGCCGAGCGGCGCCACGAACGGGCCCGTGCAGAAGCTCGTCGCGAGGAACGGCAGTTGGGCGAGCAGCCCCGCCGCGTACACCCCGAGCGCGTCCCAGCGCCACGCTCCGTAGCGGCCGTGGGGGTCCGACAGGGCGGGGATGTCGTATCGCTCCTTGGAGATCAGGTAGTAGTCGACCAGGTTGATCGCCGACCACGGGGTGAAGAAGGTCAGCAGGAAGAGCAGGAAGTCCTTGAAGGAGGACAGGAAGCTGTCCTTGCCGAGCAGGGCGACCGCCGTGCCGGCCACCATGATCAGGGCGATGTACGCCGCCCGGCCCTCGCACCGTGCCCGAGGCGGAAGCCGCCCGATCGGCGGCGGACAGTGGGTCCGGGTCGGCATCCTGAAGACCCGCCCGCCCGGCGTCGCTCCCGATCGGCTGGATCGTTGACCGGGTGAGGTGCCGGGCCGGGGAGGGGCCGGAAGCCACCGTGCTCGCGGACGGCTCGATTCGGCTACGCGTCGCGCCTGTGCAGCAGCAGGCTGCCGACCAGCAGCGCGGCCGCGGCCCACGTGGCGAGCACGCCCAGGCCGGCCCATGGGCCGATGGGCAGCTCGTGCAGATGGACGGTGGCTTGGATCGCGAGCCCGGCGGTCATGGGCGAGATCTGCTGGAGGTGGCGCTGCCACTCCGGGTCGTTGACCACCCCGGTGACGACCGGGAAGAGGTAGAGCAGCCCGAGCACGATCCCGATGGCGCTCGCCGCCTCCCGTACCGCGGTCGCCACGCCGAGGCCGAGCAGGGCGATGAGGACGAGGTAGAGGACCGAGCCCACGGCCGCGCGCAGGGTCGGGCCGTCGGCCAGGGACAGCGGGGCATAGCCGTGCGCTTCGGTGAATCCGTTGCCGGACAGGATGTAGCGGCCGACGAGGAGGGAGGCCAGGACAGCAACCGTCCCGGAGGCCAGGACGACCGTGGTGAGAACCGTCGCCTTGGCGGTGAGGACGGTGAGCCGGTTCGGCAACGCCGTGAACGTGGTGCGGATCATGCCGGTGCCGTACTCGCCGCTGACAGCCAGCACCGCGAAGACGGCGATGACCGCCTGCCCGACGGTGACGCCGGTCAGGGCGAGCTTGACGGCGTCCTGGCCGCACCCCGCGTCCGGGCACTTCACGGCCTTGGCGATGCCGCAGCCGACGGCCACGGTCAGCGCGACGGCGAGCAGGAGCAACCTGCCCATTTCCCCTGCGGTGCGCAGCTTTGTCCACTCCGCGCGCAGGGCGCGGCCGAAGTCCCCTCGCCATGCGCCGTCCGCCGTGCTCGTGAGTCGTGCACCGCTCAGGAGACTCATACGTCCCTCCCGCGCAGCCGCACCATGGCCAGACCGAAGGCGAGCGCGGCGTATCCGCACAGCACGGCGAGGCCGGCCCAGGGCGCCAGCGGGTAGTAGCCGGTCGACGGTTCGTACACGCTGAGCACCTGTGCGTACTGCGGCAGAGTCTGCTGGATGGCAAAGCCCGCAGCCGGGGTCACCCGCAGCAGCCACTCCGAGACGCCCGGGGGCAGTACGCCGGAGGTGGCAAGCAGGAAGGGCAGCACGATCGACGCGATGACCAGGGCGACCGCCGTGCCGCTGCGCCGCAGCAGGGCACCGACGCCGAGGGCGAGCACGGCGGCGGCCGCGCAGAGCAGGCCGGTGCCGACCATGACGCGCACTTCGGTCGCCGACGTTGCGGGGAAGACATGGAAGCCCCTGCCGAGCGCGCTGCGTTCCCCGATGGGAATGGTGATCGCGGCGGCCACCAGGCCCATGGCGAACGCGACGGCGCCGGCCACCAGCGCCTTGGCACCAAGCACCCGGCCCCGCAGGGGAGTTGCCGCCATGGTCGTACGCAGCAGACCGCGCCGGTACTCGCCAGTGATGAACACCGTGCCCACGGCGATCACCACGATCAGCCCGGCGAAGGTGCCGACAAGGAAGTTCTCGACGCAGAAGCCGACGCCCATGACGGGCCCGCCGACGACCGGTGCGATGTCACCGGCCCCGGTCACGGTGAACCCGCCGCCGTCGGTCTGGGTGAAGCCGCCCTTGGTGGTGTTCGTGTAGCTGCCGGAGGTGCCCGCGTCGCCGCCCACCTGTGTGCCGCTCCACGCCCCCTGGGACCAGTCGCCGGTGAGAGCGGGGCGGCCGAAGGTGCCGGTGGCCACGGCAGGGCTGAAGCCCGCGCCCGCCGCCGTGTCCTGCTTCGCCTCCGGTGACGTCGCGAAAAGCCCGGCCTGCACGGTGCGCGCAAGTCTCGGCAGCTTCGCATGGCCGACCTTGGTCCAGTGGGAGCCGTCGGTGGAGGTGGAACCGGTGAGACTGTCACCGGAGCGGACCAGGCGCAGCCAGCGCGGGGACTCCTGGGAGACCTTGCCGGAAGGGCCCGCCGTGTCGTGCGTGTAGTTGTACTGCATGCGTACGCCGTGGCCGCCGGTGGCCATGACCGCCGCGTACGGGGATCCCTGGGTGAGGCTTTCCTTCACGATGATCCCGGCCTTCGCCCAGGGCTGGGCGCCCTGGGCCGTCTTGCCGGTCCCGGTGTCGGCCACACCAGTCAGCGACCGCAGGGGAACGGTGAGGGCGCCGTCGCCGGTGAGCGTCTTGTGGATGAAGGAGAAGCTGTCGTTGACGGCCTCGCCGCCGGGGCCCTTCGGGTACGAGGCGGAGTCGGCGCCGCGACCGCCGGGGGCGGGGGCGGCCGTGCCGAGCAGGCCGACCAGGATCGTCACCAGGAGCGCCCCCGCCATGGCGAGGACCCAGCCGCGTACCGTACGGAACTTCGTCCACTCGGCGTGCAGCGTCCTGAGGAACCCGCTCCGCTCAGCGCGCCTCGTGGCCGGGGGGCGAGGGGTGAGGGTGGCTGTCATCGCGTGGCCTCCATCGCCGGGATGCCCCGGTACTCCACCGCGTCCCGGGTGAGCTCCATGTATGCCTCTTCGAGCGTCGCCCGATGCGTGGACACCTGGGAGAACGGCACCCCGTTCCGGGCGAGCAGGGCCACGATCTCCTCGTCGGGCAGGCCCGTGACGCCGAGGGTGTCGGGGCCGGTGGCGAGAACGGTGGCGCCCGCGCCGTGCAGGACCTGGGCGGCGCGCGGAGGCGCGGAGGTACGCAGGGTGACCCGGCCGCCGGATGCCTCGGCGAGCAGCTCGGACACGCTGGCGTCTGCGACGACCCGGCCGCGGCCGATCACCACGAGATGGTCCGCGGTGTCTTGGAGTTCGCTCATCAGGTGACTGGAGACCAGGACGGCGCGGCCCTGCCGGGCCAGCGACGAAAGGAAGCCGCGCATCCACACGATGCCGTCGGGGTCGAGGCCGTTGAACGGCTCGTCCAGCATGACGACCGGCGGGTCACCGAGCAGCGCCGCCGCGATCCCCAGGCGCTGGCGCATGCCCAGCGAGAAGCCGCCGGCCTTGCGCCGGGCCGCCGTGCCCAGGCCAACCTGATCGATGACCTCGTCCACGCGCCGGGCCGGCACGCCCTGTGAGTGGGCCAGCCACAGCAGGTGGTTACGGGCGGTGCGGCTCGGCTGCAGCGCGGAGGCGTCGAGCAGTGCCCCCAGATGCCGAAGCGGGCGACGCAGGGTACGGTATAGCACCCCGTCGACCAGGGCCTTTCCCTCCTCAGCCGCGTCAAGGCCCAGGATCACGCGCATGGTGGTGGACTTGCCCGCGCCGTTCGGGCCGACGAAGCCGGTCACCCGTCCGGGCCGCACGGTGAACGTCATTCCGTCCAGAGCCAGCTGTGGCCCGAAGCGTTTACGCAGACCGATGACCTCGATCGTCGCCTTCGTACTCTCATCGCTCATGGCCCCACCCTGTGACGGATCGAGTTACAGGGGCCGAACGGCCGCTGTCATCTCGCTGTTAGGCGCCTCGGCTTAGCCTGGCCTGGTACGTGTCCTGGTGCGGTGGTGAGAGGGGAGCATGCGGATGAAATGGGGTCCGCCCCGACGGCTCGCGGGCCTGACTGCCCGGCTCGGCCTGCGCCGTGGCACTGCCCGCACCCGCTTCACCGCCTTGTATGTGACGCTGTTCCTGCTGTCGGGCACGGCGCTGCTCGCCATCGCGGCCCTGGTGGCATCCGGAGGATCGAGGGTCAGCCAGACCGCCCCCGGCAGCGGCACCGATCAGCCCGCCGCGGCGGCACAGGCCCAGGGCCGCATCGACGAGCTGGAGCAGCAGTTGGCCCAGGCGCACGACACCCAGTCCCGGCAGATCCTGATCGGCTCCGCCATCGCCCTCGGCGTCATGGCGGTGCTCTCGGTCGGCCTCGGCTGGTTCGTCGCCGGCCGGGTGCTTCGCCCGTTGCGCGTGATGACAGCGGCCACCCGCCGGATCACCGCCGACAGCCTGCACGAACGCCTGGCCATCCGCGGCCCCGGCGACGAGGTGAAGGACCTCGCCGACACCATCGACGACCTCCTCGGCCGCCTGGAGGGCTCCTTCGACGCCCAGCGCCTCTTCGTCGCCAACGCCTCTCACGAGCTGCGCACCCCGCTCACCACGATGCGGGCCTCCCTGGACGTGGCCCTCGCCAAGCCGGGCCCGGTACCCGAGACCACGGCCACGCTGGCCGCCCGGATGCGCGCCGAACTCGACCGGGTGGACCGGCTGCTGGAGAGCTTCCTCGTCCTGGCCCGCACTCAGCACGGCGAGTTCACCGACTGGGCGCGCCTCGCCCTCGGCCAACTCGCGCTGACCGCCCTGAGCGGACGGGCAAAGGACATCGCGGCCAAGGGTCTGACCGTGCGTGAAAACCGGATCGACGACTCCGCGTGGGTGTGGGGAAGTGAGACGCTGCTGCGCCGCGTGGCCGACAACGTGGTCGACAACGCGATCGCGCACAACGACCCTGGGGGCTGGATCAGTGTCGTGGTACGGGCCGAAGGAGACGATGCAGGCGCAGTGTCCCTCGTCGTCGAGTCCAGCGGGCCGGTCCTCGACCAGCGGCGGGTGGCGGACCTCGCGCAGCCCTTCCGCCGTCTTGGCGCCGACCGGACCGGCACCGGCCAGGGCAGCGGCCTCGGCCTCTCCATCGTCGCGGCCATCACTCAGGCCCACCACGGCACCCTGGACCTGCGCGCCCACCCCGACGGCGGCCTGCGCGTCACCATCACCCTCCCCCGTAAGGACGGCAGGGCGACGGCGAAAGTTCCCAACGCAGAGACGGGCGTGGCGCGTTGAGAGTCCTGGTGGTCGAGGACGCCCGCCCCCTCGCCGAAGTCATTGCCGAGGGACTGCGCGACCAGGGCATGGCCGTGGACGTGGCCCACGACGGGCTCGACGCCGCGGCCAAGCTGGACGTCAACGCGTACGACGTCGTCGTGCTCGACCGCGACCTGCCAGGCATCCACGGCGACACCCTCTGCCAGATGATCACCGAGGGGGACGGCCGCGTGATGGTCCTGATGCTGACCGCCGCCGTTTCTCCCGGGGACCGCGTCAGCGGCCTGACCCTGGGCGCCGACGACTACCTCGCCAAGCCCTTCCACTTCCCCGAACTCGTCCTGCGCATCCGCGCCCTGGCCCGCCGCCGCCCCGCCGCCCGGTCCCGCACCCTGAGTGCGGCGGGCATCGAACTCGACCCGATGCGCCGCACCGCCGGCCGCGACGGCCACCAACTCGACCTCTCCGTCAAGGAATTCGCGGTACTCGAAGCCCTCCTACACGCGAGCCCCGCCTTCCTCAGCACGGAAAACCTCCTCGAACAGGTCTGGGACGAACACGCCGACCCGTTCACCAACACCGTCACGGTGACCATCAGCCGCCTGCGCCGCAAACTCGGCGACCCCCCGGTCATCGCCACCAAACCCGGCGTGGGGTATCGGATCATCGAACCAGCCGTCCCACCCGACTGAGCAGCCGCCAGGGGCCGACGGCCCGCGAGCGGAGGCCTTACTCAGTGCACCCGACTCCAGTCGTCTGCGCAGCCGACTTCGGAGACTGACGCACGCGGTCACTCTCACAAACGCTCCTTTGTGCCCTGCCGGCCGGGGGTGTTTCAGGCGGCCGGAGCGTCCAGCGGGCGCAGTTCGTCGGCGTACGAGACGGAGATCCGGCGCATCAGGCCGTCGTCGGTGATCTCGTACTGGCCGAGGCGCCACAGCGGCGGCGAGTACGCGTGGATCGAGACCGCGTCGTCGGTGGCGCCGGTCAGCCGGTGGATGTGCTCCGGTCCAAAACAGAACGACTCACCCGCGCCGACGGTGACGGACAGATGGCTGCCGCCTATGCGGGGGTTGGACTCGTCCAGCGCGCCCTGGACGACGGCGACCGCGCCGGAGGAGAGGTCGTGGTCGTGCCAGCCGGTGTCGTTCTGCCGGGTCCAGCAGAGCAGCCAGACATCGACGTACTCGTCGCGGTACAGGGAGGCGTAGTGCCGTTCCTCGTCGGAGAACGCGACCTGTTCGCGCCAGAGGCCGGGGCGGCCGGCGAGGTCGTCGACGAGTGCCTGGAGCTCGCGCTTGTCGAGCGTGCGGTCCGGCAGGGCCTCGTACGTCATGGATGGCTCCTCTCGTGTCGTGTCGGCCGCGTGGCGTGGGCCGTGTCAGGGGTGGCCGTGCAGCAGACGGACGGGGTTGGCGGTGCGCAGGGCGTGGACGGCGGCGTCCGCGCCGAGGTCGGGGACGACGGGGGGCGCGTAGGGGCGGTCGCTGCCGCTGACGACCACGTCGATGCCGACGGCGCGGACGACCGCGTCCACGGCGCGCGTTCCGTACGACGAGGTCTCGTAGAAGGCGTCGAAGTCGACCTCGCCGCGCCCTCCGCCGCGGGCCGCGAGCCGTTCACCGTGCAGCGGGGCCAGGCCGGCGAGGGCGGCGAAACAGACGCGCAGGCGCGGGTGGCGGGCGCGGCCGAAGGCGCGGAAGGCGAACCAGGACGCGTGCATCTGGTGGAGGTAGGGGACCAGGGCGGGCCACCAGGGTGGGGCGTCGGGGGCGGGCGGGGCGGCACCCGGGTGGATGAAGAGGGGCTTGTCGTGGTGGGTGAGGACGTCGAGGAGGGGCGTGCAGCGGTCCCAGCCTGCGGCGTCGAGCAGGGCCGTGGCGGGGAGCTGGAGGCCCACGCAGCCCCGGCTCAGCTCGCCGGCGACCGCCTCCGGGTCCGGGGCCGTCAGGCAGGGCGAGGCCCAGACGCCGAAGGGTGCGGGGAGGGCGAGGGCGCCGTCGTGGAAGGCGGTCAGGAGCTCTTCGGCCTCGGCGGGCGGCAGATATTCGATGCCCAGTGGACTGGAGAGCGAGACGAGGGCCAGGTCGAGGCCGTCGGCGCGGGCCAGCTCGGTGCGGGCCGCGACGTCGTGATCGGCCGGGTGGACCTCGTAGGGCGGCTCGCCCGCCAGGTGCAGGGTCCAGCCGTCGAGGAACGGCGGTGCGGTGCGGGCGCGCAGCAGCTCGATGAAGGCGGGCGGCCAGATGTGCTGGTGGACGTCGGTGGGCACGCGGAGGGTCCTCGGGAGGCGGGTCAGGTGGTTGTGGTGGTTGGTTAACCGCTTCACTTATGCGGTTAACTTAAGCGCTTAACAAGGTGATGTGTCAAGTAGCGCGCCCGGGGGCGGGAGCGGGGGGGGGCGAGGACCGGATCGATGAGGACTGGATCGAGGGGGGCTGGATGGGGGCTGGGGATGAGGGCGGGGCGAGGATGAGGGTGGGGCGAGGGCGGGACCACGGTGCGCGGACGGCGCCGCGTGCCCACAATGCGGACGGGTCCCGGTAGGCTTCCCGGCATGGCCAGGCCCACCAAGCGCACCACCCTCCGGGAGGTGGCCGAGGCCACGGGCCTCTCCACCGCCGCCGTCTCCTATGCCCTGCGCGGCAAGCAGGTCTCGAAGGAGACCGAGGAGCGGGTGCGCAAGGCCGCCGCCGAACTCGGCTACGAGGCCGATCCCATCGCCCGCGCCCTCGCCAGCGGCCGCACCAGCATGGTCGGCGTTCTCGCGGGCGACCTCCAGGACCTGTGGCAGCAGCAGCTGATGGCGGCCATCGGCCGTGAGCTCCTCGTCGGCGACCGCTACGCGCTGATCCTGGACGCGGGCGGCGACCCCGACCGCGAGCTGGTCCTCGCCAAGCAGCTGCGCGACCAGCGGGTCGACGCGCTGCTGGTGTCCCCGGTCAACCCCTCGGCGGAGGGCTGGGCGGCGATCGCCGAGGCGCTGCCGGTGGTGGCCGTCGGGGACTCGCTGAGCGCGGCCCGTACGGCCGGGCAGGTCATCTTCGACAACAGGGCCGGCATCGACGCCGTACTGGAGTACCTGCACGGCCTCGGCCACCGCCGCGTGACCGTGCTGACCCCGACCCGCCCGAGCACCCCGGACCGCCCCGCCGACGTCTACGTCCGCGAAGCCGCCGACCGCCTCGGCCTGCAGGCCGAACTCGTCCCCTGCCCCCAGGAGTTGACCGAGGCGACCCGCGTGGCCCGCCGCGTCCTGGACGGCGACCGGCCCGCCACCGCCGTCTTCTGCTTCTCCGACTCCCTCGCCTATGGCGTGTACGCGGCCGCGGCGGAGGCTTCGCTGGAAGTCGGCCGCGACGTCTCCGTGGTCGGCTTCGACGACCACCCCGTCTCCCGGGTGCTCACGCCGCCGTTGACCACCGTCGACTGGGGGCTGGCCGAGATCGCCGCGGAGGCCGCCCGGCTGACGGTCGCCGCGATCGAGGGGAAACGGGTCCGGAAGAAGCGGATCCTCTGTGCGCCTCGGATGAGTGAGCGGGGGTCGGCGGTGCGGGTGTAGGCCCCGACGGGGTCGGGAACGGTCTTGAAAAACGTGAGGACGTGAAAGCGTCCCCGTGGGCTCGAATCCCGCCACCTCACCAGGTCATGGACGTGCTGGTCAGGAGGGGCGCCTCTCGCTGAGGGGCACCCCTTCTGCATGGGGCCTGTCTCACCTTGACGCGGCTCTGTCGCGTTGTTGATCAGTGCGTGTGGACCAGCCGTGGACCACGGCCCACGGTGGTGAGCTATGGGCATCAGGGCGTGGTGGTGTCTGCTGCGACCTGAGCGAAGGTGCTGTAGTCGGTGGTCCTGGTGATCAGGACCAGTTCCATGTCACCAGCAGTGAAGCGATCGGTGTAGCAGCGGCCGGTGAGTGCCCTAGGGGCCCTGCCTGCCAGTCTCAACCGGCAGGCACCAGTGTGTGGGAGAAGCGTGGCTGAGGTCGGTGCGGGGTCGCTGGAAACACACGTGACGGGTGCTCGTTCGGCGGTCCCGCCGTCGGCCGACTTTCGGTGGCTCAGGTCAGAACTGGGCTTCCGCCGGCCGAACCGCAACAGTGATCCTCTCCAACTCGACAACAGGAAGCTGGGGTTGGTTACAGCCGTGCCCGCATCCGAGCACGCCGACAGCCCCGGTACCGTCGGCACCGGGGTCCTGATCAGGGATTCCGTGACCGACCACCCGGAATGCTGTCCAGGCTGAGGGGTGGTCCGGTCTTTGGTTGTTGGCCTTGGCCGTGCGAGCGGCGCCGGATGAACCGGGGCTTCGGGATCAGCTCAGGGCTTTGCCCACCTCGTAGATCGTCGGCCGATCCTTGGGAGCGTGGCTGAGCATCGCGTCGATCAGCTCGCCCAGTTCGCCAGGTGCCTTGACGGTTCGACGCCGACCATTCGCCACTGCCTCTCTCTGCACGGGACGCGGAGCATCGTCCGGGTACTCGACCGCCCGCCAGCCGGTGGCGGAGATGAGCAGGGATGCGCCGAGAGCGTAGATGTCGGCTTCCTGCGTGGGCTCGGCTTCTCCGGTGGCGAGCACGCTGCGTGCGATCTCCGGTGCCTCGTAGTGGACGAGGCTGCCGCGGAAGGGGAAATCGTACCCCTCGGGCACTTGTCCGCCCCGGGCAAGGGCGAGGTCGATGAGGTGCGTCCGTTCCGGCCCGATGATGAAGTGGGCGGGCTGCACATCACCGTGTGCCCAGCCCTTTGCGTGGAGTTCGGCCAGTGCTTCCACGCATCCCAGCGCCGCGCTGGTGTGCGGTGCGATGGAGGAGTCTCGCCCACGGCATGGCTCCCACAGCCTGTACAGGTCCGGCCCTTCATGCCATGGCTGCATGTTCCACGTTCCGCGGTCCCATTCGCCGTACGCGATCTCATCGAGGCCGAGGCGATGCAGCACGGCACCCTCGCGTGCGGGCGCGAGCGCAGTCCAGGGCTGGGCAGGCCAGTCGGCGGTGGCCTCGATCGGATAACCGAGCTTCACGGCGTAGTGGCCCCGATGGCTCTCCACCTCCCAGACAGTGGAGCCCCGACGGTTGATGACCAGGTGCTGAGCCGTGGGCATGAGTGCGTCGAGCACCACGATCGGCAGTTCAGCGGTTGAGCCGGGCAACGTCTCTTCTCCTTCCGAGCGAACGCGGCCGACCGCGAGTCGGGGCCGGCCGCATCGCTGTTGTCGTGTGCTACGCCTGACCGTACGGTCGGCCACAGTCCGAGTCGCACTGTGCGAGGTTCGCGCCGTTGACGGTCCAGAGGTCGTCGAAGACCGTGAAACCGGCCGCCTTCATGGCGTGTGCCGAGGCGGCGACCTTCTCAGGGTCACGGGCCCCTCCACCCAGCACCGGGTTGTGGTGCAGGAAGCGGCCCGCGTACTTCTCGCACAGCTCGGCGTACTCCTTCGTGTGCAGGATGAGTGCGTGCAGGCCGAGGTCCACGTCGTCCGAGGGGACCATGGTCACGGTGGCGGTGGCCACCGTGACCAGGAACGCGACCGCCTGGTCGGCGATCCGCTTGGCACGCTCGGGCGACTGCCCGTTGTGGATGACCACGAAGTGGAAGAGGCTTTCGAACAGCTCCTCACCAGCCACCGCGCGGCCGGTCTTCTGCTCGTTCATCGTTGCTGTCATGTGCAATCTCCTCGTGTGAGGTGGTGCGTGGCGCTTACCTCCCGCCCTGATCGTCGAGCTCGGCTCATAGACGACCGGGAAGCGGGCTTGGATGGCCGACCCCGAACGGGTTGGGGAGCCGGGGAGTTGGCACCCGTCCGGGGGCGGCCGGTCTACGGGCTGGTAGCGAGGGCCATGCCGATCACCAAGCCGCATGAGCCGCTGATGCAGATGATGAACAGGACCCCGGCGTACCGGCCGATGGCGCGCATCACAGTCCGACCTGACTGTTGCCGTCCTTCACGGCCAGACGTGCGCTCAGTTCCTCCCGCGCGCTGAGCGCCACCACGTTGTCCGGCATGGCATCCCACTCCCTGCCGCCGCGGATCGGCCTTATCTGTACACGGCCGCCGATCTCACCCATGACGACGCCGATACGTCCCCTTGCGCTGTCCTTCGCCAGTTCACCGATGACTGGCCTGGTCTGCTGATTGCTCGCCATGCACAGGAGCATCGCGACCCACGGGTCGTCGCCAAAAGGTCAGGCTGATTACCCAACTTGGGTAATATCGCGGGAAGTAGAGAATCAGCGACGTTGCGTAGCCCTCGCAGTGTGGGAGCTTGCCCAATGCCCGAAGCCGACCGGCCACAGGAACTGCCCGCCCGGCTGCTCACCGATCCTGAGATGATCAATGCGTGTCGGGTACGGGACTTCGCCAGAGTCTTCCGGCTGGTGAAAACGAGAGCGGGCATCTACCCGTCGATGATCGCCAGGCGATGCGAACTGACTCCCAGCCGGGTCGGTGAAGTCACTGCAGGCCGCCGCCAGTTGCGGCACATGGACGTCGTCGAACGCATCGCGGACGGCTTGCGCATCCCTGGGCACATGCTCGGGCTTGCCCGGCGATCTTGGGAGACGCCTCAGGCACTCGTCGTCACCGAGCGCGAGGCACCGCAAGAGCCGGAGCCAGAGAAGCAGACACCCGCTTCTCTACCGGGGCCAGATGTGGACAGCATCCTGGCGTTGGCCACCCGGACAAACCTCAGCACAGCCACGCTGGAAGCTTTCCGGTCGTCTATCGAGGATTACTGGCGACGGGACGACCAGCACGGCGGCGAAGCTCTGAGGCCGGCCATCGTCGGTCAGCTCCGGTATGTGGTCGGGCTCCTGAAGGAGAGCCGACCGCCGTCCATCCAGAACGGCCTGTACGGAATCGCGGCCGAGCTGGCCCGCCTCACCGGCTGGACCTACTTCGACGCCCGCCAGTACAACCGGGCCCGCGCGTACTTCACCGAGGCATTGCAACTGGCCAAGGAGAGCGACGACCGGCAGTTCATGGCCAACGTGCTTGCCTGCATGAGCTTGCAGGCGACCTACCAGGACAAGCCCGCAGACTCCCTGGCACTCGTGACCGCCGCCCAGGACCAGGCCCGCTCAGCCCTGGGCACCACCCCGCGCGTCCTGTCGATGCTGTCCATGCGCGAAGCGTTCGCCCATGCCACCCTCGGCAACCGGGACTCCACTCACCGGGCGATCGGCGAAGCACACCGCCATTTCGAGCGGATCGGGGCAAATGACTCGGACCCGTCATGGGTGAACTACTTCGATGAGCCCAAGCTCATCGTGGACACGGGCATCGCCCACGGCCGACTGGGCGAAGCAGCAACCGCCGAACCCTTGATCGCGGATGCTTTACGGCGGGAAGACCACAGCAACCAGCGCGGCCGTGCGTTTCACGCGTTCTGGCTGGCTCGCACGCAGTTGGACCAGGGCAAGCTTGATCAGGCGTGCGACACCGCCACGCAAGCTCTGGTGCCCGCGTCGGCGGTGGCCTCGGAGCGAGTGTCGGGCCATCTCAGGGAGTTCTACGAGCAGTTGGCACCGCACAGACAGGAGCCCGTGGCCCTGGCCTTCGAGGCGAGACTACGGGAGCTCCTCCCACCGGTCAGCGGATCGCTTCATCCATGAGCAGGTACAGGAGACCGACGAGGGATCCACTGCTTACGATCTCGCGGCGGTCGATCATGCCTCGCACCTCGCTGAGGGGGATCCACTCGATGCGATCGGACTCGTTCTTCTCGGTGGGCGGTCCTACGTGGGTCGCGCCATCCGCGCGGAAGATGTGGTGCTGCGAGTCGGTGATCCCGTTGGCCGGCTCGGCGTAGATCAGAGGCTTGGTGGGGCCAGGACGCCAGCCCGTCTCCTCCAGAACTTCGCGTACCGCCGCCTCTTCTGGGGACTCGCTGTCCTCGACCAGGCCCATGGGCAACTCCCAGGCCCACGAGTCCGTGATGAAGCGGTGGCGCCACATCATCAGGACCTCTTGACGCTCGTTCACTACGGCGGCCACGGCCAGATGGCGAAGCTTGACGACGTGGTACTCCCATCGGCGTCCGTCCGGCTGCTCCACATCGGTCAACCACAGGTTCACCCAAGGGTTCTCGTAGATCGGACGTTCCCCGTGGATCTTCCACTGCATGGCTACGGCCCCTCTCGATCGGCTTCCAGCATCGCAGAAGAGAGCATGAGCATCATCAATCGAGGGAAGATTGTGTCAGAGTGACGAAATAAGGAGTGGGTGGTTCATGGACCGCCTCCCGGCTGCGTTGTCTGTGACGCGTCGAATGGGTGTTGGTCAAAGGCATCAGTCCGAGCGAAGTTGACCAGCGCCCTCCATACGAGTGGGACCTGCGGACGCAGATCAACACCATGCGCAGGCGCTGGGTTCCGGCCTCCGGCGAAGAGGCCCAGGACGAGATCCGGCGACGCGTGCTGTTTCCACGGGAACTGGAGCGCTACGCGGCGGGTGCGGGCTTCGAGGTCGTGGACATGGTCGACGAGTCCGGGGCTGGGCTCACCGGCCCGGTCGCCTACACGCCGGCCCGCTACATCCGTAGGTGATCCGGAAGTGACGAACGGTGGCGCCAGCGGATCCGGTCTGGACGTGGCACGACCCCATGGGCTGACACGCTCGGCCTCGGATGCCGGGCGGGACGAAACTGCTGGATCCGCCCGGCACTTCGAGGCTCACGCCAGCTTCTTCCCCTTGAGCCACGTGTTCGCGACCTCGTCCGGGTCCTTCTTGTCCTTGTCGACCAGGCGGTTGAGCTTGGTCAGCTCCTCCGAGGTGAGGACGTTGCCGAGGGTGGCCAGGGCCTTGCGGACCTTGGCGTCGGCCTTGCGGGAGGCGATGAGGGGGACGATGTGCTGGGAGGGGATCAGGTTCAGGGGGTCGGTGAGGACGACCCAGCCGTTGTCCGCCACGTCGACGTCCGTGGTGAAGACGTTCGCGACGTCGATGTCGCCCTTCTTCAGGGCGCCCTTGACCAACGGGCCCGAGGAGTCGAGGGACTTGAACTCCTTGAACTCCACGCCGTAGCGGTCCTTGAGGCCCACGACGCCGACGACGCGCTTCTTCATCTCGGCCGCGGCGCCCAGGATCAGCTTGCCGTTGGCCTTGCGCAGGTCGGCGAGGGAGGTGAGGCCGTACTTGTCGGCGGTCTCCTTGGTGACGGCGAAGCTGTCACGGTCCTCGGCCGCCGCGTAGGGGAGGACCTCCAGGCCGCCGGGGAGGACGGTGGTGAGGGTGTTCTGCATGGCGCCCGCCTCCGTGTCCGTGGCCTTCTCGTCCAGGTAGAGGAGGAGGCTGCCCTGGTACTCGGGGAGCAGGTCGATGTCGCCGCCCTTGAGCGCCGGGACGACGATCTCGCGGGAGCCGAGGTTGGGGCGGACCTTCGTCTTGACGCCCGCGGCCGCCAGGACGCCCGCGTACAGGTAGCCGAGTATCTGGTTCTCGGTGAAGTTGGCGGTGCCGATGGTCACGCCGCCGGCGCTCGATCCGGAGCCGCCGCTGCCGGCGTTGCCAGAGCCGTCGAGCGAGGTGATGCCGCTGCCGCAGGCGGCGAGGGCGGGGACGGAGGCCGCGGCGAACAGGCCCCCGAGCAGAGTCCTACGGTTCATGGTTCTTCGGCTCCTCAGTGGGCTGCGGGGGTACGGCGATGGGGGTCCCTCCCGCTCGAGCGAAGCCGAGAGTGGGGGAGGAACAGGTAGCGCTGGAGTCCGGCCAGTGCCAGGTCGAGGACGACGGCGACGACGGCGACCAGGGTGGCGCCGCCGAGGACCTGGACGAGGTCGCGCTGGGCCAGGCCGTCGAAGACGTACCGGCCCAGGCCGCCGAAACTGACGTACGCGGCGATCGTGGCGGTGGACACCACCTGGATGAGGGAGAGGCGCAGGCCCGTCATGATCAACGGGAGGGCCAGCGGGATCTCCACCTGGAAGAGGACCTGGTGGCCGCGCATGCCCTGGCCCCGCGCCGCGTCCTTCACATCCGGGTCGACCGCGCTCATGCCCGCGTAGGTGTTGGTGACGATGGCCGGTACGGCGAGGACCACGAGGGCTACGTACACCGACCACAGCGACAGGCCGCTGACCAGGAAGACCAGGACGACCAGACCGACGGTGGGCAGTGCGCGGCCGAAGGAGGACAGGTTGATGGCCAGGAAGGCGCCCTTGCCGGTGTGGCCGATCAGCAGGCCCAGGGGGAGGGCTATGGCCGCGGCTATGAGTGTGGCGAGGAGGGAGTATTCGAGGTGCTCGGCGATGCGGTGCGCGATGCCGTCCGGGCCTGCCCACTGGTCGCCGCTGACCAGCCACTTTCCGAGGTTCTTGAAGAGTTCGTACATCAGGCTCGCCGCCTCGTCCACGGGGTGAGTACGTACTGGAGCGCGACCAGCAGCGCGTCCGCGACCAGGGCCAGCAGCAGGGTCAGTACGACACCGGCGACGACCGGGGTCGGGAAGTTGCGCTGGAAGCCGTCGGTGAAGAGCTGGCCGAGGCCGCCGTCGCCGATGTAGGTGGCGACGGAGACGAGTGAGATCGACATGACCGTCGCGATGCGGACGCCCGCCATGATCACCGGGAGGGCCAGGGGGAGTTCGACGGTGAGGAGGGTGCGCAGGGGGCGGGTGCCCATCGCCTTCGCGGCCTCCTTCGCCTTGGCCGGGACCGAGTCGAGGCCCTCGACCGTGTTCCGCAGCAGGACGACCAGGGAGTAGGTCGTCAGGCCGATGACCGTGGTGGTGCGGGTCAGTCCGGAGACGGGCAGCAGGAGGACGAAGATCGCGATAGACGGGATCGTGAACAGGACGTTCGAGAGGCCGAGGAGGAAGCCGCGCAGCGGGCGGACCCGGTGGGCGACGACGGCCAGCGGGAGCGAGATCAGCAGGCCGAAAAGGACGGCGGAGAGGGCGGCCTGGAGGTGGGAGAGCGTCAGGGTGGTGAGGTCGTCCGTGTGGTCGGCTATCCACGACCAGTCGATGGTCATGCGGGCACGCTCGCTTCGGTGTGGGCGCGGCCCGCGTGCTCGTGGATGTCGTCGCGGGACGACACGCCGGTGAGGACGCCGGCCGCGTCGACCCGGGCTATCAGGCCGGTGGGGGAGGCGATCGACTCGTTGAGGGCCGCCAGCAGGGAGTCGCCGTCCGCGAGCGGGCGGACGGGGAGTTCCGTGTTCGTCGCGGACGTCGACGCCCAGTGCAGCGGCTTGTGGGCCTCGTCGAGTACGAGGGTCCAGCCGCCGCCCTCGGGGGCCGGCCCCTGCGGGACGTCCGCGAGGGTCTTCAGGGAGAGCAGCTTGAGGCCGCGCTCGGCGCCGAGGAAGTCGGCCACGAAGTCGTCCGCGGGGCGGGCCAGCAGCTCCGCGGGTGCGGCGCACTGCACCAGATGACCGCCGGTGCGGAAGATCGCGATCTGGTCGCCGAGCCGGACCGCCTCGTCGACGTCGTGCGTGACGAAGACGATGGTCTTGCTCAACTCCTTCTGGAGGCGCAGGAGTTCGTCCTGGAGCTGGGTGCGCACGACCGGGTCGACCGCGCCGAAGGGCTCGTCCATGAGGAGGACGGGCGGGTCGGCGGCGAGCGCGCGGGCCACGCCGACGCGCTGCTGCTGACCGCCGGAGAGCTGGTGCGGGTACCGCTTGCCCGCGTCGGCGGCGAGGCCGACCGTTTCGAGCAGCTCGGCCGCCCGTGCCCGTGCCTTCCTGCGTCCCCAGCCGAGGAGCAGCGGCACGGTGGCGATGTTGTCGAGCACCGTGCGGTGCGGGAAGAGCCCCGATTGCTGGATGACGTACCCGATGGAACGGCGCAGCTCGGCGGCGTCCTGCTCCAGGACGTCCTTGCCGCCGACCCGGATGGTGCCGGAGGTCGGATCGACCATCCGGTTGACCATCCTGAGGGTGGTCGTCTTACCGCAACCGGAAGATCCGACGAGGACGGTCACACCGCCCTCCGGCATATCCAGGGAGAGGTCGTGGACTGCTGTCGTGCCGTTCGGGAAGCGCTTGTGGACCGCGTCGAACTGGATCATGAGGTGTCCCTTGCCCGGCCTGCATATCGTCATGCAGAGTTCTCTGTACCTGAATAGGTTGTCAACGGTCCGGTGTTAATCGCTGGTTACTTATGACCGCCAGACAAGATCGGATGTCCGGATTGAGGGGAGTTTGGGCGTGATGTCGTCTCGAACTGTGGACGGGTCGGTGGCCGCACCGAGCGGCATCGTGGTCCTCGACGGATGCAGCACCGGCGTCGACGACGTCGTCCGCCTCGCCGGCGGGGCCGTGCGACCGGTGCCCGGCACCGAGGCGATGAAGCGGGTCGAGGAGTCCTGGGACGCGGCCCGGCAGATCGCCGCGACCGGGCGCGTCTACGGGCGTTCCACCGGCGTCGGCGCCAACCGGAACGAGGACGTGCCCACCGAGGCCGCCGCGGACCACGGCCTGCGCCTGCTGCGCAGCCACGCCGGTGCGATCGGCGAGGAACTCCCCGCCCATCAGGTCCGCGCCATGCTCGCCGTCCGCGCCAATCAGCTGCTCGCGGGCGGAGCGGGGCTGCGGCCCACCGTCGTGACGGCGCTGTGCGAGGCCCTGGAGACCGGCGCGCACCCCGTGGTGAACGAGTTCGGCTCGGTGGGCACCGGCGACATCGCGGCGCTCGCCCAGGTGGGGCTGGCGCTGGCGGGGGAGCACCCTTGGCGGGGTCCGGAGGGCGGCCTCCGCCCGCACGGCATCGGCCCCGAGCCGCAGCCGCTCGACAACAACGACGCGCTCGCGCTCATCAGCAGCAACGCCCTCACGCTCGGGCAGGCCGCCCTGGCGCTGCACGAGTTGCGGGGTCTGATCGGGGCCACGCAGGTCGTGGCGGCGCTGTCGCTGCTGGCCGTCGACGGCTCGCACGAGGCGTACGCCGCACCCGTGCACGCCGCCCGCCCGCACCGAGGATCGGTCGAAGTGGCGCGCCGGATGCGGGAGTTGATCGGTGCGGCGGACCGGCCGACGCCGCCGCTCGGGCGGATCCAGGACCCCTACGGCTTCCGGTGCGTCCCGCAGATACACGGACCCGCGCACGACGCGGCGGACGCCCTGGAAGCCGTCCTCACGGTGGAGATCAACGCCGCCGCAGAGAACCCCCTCATCTCCCCCGAGGACATGGCCGCCTACCACCATGGCGGCTTCTACCAGGCCCAACTCGCCCTGGCCCTCGACCACTTCCGGCTGGCCGTGACGCAGGTGGCGCGCCTGTCCACCTCCCGGCTCTCCACCCTCAACGAGCCCGCCTACACCCGTCTGCGCCCCTTCCTCGCCGACCACGAGCCCGCGTCCTCCGGCGTGATGATCCTGGAGTACGCCGCCGGAGCCGCCCTCGGCGACCTGCGCGCCTTCTCCGCGCCCGCCTCGCTCGGCCACGCTGTACTCTCCCGGGGCGTCGAGGAGCAGGCGAGCTTCGCCTCGCTCGCCGCACGTCAGACACTGCGGGCGTGCGGTGCGTACCGTCTCGTCATCGGCTGCGAACTGGTCGCCGCCGTACGGGCGCTGCGCCAGCGCGACCTGCGGCCGGCACCGGAACTGCCGGCCGGGCGCGCGCTGGAACTGGCCGAGTCGGTGCTCGACCCGGAACAGGCCGACCGGCCGCTCACGGACGACGTGACGGCCGCGGCCGCACTGCTCGACCGGTTCACGGACATCTGGAGGGGGAGTACGTCATGAGCGTGGGCAAGGACAAGGGCAGCGGCGCGGGTCCGGGCAGGGGCGACGGCACGGGCGTGGACAAGGACGGGAGCGCTGCCGGCATGGACAGGAACGTGAGCGTGACGGACAGTCCCGCCGCCCGGCTGCAGGCCCTCTTCGAGGGCCACCGGCTCACGCCGACCCAGCGGCGCATCGCGCACAGCATGGTGCGGCGCGCCGCCGACGTCCCCTTCCTGTCCAGCGTCGAGCTGGCCGACCTCGCCGGGGTCAGCCAACCGTCCGTCACCCGCTTCGCGGTCGCCCTCGGCTTCGACGGCTACCCGGCGCTGCGCAAGCACCTGCGCGAGGTCGCGCCCGCCGAACAGGCGGTGGACACCGGCTCGTACAACGAGTACCAGCAGGCCGTCGAGGCCGAGATCGAGAACCTGAAGCACCTCGCGGAAGTGCTCGCCGACCCGCGCCCGGTGGCGAAGGCGGGCCGGCTGCTCGCCGCCTCCCGCCCGCTGCCCGTGCTCGGCCTGCGGGCCGCCGCCTCCCAGGCATACGGCTTCGCCTACTTCGCCGCCAAGGTCCACCCCGACGTACGACTGCTCCACGAGGGCGGCACGATGCTCCACGACCGCATCGACGCGGCGGTCCTGGCCGGGGCGACCGCCCTGCTGTGCTTCGCGCTGCCCCGGCACCCGCGCGAGGTCGTCGACTCCCTCGCCTACGCCAAGGAGGCCGGGCTGACCGTCGTCACGGTCGCGGACTCCGCGTTCGCGCCGGTGGCAAAGGTGTCCGACCTGCTGCTCCCCGCGGCCGTCGGCACCGGCCTCGCCTTCGACACGGCCTGCGCCCCGATGCTGCTGGGCCGCGTCCTCCTGGAGGCGATGTGCGACGACCTGCCGGACGCGCAGGCCCGGCTGGAGGAGTTCGACGTGCGGGCCGCCGCGCGGGGGCTGTTCGTGGAGTAGCCCGCCGGGTCGCGAGGGCGGCCGCTCTCTCAGATTCGTCTCACTTTTTCTCGTTAGCCTGCGCGCCCGAAAGGACGGAACGGTGAGCTGAGGAGGCGGATCGTGGCGCGCGGAGGGCAGGGGCTGGCCCGGGTGGCCGTCGTCGTACGGGCCGGGGCCGCACCGCTGTGGTGGTGCGGGGTGTTCGCGGCAGGGATCGGGGTGCTGGTGCCGGGGGTGACCGGGCGCCGGATCGGGGTCATGGCCGGGGCCGCGCTGTTCCTCGTCACGGCCGCCGTGGTGGCGTACTGGCGCCGGAAGCGGTACGCCGCCCTGGTGCGCTCCGCCGCCCGGGCCGGCAAGCACGATGTGCTCCAGGACCGCGCCGTGACGATACGCAACTGGCGCCGCGGCCATCGCTGGTGGCTCGTCCTCGCCTTCGTGGCCGCGCTCGGCAGCTCGTTCGCGCTGCCCGCCGCGGGCGGCATGCTGCTCGCCGGGGCGGCCGTCGGGCTGCGCCTGAAGGCCGGCTGGCTCGGGCGCCGCGAACGCGCCGAGCAGGCGCTGATCTGGGTGCGCGTCGACTGGCTCGGCAGGGGCGCGGGCGCCCCCGCAGGCAAGCCGGTCAAGGCGTGCCGGGCCACCGGCGTCGCGGCCGGCGACGCCGCGCCCGGTGGAGCGCGGCGCCGCTGACCACGGCGGCGGACCCGCTACACCTCCAGGTCCGCCTCGATCCTGCGCAACTGATGGCGGGCCATCGCCAGATTGGACCGCTTGGCGTCGAGCACCAGGTACAGGAAGAGCCCGTTGCCGCCGCGTCCCTTCATCAACCGGATCAGGTGGTACTGGTCGGACAGCGTGATCAGGATGTCCTCGATCTCGCCCTTGAGCCCGAGGTGCTCCATGGTGCGCAGTTTGGCGCGGACGACGTCGGTGTTGCCGGCCGCCGCGACGGTGAGGTCGAAGCTCTTGCTGCCGCCGATCGTGCCCAGCGCCATGCCGCTGGTGTAGTCGACGAGAGCGGCTCCGGTCGCGCCCTCGATGGCGGCGAGCGCCTCTTTCAACGCGGTTTCGGTATTGGTCATGGTGGCGTGATTCCTTTCAGCTTTCCGATGTGGTCGGGGTGTTGGGGGTAGGGGTGGTGGAGGCGCGCGAACCCGTCGCGCCGCGCGCCGTGCGGGTACGTGCCGGGGCGGAGGCGCTCTTCGCGGGCGCCCGCGCCGGCGCGACCGGTTCACCGCGCGCCGTCGCCGCGTCCACGAGCTCGCCGATCCGGGTACCGGAGCGGCGGCCCTCCAGGTGCAGCCGGCCGACGTTGACCCGGTCCTGGGCGAGCAGGGTCAGCACGGCGGAGGCGCCCGCCGCGTACGTCGCCACATAGCCGTGTACGCCGCGCACCAGCAGCTCGCGGAAGTCGCCCTGCCCGGTGGCGTCCGCCAGCCGCACGGCGACGCCCAGCGCGGCCGCCGTGAGCGCGGCCAGCCCATCAGGCTCGACACCGGGGGTGTCGTGGGCGAGGACGAGACCGTCGGCGCTGGCCGCGAGCGCCCCGGTCAGCTGGGGCACTCGGGCCCTCAACCGGTGCAGCTCGTCCAGGACTTCGGGCTCCGCAGCCATCAGCAGTCTCCTCTCGGCACGCTGTCGCAGCGCGCGGATCACAGGGCCTCCCGCGGGTTGGGGCCGGTCTTGCGGGTCAGGCCGACGTCGACCCACGGCGCGTCACCACGCAGGTGAGCGGGGTCTGGTGCGTGCGGCCGCACGGCGGAGGAGGGAGCCGACGCGATGGGGGTGCCCCCGCGCGAGCCAAGCCGGGCGTGGGGGAGCCGGCGCGTGACGACGACGCGGCGGAGGTGCGTGCCACACCCGGCGGCCCGGGCGTGATCCCAACGACAGGTCCGCAGCCTCACAGCGCCTCCAGCGCGTCTCTCAGCCGCCGCAGCAGAGCCACGTCGGGGTCGGCGGAGGGCTGGGTGAGCACAGCGGGCACGGGAGGCGGCTCGGCCGGGGGTGCCGCCGCCACGAGTCCGGCGGCGGCCAGCCGGCGCAGGTCGACCAGGGTGTGGAACGCGGGCCGCCCCAGGGCGAGCGAGACGTCCGCCGCGGTGCGCTGGCCGTCCACCCGGCCGAGAACGGCTTGCTGACGCAGCGGGACCGACGGCCCAGCGGTGAGGCGGCAGCGCACCAGCGGCGCGGTGTCCGTCGCCGGGTCGGGCCAGATGCGGTGCAGCAGCTCGCGCCGGCGCACGGTCTCGCGCTCCAGCGCGGCCACCGGCACCGGGCGGACCGGACCGAGCCAGTGCGCGGCCCCGTACCGGAAACGGGTCGGGGTGCTGCTCGGCCCGAGCGCGAAGTACGCCGCGTCGTACAGCGCACCGAGATGGCACAGCTCCAGCGCGCCCTCCGCTATCCGGCCGCTGTCGACCAGGAAGCGGCCGACCCCGCGCCGCGCCCCGGCCGCTGTCACGGCCTCGCGCCACACCTCGGCGTCCAGCACCCCGCGGGCGGCGAACAGCAGGTCGATGCCCGGCGTGGCCGGGCTCTCGGCGTGCACCACGTCACCGTCGGCGAGGTAGAGCGTGCCGCGCTCGCGGAGGAGGACGCCGGTGGCCCGCTCGGCGGCGAGCCGGCTCAGCATCGGCGAGACGCCGCCGATGACGTCCGCCGCTCTGTCCCGTACGGGCAGCCCCGGCGGGGGAGGTGTCCTGACCGTCGTCATCCCAGCACCAGCCGTCCGGCCATCTCGCCGAGCCGGATGCGGGCCAGCGCGAGATTGCCGTCCGCGCGGGCCAGCCACAGGTGCAGGAACACGCTGCTGTCGAAGGTCGTCCGGACGAACCGCAACAGGTGGTAGCTGTCCCGGTTGCTGATGATCAGGTCCTCGACCGGGGTGTCCTGCTCGGACCAGTCGGAGCCGTCGCCCGGGGCGAACGCCCGGTGTTCGGCGGCGAGCCGGGCCAGCTCGGCGGCCTCCGCCGCGGTCGTCTCGTGATCACCGCCCGGCGCCTCCCCGACGGTCCCCAGGGCCAGGCCGCTGGTCCAGTCGACCACCGCGGCACCCCGGGCACCGGGCAGTGTCATGGCTTCCAGCAGGCACTCGTCGATTCCGGGCACCGTGTCTCCCCTCCCGCCAAGGGTTCGGCCGAGTGACGCCGAAGTTACGCAACGTGTGCGCGAGGGGTGAGGCTTCTGGCATTTTCCTGTGGAACATGCCGAGGGGTGACTAAGGTGGGTCAACTGACCATATTTTCCGGCCGGTTGAACGCGGTGAATCCATCGTGAAGCCCCACGAGGCCGTCACGAGGGCTCACCTGGGGGTGGGCCGGGGGTGCGCGGGGGTGCACTGGCGTGCACCGGGGTGCACTGGGGCGCCCGCGAAACCGCGAGCGCCGGTCTGGGTGAACTCTGATGGGTGAGCTCTGAAGCTTCGGTGGCGCCTCGCGGTCGACGGGCCTCGGTGGGTGAGCTCCGGGGGGTCAGCTTCTGGGCGTATCGCGGTGGGTGGGCCTCGGTGAGTGACCTTCGATCGGCCGTCACTGATCGGCCGTCACTGATCGGCGGGCTCCGATCGGCCGGCTTCGATCAGCGGGCTTCGATCAGCGGGATCCGATCGGCGACCTAGAGCCCCGTGAGCGCCGACGGCCGTGCCCCGCCCGACTCCGCGACGATCTCGTCGAGGGTCTGCGGCTCCCGTACGACCGCGAAGCGCACCCCGCCCTCCCCGTCCGGCGCGAAGCCGTAAATGCCCGGCCGGGCGAGGGAGTTGTACGCGTAGTGGTGGGCGAAGTAGTACGCGCCCGTATCCAGCGCCGCCGCGTGGTCGCCCTGTTCGAGCAGCGGGAGCGCGCGCCCCTCGGCGAGCAGGTCGCCCGCGAAGCAGGCGGGGCCCGCGATGTCCTGGACGACGTCCGGTCCCGCCTTGGGGCGCCCCTTCGCGTCGTACGCGGCGATCCGCAGCGGCCAGGACCCGGGCGCGTACACCGTACGGGCCGCCACCTGCACCCCGGCGTGCGTCACCGCGATCGCCCGGCCCCCGGCGGATTTCGCGTACTCCACCCGTGCGAGCACCGTTCCGTGCTTGGCGAGCAGCGACCGCCCGAACTCGGTGACCAGCCCGTACCGCCCGTCGAACAGCCCGGGCACCACCTCGGCGAGCAGCCGCGCGTACTGCGCGTACGTCGGGGCCGTCGCGTCGGAGCCGAAGTTGACCGGCAGCCCGCCGCCGATGTCGATCGTGTCGATCTGCTGCCGCCCGATCCGCCGGTTGATCTCCTCGGCCAGCGCGTACGTCTCCGCCACGCCCTGCGCCATCAGCGACAGCGGGATGCCCTGGGACCCGGTGTGCGCGTGCAGCCGGGTCAGCCAGGGGCGGTCGGCGTACGCCCGCACGACCCATTCCCGCGCGCCCTCGTCCCGCAGCGCGACCCCGAATTTGGAGGTCGCCGTAGCGGTGGACAGCGCCTCGATCGAACCCCCGCCGACCTGCGGGTTCACCCGGATGCCGAGGGGGCTGGGGGTCCCCCCTGGCCGAGCGGGGCCGAGAGCTCGGGGGAGGCCGGCCGAGGACCGCACCAGCGCGTCGATGCGGTCCAGCTCCTGGGGGTTGTCCGCGTTGACCGCGATGCCCGACGCCAGCGCCTCGCGCAGCTCGGCGGGCGTCTTGGCGGGGGAGTCGAGCACGGTGCGCGCCGCCGGCACCCCCGCCGCCCGGGCGAGGGCCAGCTCCCCGGGGCTCGCCACCTCCGCCCCGATGCCCTGCTCGTGCAGCAGCCGCAGGACGGGCACGAGCGGGGTCGCCTTGACCGCGAACGCGTGCAGCACCGGGGTGCCGGGAGCGGTCACCGCGTCGAAGGCGGCGTGCAGGGCGGCCGCCGAGGCCCGGATGCCGGGGACGTCGAGGAGCGCGACGATGGGGATTTCCGGACCGAGAAGCCCTTGCTCCACGGCGGCCCGGACGGCTTCGTCGCGCCGGACGACGCGATACGAGTCCGGCTCACCGCCACCGCCACCACTGCCACTGCCACTGCCACTGCCGTAGCCACTGCCACGGTCAGCGCCACCACCGGCTCCGGTGCCGGGGTCCTTGTCGGAGCCCTCGCCGGAAAACACCGCCGTCCCGTCCGCCCCGTCGTCCACCGGATCCCCCGTCCTGTCCCTGTCTGCGCCCATACATCCCAGCCAAACATCCACGACGCGCCCGCGCTGACCTATGCACCTATTGACTAGCTCTATTCAAGAAGCGAGGATGTGAATATCTACTGCAACAGTCCGCTGGGACACTCCGTACAGTCACAGCAGTCCGCATAGGAGGCAGACCATGTCAGGACCCCGCCCCGTCCGAGCGCCGCGCGGTACGGAACTGAGTGCCCTGGGATGGCAGCAGGAAGCCGCCCTGCGGATGCTGCAGAACAACCTGGACCCCGAGGTCGCCGAGCACCCCGACAAGCTCGTCGTCTACGGCGGCACCGGCAAGGCCGCCCGCGACTGGCGCTCCTTCGACGCGATGGTCCGCACGCTGCGGACCCTCAAGCAGGACGAGACGATGCTCGTCCAGTCCGGCCGCCCCGTCGGTGTCATGCAGACCCACGAGTGGGCCCCGCGCGTCCTCATCGCCAACTCCAACCTGGTCGGCGACTGGGCGAACTGGGAGGAGTTCCGGCGCCTGGAGGCGCTCGGCCTCACCATGTACGGCCAGATGACGGCCGGGTCCTGGATCTACATCGGCACCCAGGGCATCCTCCAGGGCACCTACGAGACCTTCTCCGCCGTCGCCGCGAAGAAGTTCAACGGCACGCTCGCGGGCACCATCACGCTGACCGCCGGCCTCGGTGGCATGGGCGGCGCCCAGCCGCTCGCCGTGACGATGAACGACGGTGTCGCGATCTGTATCGACTGCGACCCGCGCGCCATCGAGCGCCGCATCGAGCACCGCTACCTGGACGTGAAGGCCGACTCCCTGGAGCACGCGCTCCAGCTCGCCGTCGAAGCCCGTGACGCCCGGCGCCCGCTGTCCATCGGTCTGCTCGGCAACGCCGCCGACCTGCTCCCGCGCATGCTCGCCGAGGGCGCCCCCATCGACATCGTGACCGACCAGACCTCGGCCCACGACCCGCTCTCCTACCTCCCCGTCGGCGTCGACTTCGACGACATGGCCTCCTACGCGGCCAAGGACCCGGCCGGCTTCACCACCCGGGCCCGGGAGTCCATGGCCCGGCACGTCGAGGCCATGGTCGGCTTCATGGACGCCGGCGCCGAGGTCTTCGACTACGGCAACTCGATCCGCGGTGAGGCCCAGCTCGCCGGGTACGAGCGGGCGTTCGCCTTCCCCGGCTTCGTCCCCGCCTACATCCGCCCCCTCTTCTGCGAGGGCAAGGGCCCCTTCCGCTGGGCGGCGTTGTCTGGCGAGGCCTCCGACATCGCCAAGACCGACAAGGCGATCCTCGACCTCTTCCCGGAGAACGAGTCCCTGCACCGCTGGATCAAGATGGCCCGGGAGCGGGTCCACTTCCAGGGCCTGCCCGCCCGTATCTGCTGGCTCGGCTACGGCGAGCGCGACAAGGCCGGCGAGCGCTTCAACGACATGGTGGCGTCCGGCGAGCTGGCGGCACCGCTGGCCATCGGCCGCGACCACCTCGACTGCGGCTCCGTCGCCTCGCCGTACCGTGAGACGGAGGCGATGCTCGACGGGTCCGACGCGATCGCCGACTGGCCGCTGCTGAACGCGATGGTGAACGTCGCCTCGGGCGCGTCCTGGGTCTCCATCCACCACGGCGGCGGAGTCGGCATGGGGCGGTCCATCCACGCCGGTCAGGTGTCCGTCGCCGACGGAACCAAGCTCGCCGGCGAGAAGATCCGTCGGGTGCTCACGAACGACCCCGGCATGGGTGTCATCCGCCACGTGGACGCCGGGTACGACATCGCCGAGTCGGTCGCCGACGAGCGTGGCGTGCGCGTGCCGATGCGCGAAGGCGGCGACGCGTGACCCAGCGTGATTCCGCGCCTGCGGCGCGCGGCGGCGACTCCCCGGTGCGGGCCGACGCCTCGTCGCCGTCCACGGGTGCGGCCGTCGGCGGCCCACAGCCCGGGGCCGCCGGGCGGCATCGGTCCGCCGCCTCCTTTCACGAGATGTGGCGTGAGCTGAAGCCCATGGGGCGGCACCCGGAGTCCGGGGGCTACCGCCGGTTCGCCTGGACCGGGGCCGATGCCGAGTGCCGGGCCTGGTTCAAGGCGCAGGCCGAGGCCCGCGGGCTCGCCTACGAACTCGACCGGAACGGGAATCAGTGGGCCTGGCTCGGGGATCCCACCGCGGGGGACGCCGTGGTCACCGGGTCGCATCTGGACTCGGTGCCCGACGGCGGGGCGTTCGACGGGCCCCTCGGGGTCGTGTCGTCCTTCGCCGCGCTGGACGAACTGCGCGACAGGAACGTGGAGTTCACCCGGCCCCTCGCCATCGTGAACTTCGGTGACGAGGAGGGCGCCCGGTTCGGGCTGGCCTGCGTCGGGTCGCGGCTCGCCGCCGGGCAGCTCACCGTCGAGCAGGCGCACCGGCTGACGGACGCCGACGGTGTGACGCTGCCACAGGCCATGGAGCGGGCCGGGTACGACCCGGACACCATCGGGCCGGACCCGGAGCGGCTCGCCCGCATCGGGGCCTTCGTCGAACTGCACGTCGAGCAGGGGCGCGCCCTGGACCTGAGCGGCGACCGCGTCGGCATCGCCAGTGCCATCTGGCCGCACGGCCGCTGGCGCTTCGACTTCCGGGGCGAGGCCAATCACGCGGGGACGACACGGCTCGTCGACCGGCGCGATCCCATGCTGTCGTACGCCGAGACCGTGCTCGCCGCCCGCCGTGAGGCCCAGCTCGCGGGTGCCGTGGCCACCTTCGGCAAGATCGCCGTCGAGCCGAACGGCGTGAACGCCATCCCCTCCCTCGTCCGCGGCTGGCTCGACTCCCGCGCCGCCGATCAGGCGACCCTCGACACGGTCGTCACCGGCATCGAGAAGGCGGCGCGCGAATACGCGGAGGCGCACGGCGTCGACCTCGACGTCGTCCGCGAGTCGTTCACCCCCGTCGTCGAGTTCGAGCACGCCCTGCGGGACGAGCTCGCCCGCATCCTGGGCAAGGACAAGGACGCCGAGCTGACCGTACCGGTGCTCGGTACCGGTGCCGGACACGACGCCGGAATCCTCTCCGGCACCGTTCCGACCGCCATGCTGTTCGTACGCAACCCCACGGGTGTCTCGCACTCCCCGGCCGAGTACGCCGCCGAGGACGACTGCGTGGCCGGGGTGACCGCACTCGCCGACGTACTCGAAGGGCTGGCCCGCAGGTGACGACGGAGACGTACTGGCTGGAGCACGCCTGGCTCGACACCTACGTCGAGCCGGGCGTGGCCCTGGACGTGGACGGCGGCCGGATCACCGCCGTCCGCACCGGGCTCGACACCCCGCCCCCCGGCGCCGAGATCCTCCGCGGACTGACCCTCCCGGGGCTCGCCAACGCCCACTCGCACGCCTTCCACCGCGCCCTGCGCGGCACCGTCCAGGTCGGCTCCGGCACCTTCTGGACCTGGCGCGAGTTCATGTACTCCTTCGCGGACAAGCTGACCCCGGACACCTACCACGCGCTCGCCCGCGCGGTGTACGCGGAGATGGCGCTCGCGGGCGTCACGGCCGTCGGCGAGTTCCACTACGTGCACCACGCCCCGGGTGGCACCCGGTACGCCGACCCGAACGCGATGGGCGAGGCGCTCATCGCGGCCGCGGCCGAGGCCGGCATCCGGATCACCCTCCTCGACACGGCCTACCTCTCCTCCGGCTTCGGGCAGCCCCCGAACCAGCACCAGCTCCGCTTCTCCGACGGCACGGCCGACGCCTGGGCGGAACGCTCTTCAGTTCTCAAGGACCGGGATCACGCACGGATCGGTGCGGCCATTCACTCCGTACGGGCCGTGCCCGCCGGGCAGTTGGCCACGGTCGCGCGCTGGGCCGAGGAGCGGCGCGCCCCGCTGCATGTGCACCTGTCCGAGCAGACGGCGGAGAACGACGCCTGCCGCGACGCGCACGGCTGCACGCCCACCCGGCTGCTCGCCGACCACGGCGTTCTCGGGCGGCGCACCACCGGCGTCCACAACACGCACCTCACGGACGAGGACATCGCCCTGATCGGCGGCGCCGGAACGGGCACCTGCATGTGCCCCACCACCGAGCGCGACCTCGCCGACGGCATCGGTCTCGCCGTCGCCCTCCAGCGCGCGGGCTCGCCGCTCTCCCTCGGCTCCGACAGCCACGCCGTCATCGACCTCCTCGAAGAGGCGCGCGCGATGGAGCTGAACGAGCGACTGCGCACCCGCACCCGCGGTCACTGGACGGCCGCGGCCCTGCTGCGCGCCGCGTCCGCCGACGGCCACGCGGCGCTGGGCTGGGACGACGCGGGCACCCTGGAGGCGGGCGCGCTCGCCGACTTCACGACGATCGCCCTCGACTCGGTCAGAACAGCGGGACCGGTGCCGCGCCTCGGTGCCGAGACCGCCGTATTCGCCGCGACGGCGGCCGACGTACGCCATACGGTCGTGGGCGGCCGGCACGTCGTCCGAGACGGCGCGCACACCCTCGTACCGGATGTGCCGACAGCCCTCGCGGACGCCATCGACGCCCTGCGCGCCTGACCACCGTCCACAGCCTCACCGCCGAAAAGGACGACGAGGACACCATGAGCAGTACGACCGTCATCACCAACATCGCAAGCCTGGTAACCAACGACCCCTCCCTCGGTGACGAATCCCCCCTTGGTCTGATCCAGGACGCGGCCGTCGTCATCGACGGCGACCGCATCGCGTGGACCGGTGAATCAAGCAAAGCACCCGCCACTGACAACCGGATCGACGCCGGGGGCCGCGCGGTGATCCCGGGCTTCGTCGACTCCCACTCGCACCTCGTCTTCGCCGGCGACCGCACCCAGGAGTTCAACGCCCGCATGTCGGGGCGCGGCTACACGGCGGGCGGTATCCGCACCACCGTCGCCGCGACCCGCGCCGCCGGCGACGAGGACCTGGAGCGCAACCTCACGCGCTACCTCCAGGAGGCGCTGCGCCAGGGCACCACCACCTTGGAGACGAAGTCGGGCTACGGCCTCACCGTCGCGGACGAGGCCCGCGCCCTGCGCATCGCCGCCGCCCACACCGACGAGGTCACCTACCTCGGCGCGCACATCGTCTCGCCCGACTACGCCGACGACCCCGCCGGATACGTCGCCCTGGTGAACGGGGAGATGCTCGACGCCTGTGCCCCGTACGCCCGTTGGGTCGACGTCTTCTGCGAGAAGGGCGCCTTCGACGGCGACCAGGCCCGCGCGATCCTCACGGCGGGCAAGGCGAAGGGCCTGCACCCGCGCGTCCACGCCAACCAGCTCTCGTACGGCCCCGGCGTCCAGCTCGCCGTCGAACTCGACGCGGCCAGCGCCGACCACTGCACCCACCTCACGGACGCCGACGTGGACGCCCTGGCGAGCGGCGACACCGTGGCGACCCTGCTCCCCGGCGCCGAGTTCTCCACCCGCGCCCAGTGGCCCAACGCCCGGCGGCTGCTCGACGCGGGTGTGACCGTCGCCCTCTCCACCGACTGCAATCCGGGCTCGTCCTTCACCTCGTCCGTCCCGTTCTGCGTCGCGCTCGCGGTACGGGACATGGGGATGACCCCGGACGAGGCCGTGTGGTCGGCCACCGCGGGCGGCGCGGCTGCCCTGCGCCGCGACGACATCGGCCGCCTCACCGTCGGCGCCCGCGCCGACCTGGCTCTCCTGGACGCGCCCAGCCACGTGCACCTCGCCTACCGCCCGGGCGTGCCACTGGTCACCGGGGTCTGGCGACGCGGCGTACGCGAGGTCTGACGACCGGCTACGAGGGACCGGGTACGAGAGACGGGGCGAGGGACCGGGTACGAGAGACGGGTGCGAGGGACGGGCTACCAGCACTGGCTACGGCGACGGGTTACGAGGCACCCGCCCGCCACCGCTGCCCCGCGCCCCCGTTCAGCGGCACCAGGGACAGACCGTCGGCGCCGTCCGGTGTGACCGCCGTCTCGATGGCGATGGCCGGGCGGATCACGCCGTCGCCGTCCACGGTGAACCTCAGGTTCTGGCCGTTGCGGCCGTCGACCGAGGCGCACTCTCCGACGGGACACCCGCGCCGGGCCGCGACTCCCTCGTGCCGGCCGCCGTCGCGTACGCCGTGCCGGCCCAGGGCAGCAAGCCCTCGGCCAGGGCGGTGCGCGGGTGGTCGCGCGGGCGGACAGTTCCTCGTACGCCGTCGTGCAGTGCGGGCAGTGGACCCTGTGAGCGTGCAGGTCCGGGCTGTGGCGGGAGGTGTCGGGCCGTACGGACTCCTCGATCAGCCGGCGGAAGTCCGGGCCCCGGGGGTCGTCCGAGGCGGCCAGCCGGGACTTCAGACAGGCCTGGGCCAGCGCCTGGAGCGCGGGCTCCGTGTCGTACGTCACGTCCACACGGGTCAGGCCGAGCATCGCGGCCGGGCGAGGCGGTCCGCACCGGCAGAAGGCCGAGCGGCCCGGCACTCGTCGAGGGCGAGGCCGTCAGGCGCCGTGAAGGACGAAGCGGCCCGGCACTCGTCAGGAAGCGGCCCGGTACCGAAGAAGTCGAAGCGGACCGGCACTCGTCAGGACGATGCGGCACGGTACCGAAGAAGACGAAGAAGAAAACGAAGCGGTCCGGCACCGTCGATCGGACCGGACCGCTTTCGGGGTCGAAGCGTCATCGTGAGGCCCCCTCGCCTCGCGACCCTCACTCCTCGACCGTCAAACCCTTCCGCAGCCGCACCAGCGTCCGCGACAGCAGCCGCGACACGTGCATCTGCGAGATCCCGAGCTCGTCACCGATCTCGGACTGGGTCATGTTGGCGACGAAGCGCAGCGAGAGGATCTGGCGGTCGCGCTGCGGGAGTTCGGCGATCAGGGGCTTCAGGGACTCCACGTACTCGATGCCTTCGAGCCCGTGGTCCTCGTAGCCGATCCGGTCCGCGAGCGCGCCCTCGGAGTCGTCCTCCTCGGGCTGGGCGTCCAGCGAACTGGCCGTGTAGGCGTTCGACGCCGCCATGCCCTCGACGACCTCGTCGTTGCTGATGCCGAGGCGCTCCGCCAGCTCTCCCACCGTCGGAGCGCGATCGAGCCGCTGGGCGAGTTCGTCGCCCGCCTTGGCCAGGTCGAGCCGGAGTTCCTGCAGTCGGCGCGGTACGCGCACGGACCACGAGGTGTCGCGGAAGAACCGCTTGATCTCGCCGATGATGGTTGGCATCGCGAAGGTGGGGAACTCGACGCCTCGGCTCAGTTCGAAGCGGTCGATCGCCTTGATCAGGCCGATGGTGCCGACCTGGATGATGTCCTCCATCGGCTCGCTGCGGGAGCGGAAGCGGGAGGCGGCGAACCTGACCAGCGCGAGGTTGAGTTCGACGAGCGTGTTGCGGACGTACGCGTGGTCGTGGGTGCCCTCTTCGAGGGACTCCAGCCGCTCGAAGAGTGTCTTGGACAGGGCCCGTGCGTCCACCGGCCCCACCTCGTCGTACGGGGGGATCTCCGGAAGGTCCTCGAGTCCGGTGACGCCGACGGGTCCGGTGAAACCGTCGGACCTGTCCGACCTGTCGGACCCGTCGAGTCCGTGGACCGTGGGGGGTCCATCGGCTCCGTCGAGGTGCTCCGGACGTTCCAGAGAGGGTGTCGACGTCGCCGTCTGGGTCTGCGATCCGTCGAGCCGGGGTGACATGATGTCCTCCATCGTTCTCGGCATATGGCCGCCGATGCCAATTCGTGCACTGCGGTGTGCGGCGCCTCCAAAGCCGGCCGTGTCGAATAGGTGTCTCTACTAGCCCTACCCGTTTTCGCAAGGCCGCCGCAAGTGCGTTTCATTGCGAAATGTCCGATTTCGGGGGGTTGTTCGGGTGTCGGGTGTCGTGGAGAAGGCGTAGTGTTCGAGGGCGTACATCAACAGTCGCGACGCTCGGGAGAGAGACGGCATGGACCGCGGGACGGTCGGCAGCGCACAGTCTGGCCGGCTTCTTGTCGAGGTGCGGGAAGACGGCACTAGTGCCGTCGTGACCCCCGCGGGTGAGTTGGATCACCACACGGCCGATTTGTTGCGTGAGCCACTCGATGACTGCCTCGAGAAGGGCTTCGCGCGATTGGTCGTCGACTGCTCACGTCTTGAGTTCTGTGATTCCACCGGACTCAATGTGCTGCTCGGTGCCCGGCTGAAGGCCGAGGCCGCGGGGGGTGGGGTTCATCTGGCCGGAATGCTGCCGGTGGTCGCCCGGGTCTTCGAGATCACCGGGGCCGAGGCCGTTTTCACCATCCACGAGACGCTCGAAGCGGCCTTGGCCGACTAAGCTGACCACTCCCTTCATGGCCACGTCATGTCTCAGTTGTCCCCGCGTGACCAGCGCGTTACGTGCGTCACAGGTTCCGTGTCGAATAAGTGGGTGTTCGGACGGATCGGTCGGGCAGGAGACATCCTGACTATGTCGGCAGCCAGCGCGGCGGGGACGCCGTTGATCCACACGCACACGTAACGCGTACAACTGATCCACACGCACGCCCGTACAACACGTACACACGCACTGAAGTCTTGTGATCGACGCGTACTGAGTCTTGAAACGTAGTGAGTCTTGAATCGTGAACCGGTGAATCGGTGAGGTGAAGCGCTGATGAGCACCACCCGGCCTTACTCGCCGGGCGACCGCGGCCCCGAGTCGGGCGACGGCGGCGCTTCCGGGGTGCCCGCAGCCGGCGGGACGCCCGGCGACGGCGCGTCCCCGGGCGGCGCGGCCGTCCCCTCCGTCGGCCGTCAGGCCCGCAGACTGAGCTTCGACGGCGAGAGCGGCGTCGTGCCGCTCGCCCGCGACTTCACCCGTCAGGCGTTGTACGCGTGGGGCTGGCTGCCCGCCGAGGGTGCCGACCGGCGGGCCGCCGCCGAGGACGTGCTGCTGGTCGTCTCCGAGCTGGTCACCAACGCCTGTCTGCACGCCGAGGGCCCGGACGAGCTCCGGATCGGCTGCGACAACAAGGTGCTGCGCATCGAGGTCTCCGACCGGGGCGCGGGCCAGCCCGCCCCGCGCACCCCGCACCGTGCCGGCCGCCCGGGCGGGCACGGCATGTTCATCGTGCAGCGGCTGTGCCTCGACTGGGGGGTCGTGCGGACTCCCGGGGTCGCGGGCAAGACCGTCTGGGCGGAGCTCGGGGCCCCCGCTTAACCCGCGCGCTAACGGCCAGCTGGGGTTACCCAGGGTTCGGCGGCCTCTCGAACCCCTTCTCGTACGTCGCCGTATGCGCGCCGGATCTCCTCAGATCCGGCGCGCACTTTGTCTTCCCTCCACAAGTCCCCGGGCGTACTTTGAGCGCCCAATCTGATGTGCCGTCAGTAAATGCCGTCAGTAGATGCTGCCAGTACGTGCTGTCAGTGAATCGGCGACGAGGGGACTTCGAGGTGTCGTACCGGACGTACCAGAAACGAACCGCCGCGCTCGCGTTCGCCGCGGCCCTGGCCGGCTCGGCGGTGCTGATGGCCGCCCCCGGGGCCCAGGCCGCCGTGGTGGACGTCAACTACCAGTGCAAGACGCCGATCGGCGACAAGAGCGCCGTCTCGCCCATCGACATCAAGAGCGTCAAGAGCGGCAGCGGCTACAAGCTCACCATGTCCTGGCAGAAGGGCGTCTCCTCCAGCCCGGTGGAGCTGGGCAAGGGCGCGATGAGCCCGAGCGCCGTGATCAAGGTGGGCGGCGCGGACAGCGGCACGGTGGCCGTGAGCGGTCCGGCCAACGCGGCCGCGATCCCCGCCAACACCCCCATCAAGATCAGCGACTTGAGCGGCACGTACACGCCGAAGAAGACCGGAAAGGTCACCTTCACCGCGGGCGTGCTCACCATCAAGGCGCTCGGCACGACGACCACGTGCACGCCGTCGAACAACCCCAAGCCCTCACTGACCCTCGACGTGACGGCGGCGAGCGGCGGTTCGGGCTCCGGTTCGGGTCAGACCCAGGGCGGCTCGGACTCCGGCGGCCAGCTCCCGCAGACCGGCCCCGAGGACTCGGCGATCGCCCTCGGCACACTCGGCGGCACGGTGCTGCTCGCGGGCGCGGCGGGCGTGCTGTGGCTGACGCGCAGGCGCCAGGCGGTACGCCGCTGACGTCTCCGTACGCCCGCCCGCAGCCCCGCCACCGCCCCTCGACGAGGCGCTGCGCGCCGCCCCTGCACACGGGAGCCGCTCGATGCCGTACGCACTCTCCGCCGCCCGCGCGCTGGGCCTGACCTTGGTGTTGTCGCTCTCGGCACCGGCCCCCACGGCCCTCGCCGACGACGGCTGGTCCGTCGTGCCGTCCACGGGCACGGCGGGTACGGCGGCGGATGCGGCGGGCGGGCGGCCGTACGTCTACGCGGAGGGCGCGCCCGGCACGGTCCTTCAGGACACCGTGTCCGTGCGCAACCCGGGAGCGCGACCGCTCACCGTCCTGCTGCGCGGCGCGGACGCCGACAACACCTCGGCCGGCGGCTTCACCGTACGGAAGAAGGCGACGGACACGGGCGCGTGGATCGGCTTCGCGCGGACGACGGACGGACGGCGCGTGGCGGTGCGCGAGGTGTCCGTACGGCTGCCCGCGCACACCCGCGCCGAGGTGCCGTTCACCCTGAGTGTCCCGGCGGGCGCGGCGCCCGGCGACCACCCCGGCGCGATCGTGGTGAGCGGCGGCGGCCGGTCCACGGCGGTACGGGTCCAACTGCGGGTGAGCGGACCGACGTTGTCGGCGCTCACCGTCGAACACGTCGCCGTGCGCGCCGGCCGGATCTCGTACGAGCTGGTCAACCGCGGCACCACCGTCCTCACCCCGAGCCTCGCGGTGCACGCCGACGGCGTGTTCGGCACGCTCCTCGACCGCGCCCCACGCACCCTGCCCGTCGAACTCCTGCCGGGCCGCCGTGTCCGCCTCGGCGAGCCGTGGCCGGACACTCCGGCGCTGGACGCGGTCGACGTGCGGCTGACGGTGACGGCGGCGGGGGGCGCGCGCGACACGGCCACCGGGTCGGCGCGGTTCGTGCCGTGGGGCGCGGTGGCCGGGGCCGGTGGTGGCCTCGCGGCGGTGCTGGGCGCCTGGCTGGCCGTACGGCGGCACAGGCGGCGCGGGCGGGACGACGAGGCGCGGGAGGAACAGCCGCGTACGGATGTCGAGTTGACGGGAGCGGTGTCGTGAGCGTCAGGGTACGGATGGCGGCGCTGGGGGCGGTGTCGTGAGCGTCAGGGCGAGGATGGCGGCGCTGGGGGCGGTGCTCGCGCTTGTCCTGGTCCCGTCGGTGGGGAGCGTCCCGGCGTCGGCCGCCGCCGGGAAACCGAGCGTGAAGCTGTCCACGTCCCAGGCGGGGACCGGTGGTTCGATCACGGTGACCGGCAGCGGCTGGCGGCCGAGGACGTTGCTGATGATGCTGATCTGCGGACAGTCCGTGCCGTCCCGGGGCGTGATCGGCGGCACCAACTCCTGTGCCAACGCGGACGGCCGGGCCGTCACCACCGACGCGAAGGGCGTCTTCAGCAAGAAGCTGCCGGTCGCCGAGCCGCCCAAGCCGTGTCCGTGCGTGGTGCACGTCGCCACCGTCACGGGGGAGAAGGCACAGGCCGACGCCATCTTCATGGTGGCCGGGCACTCGGTCGAGCCGCTGCCCAAGGAGGAGAGCGGCGGGCGCCTCTCGGTGCTGACGGACACCGGCCTCGACGGGTCGAGCGGCCTGCTCACCTGGTTCGGCTCACCCCCCTCCCGCACACTCGTCTTCACCATCGGCAATGTCGGCACGGCCCCGGTGAAGAACCCAGTCTTCCAAGTCGGCACCTCGCACGGGGTGTTCGCCCCGCAGTGGGAGGAACAGCAGTGGCGCGGCACGATCGCGCCCGGCCGGAAGGCGCGGATCAGACTCCCGGTCGAACTGTCGGCCGGGGCGCACGGCGACTACACGGTCTCGCTGAAGTACGGCGGGAAGGTGCTCGCCGAGCAGCCGTGGGGCGTGGGCCGCCCCTGGGGCGTGACCCTCTTCTGGATCCTGCTCGGCGTGGTCGTACCGGGTGCGGTGTTCCGTATCGGAATGGCCGTGGTGGACCGGGTCCGGCCGCGCGGCGCGAACGGGCGCGGCGGCCGTCACAGGGGCCTGCGCCTGCCCGAACTGGTCCTCCGTATCCAGAAGTTGAGCCAGTCACCGGCCTCGGCGCCGATGTCGTCGAAGACCTCCACGACCCCGGCCCTCCCGTGGTTCACGCCGGACAGCGATCCGGGCACCGCGGCGAACGGTCAGCTCTCCGCACCGCAGGACAACAGCCCGACGACGAAAGGACATACGTGAGCACGCAACGGAGAGTGGTACCGGAAGCCGGACGGAGAGTGAGCGCGGCCGGGGTCGCGCTGATGCTCGGCGGCGCGGGCATCCTGCTGGGTGTGGCCGCGGCCCCGGCGCACGCCGCCGAGGTGGCGTACAAGACGGAGTGCATTCCGCCCTCGATCTCGGGTCTGCCCCCGGTGGAGGGCACCACGAAGGTGGAGATCACCGCGCCCGCCGAGGCGAAGGTGGGCGACGAGGTCACCATCACCTGGAAGTTCGTCCAGGCGGCGTCCAAGAATCCCGACGTCCTCGACCTGGACAAGGACACCGTCAAGCCCACCGGCACCCTCAAGGCGGGCGGCGCGCAGACCGGCGACATCGCCATGGACGGGCCCCGGTCGAACCCGGCGATCCCCAAGAACAGCGACATGAAGCTGGCTGACATGACGGGCAAGCTCAAGCTGACGGCGGCGGGTGACGTCACGCTGACCCCCGACGCGTACAACATCAACGTCAACAAGCCGATCTCCACCGACACGAAGTGCACCCCCAAGGAGACGGTGAACCCGGCGGCGACGATCAAGGTGACGGGGAGCGGGGGCAACTCGGGCGGTGGCACGGGCGGCCTTCCGACGGTGACACCGACGCTGCCGACGGGGCTGCCGACGCTGCCCACGGGGTCCGCGACACCGTCGCCGAGCGGCAGCGGGACCGGTGGGACCGGCGGAAGCGGCACGGGTGGCAGCTCCACCGGTGGCGGCAGCGGCGGCCAGACGGACTTCACCGGCAAGGAAGTCTCCATCCCCTACGCGTGCAAGACGCCCATCGGGGACAAGAACGCGACCTCCCCGGTGCAGATCAACGCCAAGAAGAACGGCGGGAGTTTCGATCTCACCGTCCAGTTCAAGAAGTCCGTGATGGACAGCCCGGCCGACATTCCCGCGGACTCCGTCAAGCCGTCGATGGAGGTCGCCCTGGGCGGCTCCGACAAGGGCACGGTCCATGTGGAGGGCCCGACCAACGCCCAGGCGATCAAGTCGGGCGACCCGATCGAGATCCCCGACCTCACGGGCACCTACAAGCCCGGCGCCAGCGGCAGTTCGACCCTCTCCCCGGGCGTCCTGACGGTGAAGGCGCTCGGCACGACGACGACGTGCACCCCGACCAAGTCCGAAGTCTCGCTGACCCTGGACACCACACAACAGGCGAGCGGTGCCTCAGGAGGCGGTTCCTCAGGTTCCGGCTCCGGCTCCGGCGGTACGTCGTCCAGTGGGGGCCTCGCGGAGACGGGCTCCGACAGCCACGGCGCGCTCAAGGCGCTCGGCCTGGTCGCCGGGACGGTGATCCTGCTCGGCGGAGCGGTCTTCACGTTCCTGCCGGGGCGCCGCCTGCGCTGAGCTCGGGAGTTCCCTGGGAAAACTCCCACCCCCAGCCGACGAAGGGCCCCGCACCACCCGGTGCGGGGCCCTTCGTACGGGACAAGCGTGACGCGTCGTATGGGACAAGCGTGACGCGTCGTATGGGACAAGCGTGACGCGTACGTCAGTGGACGTCGCCCATGAGTTCCTTGACCTTCTTGCGGTACATCCACACCGCGACACCGGCGATCACGGCGAGCGTGGCCTCCAGGGCGACGATGCCCGTCTTGTTGAGGTCGACGTTGGCGATGGAGAGCAGACCGGTCGTGGCGTCACCTGCGGTGACGGCCAGGAACCAGACACCCATCATCTGGGAGGCGTACTTCGCGGGAGCCATCTTCGTCGTGACCGACAGACCCACCGGGGAGAGCGTCAGCTCACCGACGGTCTGCACGAAGTAGATCGCGACCAGCCACATCGCGGCCGCCTTGTGACCGCCCTCGGCGATCGTCAGCGGAGCCAGGAAGAGGAAGAAGGAGGCGCCGATCAGGATCAGACCCGACGCGAACTTCGTGGCCGTGCTCGGCTCCTTGCCGCGCTTGTTCAGCGCCAGCCACGCCCAGGCGAAGACCGGGGCCAGCGCCATGATCATGACCGGGTTGACCGACTGGTACCAGGAGACCGGGAACTCCCAGCCGAAGATGGTGTTCTCGGCGGACGAGTCGGCGAAGATCGACATCGTCGAGCCGCCCTGGTCGTAGATCATCCAGAAGACGGCCGCGGCGACGAAGAACCAGATGTACGCGGACATCTTCGACTGGTCGGCGCGGTCCAGGCCCTTGTCCCGCTTGATACGGCCGATGACCATGACCGGGATGATCAGACCGGCGACCGTGATCGGGACCAGCAGCCAGTTGAGCGTGTAGTGGCCCGAGAAGCCGACGACGCCGTAGAAGACGACGGCGACCGCGGCCCACAGCGCGGACTTGCGCAGCGTCGCGGCCTTCTCCTCCGCGGACAGCGGGGTGGGGACCTCGTGCGAGCGGGCGGCGAGGTGACGGCCGCCGAGCAGGTACTGGGCGAGGCCGAGCGCCATGCCGAGCGCGGCGAGCGCGAAGCCCAGGTGCCAGTTCACGTTCTCGCCGACGGTGCCGATGACCAGCGGCGCGGCGAAGGCACCGAGGTTGATGCCGATGTAGAAGAGCGTGAAGCCACCGTCACGGCGCGGGTCGTCCGGGCCGTCGTAGAGGTGGCCGACCATCGTGGAGATGTTGGCCTTCAGCAGACCGGAACCGATCGCGACGAGGCCGAGCCCGCCGTAGAAGGTGCCGGAGGAGGGCAGGGCCAGCGTGAGGTGGCCCAGCATGATGATCACGCCCGCGACGGCGACCGTCTTGCGGGGGCCGAGGACACGGTCGGCGAACCAGCCGCCCGGCAGGGCGAGCAGGTACACGAGAGAGAGGTACACCGAGTAGATCGCGGTCGCGGTGGCCGCGCTCAGGTGCAAGCCGCCCGGTGCCACCAGGTACAGCGGGAGCAGTGCCTTCATGCCGTAGTAGGAGAATCGCTCCCACATCTCGGTCATGAAGAGAGTGGCCAGTCCGCGGGGGTGGCCGAAGAAGGTCTTCTCGGAACCGGGGGTGCCCGGGGTGACCGAGTCCTTCGTCAGGCTGGACGCCATGGTCGTTCCTTGCTGGTCGGGACGCGCTGCATGAGCGTCGCGCGCCCGGTGGGGGGCGGCCGGCACCGGCGGGGTACGACCGGCCACCCCCACGCCCACGGGGAGTCCGCTCCGGATTGCGAAGCGGCGGACGGCGACCACCGGGATCCACGCCCTTCACGCGTCAGCGCGCTCGGGCCCGGCCACAGGTCATTCCTTTCAAGGCTGGCGAACACCAGCCCGCACACAAAAGAGACCTTCAGCATCGAACTCTCGCCAAAGGTCCCCGTGTGGTGCTACAGGCGTCTGGTCACCATACGACATGTCAAGGCGGCATATGGAAGGACTTGAGAGATGGATCACAGGCGATCATGGAACCGCGGACGCCTATTCGAAGGCGACTCCCAGGATGACATCCCACAGCCACAGGTAAGAATCACGCTGATGGAGGGTGTGAATCACGGAGGCCGATCACGCCACAGCTGTCGTCCGTGGCGGACTACCATCACCCCATGACCCGTGTACTGCTCGCCGAGGACGACGCGTCCATCTCGGAGCCGCTGGCCCGCGCACTGCGCCGGGAAGGTTACGAGGTCGAGGTGCGCGAGGACGGACCCACCGCACTCGACGCCGGGATGCAGGGCGGCGTCGACCTGGTCGTCCTGGACCTGGGCCTGCCCGGCATGGACGGCCTGGAAGTGGCCCGCCGGCTGCGCGCCGAGGGGCACACCGTCCCGATCCTCATCCTGACCGCGCGCGCCGACGAGGTGGACACCGTCGTCGGCCTCGACGCCGGCGCCGACGACTACGTCACCAAGCCGTTCCGGCTCGCCGAACTCCTCGCCCGGGTACGGGCGCTGCTCCGGCGCGGCGCCGCCGAGCCCCAGCAGCCGCCCGCCACGCACGGGGTGCGCATCGACGTCGAGTCGCACCGCGCCTGGATGGGCGACGAGGAACTCCAGCTGACGGCCAAGGAGTTCGACCTGCTGCGGGTGCTGGTGCGGGACGCGGGACGCGTCGTGACCCGCGACCAGTTGATGCGCGAGGTCTGGGACACGACCTGGTGGTCCTCCACCAAGACGCTCGACATGCACATCTCCTGGCTCCGCAAGAAGCTCGGCGACGACGCGGCGAACCCCCGCTACATCGCGACGGTGCGGGGAGTGGGCTTCCGCTTCGAGAAGAGCTGACCGGCCGCTCTGGCGGGCGGGAGCGGGACACGGGATGCCGTCGCAGCGGTCGTAGCCGTGGCGATCGTGCCGCCGGGGCGGCACGGGTGGGCACAGTGGCACCCCGAAAGCGCCGGGTCGCGCGGCCCACCCCCGGCCGGCCCCGCCGCCGGGGGCACCACAGGACCCGCCGGGGGCATTACAGGGCCCGCCCGGGGGCACTACAGGACCCGCCGGGGGCATTACAGGACCCGGGGGACACTGGTCACCTAAGCAACCCCGCCCGGAGGGCCCCGTGCGTCGCCGTCTCATCCAGTCCACGCTCGCCGTCGTGCTCGTGGTGATCGCCGTCTTCGGCGTCTCCCTCGTCATCGTCGAGACCCGCACGATCAGCAACAGCGCCCAGGAACGCGTGGACTCCGAGGCGCTCCGGCTGTCCAGCATCGTGGACAGCCGCATCCTCGGCGACGAGAACATCACCGCGGCGGTCTTCAAGAACCAGGTCACGGACCAGCGCTACGCCGTGATCAGGATCCCCGGCCGCCCGCCCATCGAGATCGGCGCCGAGCCCACCGGCGACGTCATCCACTCCACCGCCAAGGGCGAGGAGGGCGAGACGGTCACGGTCCAGGAGCCGCGCTCGTCGGTGACCCGCGAAGTCGGCCGTACGCTGCTGATCATCGGCGCCGTGGCACTGCTCGCGATCGTCGCCGCCGTCCTGCTCGCGGTACGCCAGGCCAACCGCCTCGCCTCGCCGCTCACCGACCTCGCGGAAACCGCCGAACGGCTCGGCTCGGGCGATCCGCGCCCCCGCCACAAGCGGTACGCCGTCCCGGAGCTGGACCGGGTCGCCGACGTCCTCGACTCCTCCGCCGAGCGCATCGCGCGCATGCTGACCGCCGAGCGCCGCCTCGCCGCCGACGCCTCCCACCAGCTCCGTACGCCGCTCACGGCGCTCTCCATGCGCCTGGAGGAGATCACCCTCACCGACGACCCGGACACGGTGAAGGAGGAGGCCACGATCGCGCTGGCGCAGGTCGAGCGGCTCACGGACGTCGTCGAGCGGCTGCTCACCAACGCCCGCGACCCGCGCACCGGCTCCGCCGTCTCCTTCGACCTGGACGAGGTCATCAAGCAGCAGCTGGAGGAGTGGCGCCCGGCCTACCGCAGCGCGGGCCGCGCCATCGTCAGCTCCGGCAAGCGCCACCTGCAGGCGGTCGGCACCCCGGGCGCGGTCGCCCAGGTCCTCGCCGCCCTGATCGAGAACTCCCTCATGCACGGCGGCGGCACCGTGGCGCTGCGCACCCGGGTGACCGGCAACCAGGCCGTCGTCGAGGTCACGGACGAGGGCCCCGGCGTCCCCACCGACCTGGGCGCCCGCATCTTCGAACGCACGATCAGCGGCCGCAACTCCACGGGCATCGGCCTCGCCGTCGCCCGCGACCTCGCCGAGGCCGACGGCGGCCGCCTCGAAATGCTCCAGGCCCAGCCCCCCGTCTTCGGCCTCTTCCTCTCCCGCACCCCCCTGAAGCGCCCCCCAACCCTTGACGACGAGGAAAGAACGGTCAGATAGCTTCGCCGCGGTGGGCCGGTGGGCCGGTGGGCCGGTGGGCCGGTGGGCCGGTGGGTCGGTGGTGCGGCGGCTCGGTGGCACGATGCCCTGCGCCCCCTGTGGCACTGCACCCCGGCACCCCTGCGCCCCCATGGCGCGGCACCCCGGCACCCTGGTGTGGCCCACCCTCCTCACTCCCCGCACGGGCGGGTGGGTGGGGAAGCCGCCGCGGAGCGGCGAGGAAGCGGGTGCGGAGCGCCCGGAGGCAGGAGCCGCGGAGCGGCGGTAAACCCGGCGCGGAGCGGCAAGGAGCCCGGCGCGGAGGGGCGTGAGGCCCGGCGCGGCGCGGCGGGGGAAGGGTCAGTTCACCTTGGCGCGCGCCCGCGGCGCCGCCACCCCCGCATCGAGAAACGCCTCCGCACTGGCCACAGCCTCCCGCGCCGGCAACGTCCGGAACACCCACGTGCGGTACGACCAGAAGCGGAACAGCGTGGCGATGCCGATGCCGAGGAACTTGAAGACGTTGCTCTGCAGCGGGCTGTCCCAGCCGAAGCCGTACGTCGCCGCGTACAGCACCCCGTTCTCGATGACCAGCCCCACCGCGCTGAACAGCAGGAAGAGCGTCAGCTCCTTGGTGCGGCCACCCCGGTCCCGGTCCCGGTACGTGAAGTACCGGAACCCGACGTAGTTGAAGGCGATCGCGACGACCGTGGCGATGACACTGGCCCGTACGACCTGAAGCCCGGTGGCATGCCGTACGAGGTTGAACACGAGCAGATTGACCAGCAGCCCCGCCCCGCCGACCGCACCGAACTTGGCGACCTCCCGAAGCAGCAGGTCGAACCGGCGGCGAACCGCGCTGCGAGGCCCCGCAGGGGACCCCGAAGAAGCACTGTCCATGGTGTCGCCAGCCCCCGTCGGTCGGATACGTAGGTCGATGACGTCAGGTGCGTCAACCCCGCCATGCTAACCATCGGCCCTCCACGACACCTGTGTACCGGCTCACAGGTAAGAAAAGAGCCGGGGACCGGAGCGGAAAACACGGCTTACCGGCACGGAAAACACGGCTTGCCTGTACGTAAAACACGGCTCACCGGCACGGAAGTCAGCCACCATGGCGCGGCCGATACTCTTGGAGGGTGACGTTCCCGGTAGTCGGCATGGTCGGCGGAGGCCAGCTCGCTCGTATGACACACGAGGCAGGCATCCCGCTCGGCATCAAGTTCAAGCTCCTCAGTGACACCCCTCTGGATTCCGCGGCGCAGGTCGTCAGCGATGTCGTCATCGGCGACTATCGCGACCTCGACACGCTGCGCGAGTTCGCGAGGGGCTGCGACGTGATCACCTTCGATCACGAACACGTACCCACCGAGCACCTGCGGGCCCTGGAGGCGGACGGCATCCCCGTCCGCCCGGGGCCCGACGCGCTCGTGCACGCCCAGGACAAGGGCGTGATGCGCGCGAAGCTCGACGAGATCGGCGTGCCGTGCCCACGGCACCGCATCGTGACCGACGTCGCGGACGTCGCCGCGTTCGCGGCGGAGGGCCTCGCCGAAGGTGACGAGGGCGACGGTTTCCCGATCATCCTCAAGACCGTCCGCGGCGGCTACGACGGCAAGGGCGTCTGGTTCGTCCGCTCCCTCCAGGACGCGGCCGACCCCTTCCGCGCCGGTGTCCCCGTCCTGGCCGAGGAGAAGGTCGACTTCGTACGGGAGCTGGCCGCCAACGTCGTCCGCTCGCCGCACGGTCAGGCGGTCGCGTACCCCGTCGTCGAGTCCCAGCAGGTCGACGGCGTCTGCGACACGGTGATCGCCCCGGCGCCCGGCATAGCCGAGGAACTGGCCCTGGAGGCCGAGGCGCTCGCCCTGCGCATCGCCAAGGAGCTCGGCGTCGTCGGCCACCTGGCCGTCGAGCTCTTCGAGACGGCGGACGGCCGCATCCTCGTCAACGAACTGGCCATGCGCCCGCACAACTCGGGCCACTGGACCCAGGACGGCGCGATCACCTCCCAGTTCGCCAACCACGTACGGGCGGTCCTCGACCTCCCGCTCGGCGACCCGCGCCCGCGCGCCAGGTGGACGGTCATGGCGAACGTCCTGGGCGGCGACTACCCCGACATGTACTCCGCGTACCTGCACTGCATGGCCCGCGACCCCCAGCTGAAGATCCACATGTACGGCAAGGACGTGAAGCCCGGCCGCAAGGTGGGCCACGTCAACACCTATGGCGACGACCTGGACGACGTCCTTGAGCGCGCCCGGCACGCAGCCGGTTACCTGAGAGGCACGATCACCGAATGAGTTCAGCCCTCCCGTCGCCCGACCACCATCCCTCGACGAGCGCCGACGCGCGCCCCCTTCCCTTGGTCGGCATCGTCATGGGGTCGGACTCCGACTGGCCCGTCATGGAAGCCGCCGCGCAGGCCCTCGACGAGTTCGAGATCCCGTACGAGGTCGACGTCGTCTCCGCGCACCGCATGCCGCACGAGATGATCGCGTACGGCGAGCAGGCCGCGGAGCGCGGGCTCAAGGCGATCATCGCCGGCGCGGGCGGCGCCGCCCATCTGCCCGGCATGCTGGCGTCCGTCACCCCGCTGCCCGTCATCGGTGTGCCCGTCCCGCTGAAGTACCTCGACGGCATGGACAGCCTGCTGTCGATCGTGCAGATGCCCGCCGGAGTCCCGGTCGCGACGGTCTCGGTCGGCGGCGCGCGCAACGCGGGCCTCCTCGCCGCCCGGATCCTCGCCGCGCACGACGAGGAACTCCTCACCCGTATGCGGGAGTTCCAGCAGGAACTGAACGACCAGGCCACCGAGAAGGGCAAGCGGCTGCGCGCCAAGGTCGAGGGCGCGGGCGGCGGCTTCGGCTTCGGCTCCGGATCAGGGAAGTGACGCGCATGTCGTCCCTGGACCTCGCCCGCGAACTCCTCGCCGAATTCCCCGTCGTCGACGGCCACAACGACCTCCCCTGGGCGCTGCGCGCACAGGTCCGTTACGACCTCGACGCCCGCGACATCGCCGCCGACCAGAGCGCGCACCTGCACACCGACCTGGGCCGGCTGCGCGCGGGCGGCGTCGGCGCCCAGTACTGGTCGGTGTACGTCCGCTCGGACCTGCCCGGCGCTGTGACGGCGACCCTCGAACAGATCGACTGCGTACGGCAGTTGATCGACCGTCACCCGGCCGACCTGCGGGCCGCGCTGACCGCCGCGGACATGGAGGCGGCGCGCGCGGAGGGCCGTATCGCCTCGCTCATGGGCGCCGAAGGCGGCCACTCCATCGACAACTCCCTCGGCACGTTGAGGCGGTTGTACGCACTGGGCGTGCGCTACATGACCCTCACCCACAACGACAACATCGCCTGGGCGGACTCGGCGACCGACGTACCCGCCGCGGGTGGCCTGACCGCCTTCGGCCGCGAGGTCGTGCGGGAGATGAACCGCGAGGGCATGCTCGTCGACCTCTCGCACGTGGCGGCGACGACGATGCGCGACGCGCTCGACACGTCCGGCGCGCCCGTGATCTTCTCCCACTCCTCCTCCCGCGCGGTCTGCGACCACCCGCGCAACATCCCGGACGACGTCCTGGAGCGGCTGCCCGTCAACGGGGGAGTGGCGATGGTGACGTTCGTGCCGAAGTTCGTCCTCCAGGCCGCGGTCGACTGGACCGCCGCGGCCGACGAGAACATGCGCGCGAACGGCTTCCATCACCTCGACACCACCCCCGAGGGCATGAAGGTCCACCGCGTCTTCGAGGAGGCCAACCCGCGACCCATCGCCACGGTGGCGACGGTCGCCGACCACCTCGACCACATGCGCGAAGTCGCCGGCATCGACCACCTCGGCATCGGCGGCGACTACGACGGCACGGCGTTCACCCCGGACGGCCTGGACGATGTCTCCGGCTATCCGAACCTGATCGCCGAGCTCTGCGACCGCGGCTGGTCGAGGGCCGATCTGGCCAAGCTGACCTGGCAGAACGCCGTACGCGTCCTGGGCGCGGCCGAGGACGTGGCCCGCGACCTCCAGGCCAGGCGGGGCCCCTCGAACGCGACGCTGGAGGAGCTGGACGGCTGAGCATCAGGGAGGCGTCTGGCGGTCGCGGACACGCCGGGGGCGTACGCGCCCGGCGCGGGGTGCCGGGCGCGCCGGGGGCCTACGCGTGCGGCGCACCCGTGGGACGTACGCGTGCGGCGCACCCGTGGGACGTACGCGTGCGGCGCACCCGTGGGACGTACCCCCAAACGCCCCACCCACCAGGAAGCCCCCTGGGCTCCGTGCCACGGTGGACGGTACTGCGATCATCACCGTCCACCCCACGGAGCCTGTCATGGCAGATTTGCAGGACGAACTGCACACCACCGTCGAGGTGGGAGAGCTCGACCGGCCCGCTGCCTGGCCGCTGTCGGAGTCCCTGGACACCACGGAGACCGCCCCCGTGACCGACGCGGGGGCCGAGCCGCTGGAGCGGGCCCACGCCTTCCTCGCCACCCACCCCGTCGCCGACGGCTACAGCGGTCTGCCCTGGGCGCTGCGCCACCTGCCCTGGTTCGACCTGGAGCTGGGCGAGAGCGCCGTGGACACGGACGTACCCCGGATGCGTGAAGGGCACGTGGGCGCGCTGTTCTGGTCGCTGCACCTGCCCGAGGGCCTCGCGGGGGACCGGGCCATCGGCGCCACCCTGGAGCAGCTGGACCTGGTGAAGACGGTGGTCCACGCCCACCCCCAGGGCCTTCGCATGGCGTACAGCGCCGCCCAGATCACCGACGCGCACCACTGCGGCCGCGTCGCCGTCATGCTCGGCCCCGCCGGAGCGGACGCGCTCGGCGACTCGCTCGGCATCCTGCGCGCCCTGCACACGCTCGGCCTGCGCGTGCTCACCCTCTCGGGCGTCTCCTGGGCGAGCGAGGCGGGCCTGACCCGGTTCGGCGAGGAAGTGCTCCGCGAGATGAACCGCCTCGGCATGCTCGCCGACCTCTCCGGCACCTCGAACGCCACGATCCGCCGCGTCTTCGCGGTCTCCAAGGCGCCGGTCCTCTTCACCCGTTCCGCCGCGCGCACCCTGCGCCCCCACCCGGCCAACCTCCCCGACGACGTTCTCGTCGACCTGGGTACCGCCAAGGGCCTGTGTCTGGTCCCGCTCACGGCCGAGCAGACGGGCCCGTCCGCCCGGGACGTCGCGGACCACCTCGACCACGTCCGCGCCCTCGCCGGATCGGAGTGCGTCGGCCTTTCGGGCACCTACGACTCCGGGGCCGCCCACCCGCAGGACCTGGCCGACGCGTCGTGCTACCCGCACCTGATCGCGGAACTGCTCTCCCGCGGCTGGTCCGAGTCCGACCTCGCCCTGCTCACCTGGGGCAATGTCCAACGGGTGCTGCACAGCGCGGACTTCACCGCCCGCGCCGCCCAGCAGCGCCGCGAGCCGTCGACGGCGAAGATCGCCGAGCTGGACGGATAAGGCGCTTCGAGCGATCCCCTCAGTCGCACTCGCTTGTCGGTCGGCTCGCTTGTCGGTCGGCTCGGTGTCGGTCGGCTCGGTGTCAGTCGCGCTCGAGGTCGGTCGGCTCGGTGTCAGTCGTGCCCGACGTCAGTCGTGCTCGACCCGGCAGAGGCAGAACGGATGCCCCGCCGGATCGGCGTACACCAGGAAGTCCTTCTTCTCCCGGTCCTCCAGGTCCAGCGGTCGTGCCCCCAGCGCCAGCACCCTCTGGTGGGCCGCGTCGATCTCCGCCCAGGTGGCCCCGGCGTCGAAGTCGAGGTGGAACTGCTGTGAGTTCCGTTCCGCGCGCGGCCACTCCGGCGGGGTGTACCCGTCCGCCCGCTGGAAGGCCAGCCGCGGCCCGTCCGGAATCCGGAGTACGACCCAGTCGTCGTCCTCGGCCCGGGGCGTACCGCCGCCGACCTGGGCGTAGAAGGCGGCCAGCGCGTGCGGGTCGGGGCAGTCGATCACGACGGAACGCAAACGTGCCACGGTAGGCATGAGACCTCCAGAGTCGGCAGGCGCACGGCCAAGGGTCAGCAGGCGCAGAGACAGAACGGGTGCCCCGCCGGGTCGGCGTAAACACGATAGGAACGCGACCGGTCCTCGGCGTCCAGCGGCTTCGCGCCCAGCGCCAGCACCCCCTGCTCGGCCGCGTCCAGGTCCTCGACGGTCAGGTCCAGATGGAACTGCTGCGAGTCGTCGGGCGCGGGCCACGTCGGCGGTACGTGCCCCGGGGCCGCCTGGAAGGCCAGCGACTGCCCGTCGGACACCTTCAGGTCCACCCAGCCCCCCTCGCCCTCGACGGTGCCGCCCAGCACCTCGGCGTAGAACCCGGCGAGCGCGCGCGGATCGGGACAGTCCAGGACGACGACGCCCAGTTTGGCGAGAGCCATGACTCCTCCTAGTTACCTATACACCGCTTCAAGCGGTAACGGTTACCGCATACTCCCGCATTGCAGGTAACGTCGCAAGCATGAGTGAGAGAGCGTCCGCGCCCGGTGGCCTGGCTCTCGTGGAGGCCCTGGTCAACACCGTGGACCTGGAGTCGGGCGCCGACACGCTGGACACGGCCGAGGGACGCGCCGCGTTCGGCATCGCCGAGCGGGACGTGCCAGACGTACGGGAGCTGCGGGAATCCCTGCGGGCCGTGTGCCTGGCGCACGCCGGTCACCCGCCGCACCGCGCGGTGACGCCCCTGGGCGAACTGCTGGCGAAGGCTCCGCTGTATGTGGCGGTCGACGAGCGGGACGGCTCCGCGGCGCTCGCTCCGGCCGACGCGGGCCCGCTGCGCTCCCGAGTGGCGGCGGCCGTGGCGGAGGCGCTCACAGCGGGCACCTGGCTGCGTCTCAAGGCCTGCGAACTGCCCGAGTGCCACTGGGCGTACTACGACCGCAGCCCGGCCGGCCGCGGCCGCTGGTGCTCGATGTCGGTGTGCGGGGCGCGCGCGAAGATGCGTCGCTACCGCGCCAAGTAGCCGTCGGCGCCGGGGAGTCGGGCGGTCACCCGCTCCGCGCACATCGAAGTGGTGCAGAATGCAACGGACGCCGGTCCGGCCGACTGAGCCTCGGCCGGACCGGCGTCACTCTTGAACATGCCCTCGGCTGTATCGGCGTCGCTCTCGGAAAGCCCTCGGCGGGACCGGCGTCGCTGTCGAAAAGCGCCCTTGGCTGTGCCGGCGTCGCTGTCGAAAAGCGCCCTCGGCTGTACCGGCGTCGCTCTCGAAATGTCCTCGGCCGGACCCGTGTCGTCCCGCGCAGGCCCACGCGCCGCGCAGCCCTACGCGGTCGGCCGCCCCATCGCCCGGTACGTCCACCCGGCCCGCCGCCACACCTCGGGGTCGAGGGCGTTGCGCCCGTCGAGGACCACCCGGGCCGTGACCGCCTCGCCGAGTATCGCCGGGTCCAGCTCGCGGAACTCGCGCCACTCCGTCAGATGCAGGACTACGTCGGCGCCGCGCACGGCCTCGACGGCGGAGTCGGCGTATCCGAGGGTCGGGAAGAGCCGCCGCGCGTTCGCCATGCCCTTCGGGTCGTAGACGGTGACCTGGCCGCCCTGGAGGTGGATCTGCCCGGCGACGTTCAGCGCGGGCGAGTCGCGGACGTCGTCCGAGTCCGGCTTGAAGGTCGCACCGAGCACGGCGACCCGCTTGCCGAGGAAGGAACCCCCGCCGAGCGCCTCCCGGGCCAGCTCCACCATCTGCCCGCGCTGGCGCATGTTGATGGAGTCGATCTCGCGCAGGAAGGTGAGCGCCTGGTCGGCACCCAGCTCACCGGCACGGGCCATGAAGGCGCGAATGTCCTTGGGCAGACACCCGCCACCGAAGCCGATGCCGGCCCGCAGGAACTTCTTGCCGATCCGGTCGTCGTGCCCGATGGCCTCGGCCAGCTTGGCCACATCGCCACCGGCGGCCTCGCACACCTCGGCCATCGCGTTGATGAAGGAGATCTTGGTGGCCAGGAAGGAGTTCGCGGAGGTCTTCACCAGCTCGGCGGTCGGGAAGTCGGTCACGACGAAGGGCGAGCCCTCGGACACCGGCGTCGTGTACACCTCACGCAGCAGCTTCTCGGCGCGCTCGCTGCGCACGCCCACCACGATCCGGTCGGGGTGCAGCGTGTCGTTCACGGCCAAACCCTCGCGCAGGAACTCCGGGTTCCAGGCCAGCTCGGCGTCCTCACCGGCGGGCGCGAGCTCGGCGAGCCGGGCGGCCAGCCGATCCGCGGAGCCGACGGGCACGGTGGACTTGCCGACGACGAGAGCGGGGCCGTTCAGATGCGGCGCGAGCGACTCGAAGGCCGTGTCGACGTACGACATGTCGCACGCGTACTCACCGTGCTTCTGCGGCGTATTCACGCAGACGAAGTGGATGTCGCCGAATTCCCCGACCTCGGCCCAGTCCATGGTGAAGCGCAGCCGCCCGGTGGAGCCCTCGATCCCGGCCACGTGCTTGCGCAGCAGCTCCTCGAGACCGGGCTCGTACATCGGTACTTCGCCCCGCCGGAGCATGTCGATCTTTTCCGGGACGACATCGAGCCCCAGCACCTCGAAGCCGAGCTCGGCCATGGCGGCGGCGTGGGTGGCGCCGAGGTAGCCGGTGCCGATCACGGTGATCTTGAGGGCCATGGGGTGCTCCTGGGGTTTACGGCCGTGGGTGCGGTGCCCGAGCATAGTCGGGGCGTACGGGAGGCCCTCACCGGGCAGATCTCCGGCGTCTTTCCGCCGCATTTCCACCTGTCCTTTCCCCAGCCCTTTCCCTCTGTCGCCAAGCTCACGTATCACTCCCGTGGGCGGGCCCCTAAAATTTGGGTTACTTAACGGTAGTTAGCGTCACCATCACAGCATCCTTGGAGCGTGAGAGACCTTGGCCGGATCGGCTGATTTCGACCTGTACCGCCCGTCCGAGGAGCACGACATGCTCCGGGACGCGATCCGTTCGCTGGCCGAGGCGAAGATCGCGCCGTACGCCGCAGTCGTGGACGAGGAAGCCCGTTTCCCCCGTGAGGCCCTGGACGCCCTGGTCTCCTCCGACCTGCACGCGGTGCACGTACCGGAGACGTACGGCGGCGCGGGCGCCGACGCGCTGGCCACCGTGATCGTGATCGAGGAGGTGGCGCGGGTCTGCGCGTCCTCCTCGCTGATCCCGGCGGTGAACAAGCTGGGCTCGCTCCCCGTGATCCTCTCGGGCTCCGAGGACCTGAAGAAGAAGTATCTGGCCCCGCTGGCCAAGGGCGACGCGATGTTCTCGTACTGCCTCTCCGAGCCGGACGCGGGCTCGGACGCGGCGGGCATGAAGACGAAGGCCGTCCGCGACGGCGACTCCTACGTCCTGAACGGCGTGAAGCGCTGGATCACCAACGCCGGCGAGTCCGACTACTACACGGTGATGGCGGTGACCGACCCGTCGAAGCGCTCGAAGGGCATTTCCGCCTTCGTCGTCGAGAAGTCCGATCCCGGGGTCTCCTTCGGCGCTCCGGAGAAGAAGCTCGGCATCAAGGGCTCGCCGACCCGCGAGGTCTACCTGGACAACGTCCGCATCCCGGCCGACCGCATGATCGGCGAGGAGGGCACCGGCTTCGCCACCGCGATGAAGACCCTGGACCACACCCGCATCACCATCGCGGCCCAGGCCCTCGGCATCGCTCAGGGCGCCCTCGACTACGCCAAGGGCTATGTCCAGGAGCGCAAGCAGTTCGGCAAGCCGATCGCCGACTTCCAGGGCATCCAGTTCATGCTCGCCGACATGGCCATGAAGATCGAGGCCGCCCGCCAGCTCACCTACGCCGCGGCCGCCAAGTCCGAGCGCGGCGACGCCGACCTCACCTTCCAGGGCGCCGCCGCCAAGTGCTTCGCCTCGGACGTCGCCATGGAGGTCACCACGGACGCCGTCCAGCTCCTCGGCGGCTACGGCTACACCCGCGACTACCCGGTCGAACGCATGATGCGCGACGCCAAGATCACCCAGATTTATGAAGGCACGAACCAGGTCCAGCGGATCGTGATGGCCCGCAACCTCCCGTAACTCCCAGCGGGGCAGACCACATGAGGGGCACTCTCCGGAGTGCCCCTCTCCTTCCTGCCCACCCGTTCCTGCCCACCCGTTCCTGCCCACCCGTTCCTGCCCACCCGTTCCTGCCCACCCGTTCCTGCCCACCCGCCCGCTCGGCGTCGAACCCCTCGTTGTCGGCCGCGCGGTGGCTGACCCAGGGCGCAGCCATACCGGTCGGCGGGCGCGGTCACAGGCCGCTCAGCGCGCGCCGCAGGTCCTCCGGTTCGCGGTAGTGGACCGCTCGCATGCCGAGCGCGGCCGCCGCCTCCACGTTCTCCGGGGTGTCGTCCACGAACAGGCACCGCTCGGCGGGTACGCCGGCCCGTTCGACGGCGATCTCGAAGATGCGCGGGTCGGGCTTGGCGATTCCGACCCGCGCGCTGCTGACGACGTCGTCGGCGAGGTCCGCCAGCTCCAACACCTCCAAGTCCTCCTCCAGTTGGACGGAAGCGTTGGAGACGAGGACCAGGCGGATGCTCCGCGCGCGGGCCCCGCGCAGCAGGGCCACGACCGTCTCGTCGGCCCGGAAGGGGGAGCGGGCGAGCGCCGTGCCGAGCTCCCGGGCCGCCGCCTGGGACACCGCCCCGGTCAGGCTGCGCGCGACCGACTCCGCCCACTCGCCCGGGGTGATCCGGCCGACCAGCAGTGGCAGAACCGTCTCCGGGGCGAAGGCCACCTTCATGACGGTGCCCTCGGTCAGTCCGGCGGCGCGTTCCAGCGCGGTCACGGGGGTCGGGTCGTAGATCCGGATCACGTTGTCGATGTCGCAGAGCACCGCGTCGAAGGGCGGTCTGCCGGATGGCGGGTGCGGGGAGAGCGTCATGGGAAACACCCTGACACCCGCCTCCGCCGGGTCACTCCCTGGGGCACTCCCCAGGGCACCCGCCGGCACCCCGGGGCGCGCCGCGCCTTAACCGATTAACCGATCGGAGTATCAGGGTCGGATCGCGAGGAGGGATTTCGGTCCTTCTGTCGCCTTGGCGGTGAGGCATATGTAGCGGATTGTTCACGTCTGCTCGATGGCGCGGGGCGGCTGACGGGCGTACCACGGAGGGGCAGGCACACGGGGCCCGACCCGGGCCCCGCCACCCCGAGGAGGAACCATGACCCAGCCCGGAACCATGACCGCGATGACCAAGGAGATGCAGGACTGCGTCCAGGCGTGCATGTCCTGCCACACCATGTGCGAGGAGACCATGAGCTCCTGCATGCAGATGGGCGGCCAGGCCCAGATGCAGATCATGCGCGCGCTCATGGACTGCTCCGAGATGACCCGCATGTGCGCCGACATGTTGATGCGCAGGTCGCCCATGGCGGCCGAGATGTGCGCCCTGTGCGCCAAGGCGTGCGACATGTGCGCCGAGGCGTGTATGTCCATGCCGGACGACAAGCAGATGATGCGCTGCGCCGAGTCCTGTCGCCGCTGCGCGGAAATGTGCCGCGCGATGGCGGGCGCCCGCATGTGACCTCTCCCCGAGGCTGAGCCGGCTCGCCCCGCCGAGCGCTCGGCATGACTCAGCCCCCGGGAACTCTTCCGGGGGCTGCGTCGTGTTCCAAGAGGTGGCAGGGGCGTCAGTTGCCGCTCACGGTCACCTTGTCGTCGTTCTTAAGCTCCGTGACCAGTTCCTTCACCTTGGTCTTGTCCCAGACGAGGTTGCCGTTGGTGGAGCCGGAGATCGGCATGTTCATGGACTTGCCGTCGCCGCCCGTGACGCCCTTCATGGCCCAGAACATGTCCCCCAGGTCCCACAGGCTCATGTCCTTGTCGACGGTGAGACTGTCGAGGCCCGCGCTCATGGTCGGGTACAGCTTGAAGGGGTTCAGGACGGTCCCGGGGGTCGCGACCTGGTGGGCCAGGGCCGACAGGAACTTCTGCTGGTTCTTCGTGCGCTCCAGGTCCGACGCCGCGAAGGCGTGGCGGGTGCGGACGAAGGCGAGGGCCTGCTCGCCGTTGAGGGTCTGCTTGCCGGCCTTGAAGTCCGCGCCCGAGTACTTGTCCTTGAAGCCCTTGTCGAGGTTCATCTCGACGCCGCCGACCGCGTCGACGATGTTCGCGAACCCGGCGAAGCCGATCTCCACGTAGTGGTCGATGTGCAGGCCGGTGTTGTACTCGACCGTCCGGACGAGAAGCTGAGGGCCGTCGAACGCGTATGCCGCGTTCAACTTGTTCGTACCCAGCGGGCCCTTGATCTTGCCGGATTCGGAGCCGCGGAACGTCGGGATCGTCACGTTCGAGTCACGCGGCAGCGATATCAGCGTGGAGCCGTTGCTGCCGGTGTGCAGGATCATCATCGAGTCCGTGCGCTTGCCCTCGGCGGACCCGGTGTGCAGCTTCTTCTTCTCTTCGGCGGACATGCCGGCGCGGCTGTCGGAACCGACGATCAGATAGTTCGTGCCCTTGCCCGCCTCGGGCCGGTCGATGACCTTGGAGAGATCCACGTCACGGTGGAGCTTGGAGTCGGCCCAGAAGTACGTGCCGACGGAGACCACGACCAGCACCGTGACCAGCGTGAGCGCGGTCCACTTGATCCGCCGCCGCCAGTTCGGCGCGGGGCGCGGGCCGCGCGTGGCGGTGCCGCCGGGGCCCTGCGGACCGCCGGGTCCGCCCGGCGCCCCGTAGACCTGGCCCGTGTTGTAGTCCGAGTCGTAGCCGTCGCCGCCGCTGCCGTATCCGTCGTCGTATCCCTGCCCGTCGACGTACGTCGGCTGCTGGGGCACCCCGCCGTACGGCTGGGCGGCCGGGCCCGGAGCGGGCGTGCCCGGGCCACGCCGGACCTGCCGCATCACGCGGGCGCCCTCAGGCTGTGCGCCTGCGCTGCCGCGTCCGTAGCGGTTGCCGCCGTTGCTGCGGTTGCCGCGATTGTTGTCGGACCACCCGTCGGGCCAATCGTTCATGCCGACCAGTGTGCAGGGCACCACTGTGTGGCTTACAAGAGAGTGGGGAGATCTGGGTCACGCCTGTTGCAGAGCTGATGCAAAGCAAGCCTTGTGTGCCCCCGGCATAAGGTGGAGGCCATGACAGACCAGGCCCCCAACCCGGAATCCGATATTCCGGGCAAGCCGACCTCCGCGTCCCGGACCACCCTCAGCCACATCATGAGCCACAACGACACCAACCTTCTGGGCACGGTGCACGGTGGAGTGATCATGAAACTCGTCGACGACGCGGCGGGTGCGGTGGCCGGACGGCACTCCGGCGGGCCCGCCGTCACCGCCTCCATGGACGAGATGGCCTTTCTGGAACCCATTCGCGTAGGCGACCTCGTCCATGTGAAGGCTCAGGTGAACTGGACCGGACGTACCTCCATGGAAGTCGGCGTCCGGGTCCTCGCCGAGCGGTGGAACGAGTCCACCCCACCCCAGCAGGTCGGCTCGGCCTACCTCGTCTTCGCCGCCGTCGACGCCGACGGGAAGCCCCGCCGGGTCCCCCCGGTAATCCCGGAGACCGAGCGCGACGAGCGCCGCTACCAGGAGGCCCAGATCCGCCGCACCCACCGCCTGGCCCGCCGCCGCGCCATCATGGAACTCCGCGAGAAGCGCGCGGCGGAAGGCCTCGACGACTAGACGACCGGCGGCCACCACAGAGCTACGGGCACACCACCTGATCCCCGGTCACCACCCCGACCTCCCCCTGACCCGGATCATCCGCCCGTACCCGCGTGACCTGCTTGAAGTCCGTCCCCGCGGTCACCTTCAGTACCGGCCCCAGCTTCGTGACCGCGCGCAGCTCGGCGCCGGGCAGCGCGGCGGCGAGGGACTTCGCCGAGCGGTCCCAGCGGGGGTCGTACGAGATGACGGTGCGCCGGACGGTGCGGTCCACCGCGCTGGTCGGCCGCTGCGTCGTACGGAACCCGGTGGCGGCGAGCGCGCCGTCCACCCGCTTGCCGAGGCCCGCCGTGGTCGTCCCGTTCTCGACCTGCACCTGGATCTGCTGCGGGGCCACGTCGACACGTACGGCCTCGGCCCGGGGCGCCTTGCGCACCGTCAGCGGCTTGTCGTCCCGCAGCGCCTGGAAGAGCCGCTCGGACTTGACCGGGTCCCACTTCAGCGTCGAACCGATGCCCTTCACCTCGTACCCCATCTGCCCGATCGGCACGGTGGTGAACTCGGAGGAGGAGGGGGAGAAGTTCCGCATCGCCCGGCCCAGGTCCAGCAGCTCGTCCGTGCCGAAGCCCTGGTCCGCGCGGACGGAGCCGAGCACGGCCCGCGTCACGTCGCGGAACTTCATCGGGTTCATCAGCACCCCGGACGAGGTCGCCTGCGAGACGAGCGCCGCCAGGAACTTCTGCTGGCGTTGCATCCGGCCGAGGTCGGAGGCCCCGTCGACGTGCCGCGAGCGGACGTACTGCAGGGCCTGCCCGCCGTTCAGGGCGTGCGTCCCGGCCGTCAGGTCGAGTCCGGTGTACCGGTCCTTCAGCGGCTGCGCGGTGCAGACCCGCACCCCGCCGAGCACGTCCACCGTCTTCATGAAGCTGGTGAAGTCGACCTCCAGATAGTGGTCGATCTTGACGTGCGTCATGCTCTCGACGGTGCGCACGGTCAGGTTCGGGCCGCCCTCGGCGTACGCCGCGTTGAGCTTGACGGGATGCGGGCCGTGCCGCTCGCCGGTGGTCTCGTCGGTGTGCGCCGGTGTCTCGGCGTACGAGTCGCGCGGCAGGCTGACGATGCTGGCCCGCTCCCGGTCCTCCGAGATGTGCACGATCATGATCGTGTCGGTGCAGTGGCAGGGCGCGCCGCCCAGCCGGTACGTGCGCCGCTCCGCCTCCGTGACCTTGTCCCGGCCGTCGGTGCCGACCAGCAGCACGTTCATGCCGTGGCCCGCCTCGGGGCGGTTCTTCATGTCCTTGAAGGGGTCGACCCGGGCGATGTCCGCGTCCAGGCTGGTGACCACCGCGTGCCCGATGCCCGCCGAGGCGAGGACCACCACGGAGAGGGTGGTCACCATCCGCATGGCCCAGCGCGGCTTCTTGCGCCGTACGGGCGGCCGTACGGGTGGTCGCCGGGAACGGGACGGCTGCGGGTGGCGCTGCGGGCGGGCGGGGGAGCGGGGCGGCGTGGACAAGGGGGGGACACCTCCGCGAGGCTGGGCGTGGGATGCGTTCCGCGAGGCTGGGCGGGGATGGGCTGCGTTGCGCGATGCCGGACGTGGGGATCCGTGAGCACCGTAGGCCCATACGATCTGCTGCCCGGGCCTTAGGCCGGGCGGCGCGCGCCCGTGTCCCCCATTCGCGGTAACGTGACGTCCGATGAGCGAGAAGTCTGACGTGCGGCCCCCCGCCGTTTCTGTGATCATGCCCGTCCTCAACGAGGAGCGGCATCTGCGCGGGGCCGTCCAAGCGATCCTGGCGCAGCAGTACGACGGCGAGATGGAGGTCGTGATCGCCATCGGTCCCTCCACGGACCGGACGGACGAGATCGCCGCCGAGCTCGTACGGGAGGACCCGAGGGTCCACACCGTGCCGAACCCGACGGGGCGCACCCCCGCCGCGCTGAACGCCGCGATCAAGGCGTCCCGGCACCCCGTCGTCGTCCGCGTCGACGGACACGGCATGCTCTCGCCGAACTACATCGCGACCGCCGTACGCCTCCTGGAGGAAACCGGCGCGCAGAACGTCGGCGGCATCATGCACGCCGAGGGCGAGAACGACTGGGAGCACGCGGTCGCCGCCGCCATGACCTCGAAGATCGGCGTCGGCAACGCGGCCTTCCACACGGGCGGCGAGGCCGCGCCCGCCGAGACCGTGTACCTCGGTGTCTTCCGGCGTGAGGCCCTGGAGCAGCAGGGCGGCTACAACGAGGAGTTCATCCGCGCGCAGGACTGGGAGCTGAACTTCCGGATCCGCGAGGCGGGCGGGCTCATCTGGTTCTCGCCCGAGCTGCGGGTGTCGTACCGGCCGCGTCCCTCCGTCAGGGCGCTCGCCAAGCAGTACAAGGACTACGGGCGGTGGCGGCACGTCGTCGCCCGCTATCACGAGGGCTCCATCAACCTGCGGTACCTCGCCCCGCCGACCGCGGTCTGCGCGATCGCGGCCGGCCTGGTCGTGGGCGCGGCGCTGACACCCTGGGGCTTCCTGGTCCCCGGCGGCTACCTGGCGGCCATCGCGCTCGGCTCGCTGCCCGCCGGCAAGGGGCTGCCCTTGAAGGCGCGCCTCCAGATCCCCGTCGCCCTCGCGACCATGCACATGTCCTGGGGCTTCGGCTTCCTCACCAGCCCCAAGGCGCTGGCGAGGAAGGTCATCGCGTCCCGGCGTCCGGCGGTGCTCAGCGCCAACTGAGCCTCCGTACAGATGAGTTGGGCCCCTCTCGACTTCGAGAGGGGCCCAGCTCATCCGTACGGGCGTCCGGCGGTACGGCTACCAGGTGTAGGCCGGATTCACGTGCATGCACTGCGACTTGTCCGAGCCGTTGATGACCTGCGCCGACTCGGGAGTCGAGTTGTCGTCCTTGGCTGCGGTGTACTTGCTGCCCGAGCGCCAGTCGGCGCCGACGACCAGCGTGATCCCGGAGACGTCCGTCGACTTCTCCACCGAGGACGTCGGAATGCCGAGCGCCTTGGCGACCCGCTGGGCGTCGCCTTCGAGGTCCGCGCTCGGGTAGCGGATCACCGTGGTGTCCTGGGCGGTCGCCGTCGTCGTGTCGGCCTTCGCCTGGGTGAAGCCCTTGCCGACGAGCAGCTGGGTCACCGTGCTCGCCCGCCCGCTGACCGGGGCGAGCGTGGAGGTCCGCGTGCCGTTCTGCACGATCACGCCGATCTTGTCGTCGGCCGCGGCCGGGTCCGAGGACGTCTTGGCCGCGGTGGACTTCTTCTTGTCCTTGCCGTCCAGGGCGATGTCCTCGCGGACGAGCCGGAACAGCTGCGCCGAGTCACCCGGCGTGGGCACCACCCTGCCGCTGGTGGGCGACATGTACTGCCACGGCATCGTCGTCATGGTGATGCGCTTGGTGGGCACCTTCTTGAGCTGCTTGCTCAGGTCGTACAGCTGCGCCACGCCGAGGCCGTCGTCGACCGTCAGGGCGTTGGTGGCCGTCTCGGCGAGGTTCTGGAGCTTGCCCGGGTTGCTCAGCGTGGCGTTCTCGCGCAGCTGGCGGACCATCGCGTTCATGTACTGGTGCTGGGCCTTGGCCCGGGCTATGTCCGTGTTGTCCTCGAAGCCGTACCGCGTCCGCAGCCACTCCAGGGCCTGCACGCCCTTGATGGAGGTGGTGCCCTTCTTCAGCTTCAGGCCCGAGCCGTGTCCGTCGGAGGACTTGGAGTAGATGTTGGCGTCCACACAGACCGGTACGCCGCCGATGGCGTCCGCCATCGACACCACACCCGCGAAGTCGATCATCATGAAGTGGTCGATGTGGATGCCGGTCAGCTTCTCCCAGGTCGCCACCGTGCAGCCGGGGCCGCCGCGGCCCAGTGAGTCGTTCGTGATGGTCGACGTGCTCGCCGCGTAGACCTTGCCGCTTTCGGGGTCCGTGCACTTGGGGATGTCCACCAGCGTGTCGCGCGGCATGCTGACCACCGACATGTTGCTGCGGTCCGCCGAGAGGTGCAGCAGCATCTGGACGTCCGCGCGGGGAGCGGTGTTGAAGGTGTCCTTGGCGCCGCCGAGCTTCTGGTTCTCCGCATTGTTCCGCGCGTCCGAACCGATCAGCAGGATGTTCAGCGGGGTCTGACCCGCCGCGTTCGGCTGGGACTTGGCGGCGCGGTCCTTCGCGTCGCCGATGTTCAGGTCCTTCCTTTTGATGTTGGCGTTCAGGTGCTGGTAGTAGAGATAACCGGCACCGGCGGTGCCGAGTATCAGGACCGCCAGGACCGTCGCCGACCAGCGCAGGATGCGGCGTCTGCGGCGCGGGCGCCCCCCGCCCCCGTGCCGGCGCCCTCCGCCACCGCCGCGCCGGCCGTGGCCCTGCGGCTTGAGGGGCATCGTGTCGTCGGCCGCACGTGTGCCCTTGCCATCGGCCGCATGCGTGCCCTTGCCGTCGGCAGTATGGACGCCACTGCCGTCATCGGCTGTACGGACGCCACTGCCATCAGCTGTCCGCACGCCGTCGCCGTCGGCCGTCCGGGCCGAACCGTCGGCCACCCGATGAACGGGATCACCGTGTCGGTCGTACAAACTGTCGTCCCAGCCCAGTTCACCTGCCCCACCGGTTCCACCGGCACCGCCGGCTCGCCGGACGCGTGGTCGTGCTCCCTCCCCACGCACACCGCTCTGCGCCATCTCCCTGCCCCTCCCCACCCTGCGCCTGACAAACGGGCCCGTCCCGTGTCCGGCCGGACGCTCCCTGCGTCCTGCCGACACCTCTCGCGTCCTGTTAGACGCGTGACGGACCCGTTAGGTCATCAGCTGGCGCACACCGACTTGTCCGCTGTGGACTTCTCGACGTCCGGCGCCTTCGTCGGAGTGGTCATCGACACCCCGGCGCCCTTGAAGTCCTTGCCCAGGGTCAGCACGATCGCCGGCAGACCCTGTGAGTTCTTCTCGCTCTTGCCAGGCTTCATCGCAGAAGCGGACAGCCCCATGAGGTCCGCCAGTTTGCGCGCTTGATCGGCCTGGTCGGGAGAGTACTCCAGGGTCGTCTTACTGAGTGTTTCGCCGGCGTTTCCGAGCTGGCTGGACTTGAGCACGCCCTCATCATTCTGCAGCCAGTTAAGAGTTTCCTGTGCGGAGCCGGCCGCGGCGCCGCCGTTGTAGATGTCGACGCGGATGTCGGCGGCGGCGGAACGGGAACCCTTGAGGCGGGCGGCCACCGCCGCCTTCTCCTTCTTCTCCTTCTGCTTCACGTCGGTGAAGGAGACGTCGTTCTTGATCGCGTCGAAGACCTGGGGGGCCGTCGTCGGGTTGACGACGACCGTCGCGTGGACCTTCTCGGCGGGGTTGTCGATGACGGGCACCGTGGTGAAGGTGATGTTCTTCGTCGGCACCTTCTTCAGCTCCAGGGCGATGTCCTTGAGCGTGCTGACCTTCCCTATCCCCTTGTCCACGGTCAGCGCCTTGGTGGCGGCCTCGGCCAGCTTGATCAGCTTGGTGGGACTGGACAGGGTGTCGCCGGAGCTCATCTTGCGCATCAGGGAGCCCAGGAACTGCTGCTGCACCTTGATGCGGTCGAGGTCGCCCTGGTTGCCGAAGCTGTGCCGGGTGCGCACGAAGGCCAGCGCCTGCTCACCCTCGATCGTGTGCTTGCCCTTGGAGAGCTTGAGGTGCGAGTCGGGGTCGTTGACGTCCTTGGCGAGACACACGTCGACGCCGCCCACCGCGGACGTCAGCGTCTTCACCGCGTTGAAGTCGACCATCATGAAGTGGTCCGGTGTGATGCCGGTGACTTCCTTGACCGTGAGCATGGTGCAGCCCGGGTCCCGGCCGTCCTGCCCGAGGCTCGTGTTGAAGCGGACGTTCTGCGTACCCGCGATGACCTTCTCGCTGCCGTCGGCCTGGACGGTCGGGCAGTCCGGGATGTCGACGATCAGGTCGCGTGGAATGCTCATCGCGGTCGCGTTCGTACGGTCCTTGGAGACGTGCAGCAGGATGTTGGTGTCGGCGTGCCCGACGCTGTTCTTGTCGCCGTAGCCCTCGTTGCCCTTGCCGGTGCGTTTGTCCGTACCGATGATCAGGATGTTGAAGGCATCGTCCTTGCTGAAACCGCTCTTGCCCGCGCTGCCGATGTCCGTCGTATTGACGTTGCCCTCAAGGTGCTTGAGGTAGGCGTAGCCGGCGGCCGAGACGGCGACCAGCACGAAGGCCATGCTGCCGCCGGTCCACAGCAGTATCTTCTTCGCCTTCGACTTCTTCGGCTTCGTACGGCCCCGCCGTCGCCCGGGAACCGGCTCCGGCGGTTCCGCACGGCGTCGGCGCGGCCCCGGCACGTTGGTGGTGCCGGGAGCCTTACGGTCCCGGCCCGGCGCCGAACGTGATCCCCCGGGCGCACCGGGAGCTCTGCGCGGCCTGGGCACCCCCGACTGCGGTGCGGAAGGGGTCAGTCGCAGTTCGTATTCGCCGGTGTTCGGGTTGAGCACCCACTGGTCTGCGGGGTCGATGTTGTCCGCCCGCCCACGGCCTTGCGCGTCCACGGTTGTCTGAATCCTCCGTCGGGGCCACGCGGCGCCTTTCCCCCCTCTGAAGGCGCTCGGGTCTCGGTCAGCAGTGCGCGACCCCCAGGACGGACCTCGTGGCCGGGTGCACCGGATCGCTCACACTATCCGCCCAGTTCAGCGTCGAGCGACGGCGGTGACAAATTCCACGTCCCTACAACTGGGCAATCCGCCCTATTTCTCAGAGACTTCTTAGCGCAGCTGTTCCCCGCCTTGGTGCGGGCTTTACCCGCAGGCGTCCTCGGCCGCCGTGTTCCCCCGAAAAGTCGGCGTGGGTTCGGGGACGCCGGGCGGTGTTCCGGGCCCTTTTCGCGCCGACTTCCCGTCGCCGTACGACTCCTCTTCGTAGCCGGACGCGCCGGACGCGCCGGACGCGCCGGACGCGCCGGACGCGCCGGACGGGCCGGACGAGCGGGACGGGCTGGACGGCCTGGACGCGCCGGACGAGGGGGACGGGCCGTACGAGCCGTTGGCACGGTCGGCATGGTCGGCATCGGCGCTCTCCGAGGCGGCATCCTCCGGAAGGTCCTTCGAGACCGCCACCGGTGCGTCCGCGCGCAGCCGTGCGAAGAGTCGCGCCGCCGCGGGCTCCACGAGCTGGTCGCGATTGGCGTTGTACGCGTACGACGTCCGCGGCACCGTCAGGAACTGCACATGTTCTGTGGGGATGTCGCGCATACCGCGCACCAGGTCGTACAGCCCGCGCAGGCTCGCCAGATCCGGGTCCGTGGTGAGCGACGAGGTGGCCGCGTCGAGGACCGGATAGAGCTTCGTCGGGTTGAGCAGGACGTCGTTGCTCTGCACCTTGTTGACGAGCGCGCCGAGGAACCGCTGCTGGCGGTCCATCCGGTCGGTGTCGCTGCCGTCGCCGATGCTCTTGCGGGCGCGGACGTAGCCGAGCGCCTGCTCGCCGTCGAGCGTCACCTTGCCCGCGGGCAGCTTCAGCTTGGCGTCCTTGTCGTCGATGGGTTCCTTCAGGCACACCTCGACGCCGTCCACCGCGTCGACCATGTCCTTGAACCCGTGGAAGTCGACGACCATGTGGTGGTCGACCCGGATGTTCGTGAGCTTCTCGACGGTCCGGATCGTGCAGGCCGAACCACCCACCTCGAAGGCCGAGTTGAACATCGTGAACATCGGCTCGGTGCGGCTGCCGTCCGGCCGCCGGCAGCTCGGCATGTCCACCATCAGATCGCGGGGCAGCGAGACGGCGGTCGCGCTGTGCCGGTCCGCGGCGAGATGCAGCAGGATCGTGGTGTCGGACCGCTCGGTCCCGGAGTCCCGGCCGTACTGCTGGTTCCCGTCCCCCGAACGCGAGTCCGATCCGATCATCAGGATGTTCTGCGCGTCGCGCACCAGCGCGGTGGGCCGCTCCTTCTCGTACCGGGCGAGCTCCGCGGCGGCGTCGCTGTCCGACGTGATGTTCGCGTTCAGCTTCTCGTAGGCCGCCCAGCCGACCCCGACGGCGCCGAGCACCACCGCGGCGACACCGATCGCCGTACAGCACAGCCAGCGCCGCCGCCGACGTATGAGCCCGGACCCGGTGGGCGACGCTCCCAGCCCCGGCCCCTCCGGGCGTCCGGAGGGCGTGCCTGCGGTGTCGGTCACGAGTGGGTTCACCCCTCATGGCGTACGAGACGGCGTGCGGGCGTGTGGGCGTGTGGCCTACGGGGCGGGCGTGGGGGTGTGAGGCGGCGGGCGTGCGGGCGTGGGGCGTGCGGACGGTGGTGCGTGAACGTACGGCCCGGGGGTGGTGCGTGTACGTACGGCCCGGGGGTGGTGCGCGGTTGGGACGGGTGGCTCGTGCGCGTACGGACGGGGGTGCTCGGTTCGGACGGGTGGTGCGCGGTGGTGGTGCGCGGTGCTCTTACGACCATGGCCCGGGGCGGGGGCCGGGGGTGGGCGCTGATGGGCCGAATGGGGGACGCGGCCGGCGAGGGGCGGCCGGCTTCGAGGGGCCTCCGGGGGCCGCCGGGAGGGCCCGGGCCCCGGAGGGAGCTGTCGGCCGGGCGGGAGCGGCGCCCCCAAGGACGGCGGACCGCACCACGGAACGGCTCCGGGCCCGGACATGGCCCCGGACGCGGCCCCGTGCCCGCAGCACGCCCCGGGCCCGGGCCCGCAGCACGGCCCGCGCCGCGGAGGGGGGTGACGGTGACATGGAGCGTCCCCGTGCCGGAAGTCCGGAAGGCCGCAAGGTGCGGGGCCGGCCACCGTCCGGCGTCCGGAGACAGGCCCCGCCGTCACCGCCGCCCCGTCGCGAGGGTCAGCGAGCCGTCGCCGTGACCCTGGCCCATCGGACAAGCGTCAGCGAGCCGTCGCCGTGACCCGCTCGCTCTCGATCCGCTTGGCGAGCGCGTCCTCGCCGAGCTGGTCCAGGTGCCGGCAGAGCACCACGGAACCCCCGGCCGCGAGCGGCGCGTACAGACCGGCGCTCAGCCCCTCCCACGTGTCGTAGGGAAGCGCCGACAGGATCCGCGACCCTGGCCCCGTCAGATCCAGCGAGGGCGCCTCCGCACGGGCCCGCTCGACGACCTCCGCGCTCGTGTACTCGGCCCCGGCGACGATCAGCGCGGGCTCCTCCGGGTCCACGGGCGCGTACGGCACGAAGCGGTCGCCCTGGCTCGGTACCTCGACGGCGTAGTCGGCGTACCCGGCGGGCGGGGTCGGGAAGCGCCGGCCGAGCGGTGCGAGCGAGAGGGCGACGCGCTCGCCGGAGCAGGCGAGCCCGGCCTCGAAGGCACCGGGCCCGGCGACGACGTGGTCCGCCGCGGCCGGGTCGCCCCCGACATCCGCGACGACGCCCACCGAGGAGCACGCGAGCAGCCACACCGCCGTCTGCCAATGCGCGGGCAGCAGCAGCGCGACCCGCTCGCCGGGCTCGGCGGACAGCTCGCCCTGGAGCAGATTGGCGGTCTTGGCCACCCAATTGGCGAAGGTGGCCACGGACAATTCGACGCGTTCGCCCGTGGCGTCGTCGTAGAAGGTCACCAGGGGGCGCGCGGGGTCCGCGGCGAGCGCGGATCGCAGCAGGTCGGCGGGGGTGCGGTCGGTGGCGTTCACGCGCGTAAGCGTACGCGGGGCGGCGTGCGCGGCGGTCCGGCCGGGCCTGTGGTGCGCCACCGGTTCGGACGAGCGCGCCCGACGGTCCGTCAATTCCCCGATGGACAGATATGTATGACTATGTCCACGATCGGGGGCATGCGTGGATTCCTTGCTTCCTCGATCGGCGTCACCTGCGCGGCCGCACTGGCCCTTCCGCTCGCCCTGCCCGCCCCGGCACAGGCCGGGCCACCGGCGGTCACGTCCGAGCCCGCCGTCCCCGGCAGCACCCAGTCCCTGCCGCTCGTCCCGCTCGGCGCTGACCGCGCCCTCGGCTCCGCCGCCCCCGAACAGGGGCTCACCCGACGCGGCGTACGGCCTTTCTCCCTGGTCGGCGTGGTCTGGGACAACCCGGCCAGCGAACTGCACGGCCGCGTCCAGGTCCGTACCCGCGCGGTCGGCAACCATCACTGGTCCGGCTGGCAGGACATCGAGACACACAACCGCGAGCACGCGGCCGACCCGGACACCCCGGAGGGGGCATCGCGCCGGGTGCGCGGCTCAACTGCCCCACTGTGGGTGGGCAGCTCGGACGGCGTCGAGGTGCGCGTCCAGGCCGAGGAAGCGGCCGAGTCCGAGGGAGCCGGCGGAGCGGAGGGAGAGGAACGGGTGACGGTCCCGGGCGACTCCCCGCTCCCCAGGGGGCTCCACCTGGAACTGGTCGATCCCGGCGCGGACCCCCCGCGCGCGAGTGTTGCTCCCGCGGCGGCGCCCCCGCGCGCGGGTGTCGACCCCGGCGCGGCGCCCCCGCGCTCGGGCGCGCAGGTCGGCCGAGCGCCCCTCCACGCGCCGGTGGGCCGAGCGCCCGTCCACGCGCCGGTGGGCCGAGCGCCCGTCCACGCGTCAGTCGGCCGAGCGCCCCTCCACGCGCCAGTGGGAGGCGCACGCGCGGGCGTATCAATGAGCGCCCAGGGCGCGGGGGACCCGTCGGGCGCCCCCGCGGACAACTCGCGCGCCGACGCGCTCCCTTCCGAGACCGCCGTCGCGTCCGCCGCCAACACCGATCTCGCGCCCCTGGGCGCCCTGGAGATCCCCGCGCTGTCCCAGCAGGAGACAGAGCGCGCGTTCCTCGCCGCGCGCCCGGGCACAGAGCGCGTCAAGCCGTACATCGGCGCACGCCCGCGCATCATCACGCGCCGCGGCTGGGGCGCGAACGAGAAGCTGCGCGAGCGCGGCTTCATCTACACGAAGAAGGTCAAGGCGGCCTTCGTGCACCACACCGGGTCGGGCAACAACTACAGCTGCTCCCAATCCCCTTCGGTCATCCGCAGTATCTACCGCTACCACGTGGTGAGCAGCGGCTGGCGCGACATCGGCTACAACTTCCTCGTCGACAAGTGCGGAAACATCTACGAAGGCCGCGCCGGGGGCGTGGCGAAGCCCGTCATGGGTGCCCACACCCTCGGTTTCAACTCGAACAGCATGGGGATCGCCGTCCTCGGCAGCTACAACAACACGAAGCCGTCCAGTGCCGCGCTGAAAGCCATCGCGCGGCTCTCGGCATGGAAGCTCGGTCTCTACGGCGCCAATCCGCGCGGCAAGACATACCTGAAGTCCGGCGGTGGCAATCTCTACCGAAAAGGCAAGAACGTACGACTGAACGTGATCTCCGGCCATCGGGACGGGTTCGCCACGGAGTGCCCAGGAAGGCTCCTGTACGGCAAGCTCGGCACGGCCCGTAAGGAGGCGGCCCGCTACCAGGGCAGGTAGCGGCACACGCCTACCGGCGGCGACCGGAGGCGAGGGGATCACCTGACGTCGATCGAGGCCCGTCGAAGGACACCGCACGGCCATCGAAGGCGCCCCGGAACGGTCTGCATACACTGGCCCGCCGAACCATAGATCGGCCGGTCCCGGCAGGAAGCAGAGACGACAGGTGACAGAAGCGATCCTCCTGGTCGGCGGCAGAGGCACCCGGCTGCGCCCCCTCACGGTGCACACCCCCAAGCCCATGGTCCCGGCGGCCGGCGTCCCCTTCCTCACGCACCAGCTGGCGCGGGCGAGAGCGGCGGGTGTCGAGCACATCGTCCTGGCGACCTCCTACCTGGCCGAGGTCTTCGAGCCGTACTTCGGCGACGGTTCCTCGCTGGGCCTCCACCTCGAGTACGTCACCGAGGAGGAGCCCCTGGGCACCGGCGGCGCCATCCGCAACGTGGCCTCGCGCCTCCACTCGGGCCCCGGCGACCCGGTGTTGATCTTCAACGGCGACATCCTGACGGGCCTGGACATCCGGGCGCTGGTGACGACCCACGAGAACACGGGCGCGGACGTCTCCCTCCACCTCACCCGGGTCGAGGACCCCAGGGCGTACGGGCTGGTCCCCACGGACGCCACAGGCCGTGTCACGGCCTTCCTGGAGAAGCCCCAGACCCCCGAGGAGATCGTCACCGACCAGATCAACGCGGGGGCGTACGTCTTCCGCCGCTCGGTCATCGACACGATTCCCGAGGGCCGCCCGGTCTCGGTGGAACGCGAGACCTTCCCCGACCTCCTGGCCACCGGAGCCCACCTCCAGGGCATGGTGGACTCGACCTACTGGCTGGACCTGGGCACCCCCCAGGCCTTCGTCCGCGGCTCCGCGGACCTCGTCCTGGGCCGCGCCCCCTCCCCGGCCGTCCCCGGCCGCTGCGGCGACCGCCTGATCCTGCCCACGGCCACGGTCGCCCCCGACGCCAAGCTCACCGGCGGCACGGTGGTCGGCGACGGCGCGGTCATCGGCGAGGGCGCCCGCGTCACCGGCAGCACCGTCCTCTCCGGAGCCGTCGTGGAGCCCGGCGCCGTCATCACCGACTCCCTCATCGGCGCCCGCTCCCGCATCGGCGAACGCACCGTCCTCACCGGAACGGTCATCGGCGACGGCGCGGTCATCGGCCCCGACAACGAACTCCGCGAGGGCGTACGCGTCTGGTGCGACGCCCGGATCCCGGCCGCGGCGATCCGCTTCACTTCGGACCAGTAGGCCGGGCCGGCGGCAGCCGTTTCCCGTGCGCGCTTCAGCCCGTACGGCGATCGAGGACGAGGCCGTCCAGGGTCGAAGGGGAGCGGGAGGTCTGGGGGCAGGGGGCCAGGAGTCTGGGGTGGGCGGCAGCCCCCCGGATACGGGACGGGCAGGGGCGGCGAGGGCCGAAATCAGCCGGCACCTCAGCACGAGCAGCCCCGCCGCCCCTGCACCTCAGCACGAGCAGCCCCGCCGCCCCACCTACAGCTGCCCGATGTCCCCCCGAGGCATACGCGGCACCCGCCGCGGCGGCGTACGCCCCGACAACAGAATCAGCCGAGCCGCCCGATGCCGCTGCCCCGCATAGGGCTCCAGCAGCTCCAGCATGACGGAGTCGTCCGCGTCCCGGTCACCGGCCAGCGCGTACCCCACGATGCCGGGCAGATGAAGGTCCCCCACGGTCACGGAGTCCGCCGCCCCGTGACTCCGCTGCACCACCTCGGCCGAGGTCCAAGGCCCGATCCCGGACACCACTTCGAGCCGAGCCTGAGCCCGTACGGGATCGAACGCCGTCGCTTCCTCGAGCCGCGCGGCGACCCGCACGGCCCGAAGAATCGTGGCGGCCCGCTTGTTGTCGACCCCGGCCCGATGCCACTCCCAGGACGGGATCAACGCCCATGTCCGCGGCGCGGGCATGACGGACATCCGCTCCGGCGCGGGCCCGGGCGCCGGCTCCCCGAATTTCCGTACGAGCAGACGCCACGCCCGATAGGCCTCATCGGCGGTGACCTTCTGCTCCAGCACGGACGGAATCAGCGACTCCATGACGAGCCCGGTACGCGTCAGCCGCAGCCCCGGCCGTCGATGCCGGGCGAGAGCGACCAGCCGGTGCCGGGGTTCGAAGGCGTCGGGATCGTCGGCCGACCCGAGCAGTTCGGGCAGTTGATGGAGCAGCCATTCGGCCCCCGGCCCCCACGCCTCGCCCTGGACCACCCCGCCCCGCAGTGCGACCCGTAGCGTGCCGGGCCCGGCAGGCGTACGGCTGGCCCGCCAGACGGCCCCGTCGGGCGTCGCCCGGAACGTCGGGTCGCCGGGCCCCCGCCGCAGCGGCCCGAGCACCAGCCCGAGATCGAGCGGCCAGGCAGGTGTCCAGGTGCGAGTGCGCCCGGCCGCGCTCGCCTGCCGAGGCACCCCTCCGGGCACCACGACGTGCCCGCCGCGCACCGTCGTACGCGTCGGCCGGGGAGCGAAACGTCCAGCCACGAATGAGGTCCTAGGTAAGTTCCCAGGGGCGCTCGCGATGAAATCCTGAGTGAGGTCCTGGGGGTGGGGTGCTCGGGATGCCTTACGAGGGTAGGCGCTCAGGACGCGCCGCAGGCACCGGACGCCCGACCGCACCTCGAACAACGCCCCCGAGCATCTCGGCGATCACCTCAGCGCACCTCGTTCCATGCCTGAGCGCATCTCCGTGATCACCTCGGCGCACCTCAGTCCACGCCCGGGCGCACCTTGGTGATCACCTCAGCGCACCTCGTCCATGTCTGAGCGCTTCGGTGATCACCTCGGCGCACCTTCGTCCACGCCCGGCCGCACCTTGGCGATCACCTCAGCGCACTTCGATGAACGCCCCCGCGTCCCGCTCGGGCCGAGCCCGCGGCTGCTCCGCGGCGTGCCCCACCGCCACGGCTCCCAGCGGGTCCCACGCCTCCGGCAGCTCCAGCACTTCCCGTACGACGTCCCGGCAGAACATCGTCGACGACACCCACGCGGATCCGAGCCGCTCCCCGGCCAGCGCGACCAGGAAGTTCTGCACGCCCGCCCCGGCGGCGACCACGAACATCTCGCGCTCGGCCCCGTCCCGGCGTGCGTCTCCGTACGTATGCGAGCCGTCCATGACCAGACACGGCACCACGAGGTAGGGCGCGTTGCGCAGCACGTCGCCCCGTCGCACGCGCTTGGCGATGGACTCCTCGCTCTTCCCGTCCCGCCGCAGGTCCGCGATCCACGCGTCCCGCATGGCGTCGAGCAGGCGGGTCCGCGACTCCGCGGACTCCAGGAGGACGAACCGCCAGGGGGTGGTGTGGTGGGGCGCAGGTGCGGTCACCGCCGCGGCGACCGCACGCCGCACGGCACCAGGGTCGACGGGCTCGTCGGTGAAGGCCCGTACGGTACGCCGCTGGGTCACCGCCTCCCGTACGGCCTCCGAGGTGCCCAGCCGGAACATGTCGTCGTGCGCGCCGCGCACGATCGCCCGCGCCCCGTCGCCGTCGCCCTCGGCCACCACGTGCGGCAGCCCGCGCACGACGGCGACGGGCAGCCCGGAGGCCTTGCCCTTGACGAGGTCACCGGCGGAGGCGAGTTCGTCGGCGGTCGCGACGACGGTGGCGCTCAGCGGATTGCCGTACGCGTCCGTGCCGCCGCGCAGATCGTCGAGTACGTGGATGCCCGCGGCGCCGATGGCGACATCGGTGAGCCCGGTGCGCCACGGCCGCCCGAAGGTGTCGGTGATGACGACGCCGACGTCCACGCCGAGCGTGTCGCGCAGCCCGCTCCGGATCGCCCGCGCGGACGCGTCGGGGTCCTCGGGCAGCAACAGCACGGTCCCGGCGGGGGTGTTGGAGGCGTCGACCCCGGCGGCGGCCATCACCAGCCCCTGCTGGTTCTCGACGATCCGCAGCGGCCCGCGCCGTGCCACGACCCGTACGGTCTCGGCGTCGATGGCGGCCTCACGGTCGACGGCCTCGACGATCCGCCCTTCCGCCTTGGACACGATCTTCGAGGTGACGAGAAGGACATCCCCGTCGACCAGGCCGGGCTCGGCCGCGGCGATGACCTTCGCGAGATCGTCCCCCTCGCGAATCTCGGGAAGCCCGGCAGGCGCCCAGACCCGGTAGCCGGGAGAGCCGGGCGCGCCGCCCACCGCCCCCTCCTCCGGGTGCGCTCCTCTGGTCAAGGCGTCCGTACCTCCTCCGCCAGTGCGAGTGCCTCGCGCGCCATCTGCGCCGTCGCGTCGAGGTCGGACATCATCAGCGGCACGGCCCGGCACCGGATGCCGGCCGTCTCCACCCGCTCGACGGCGGACGCGTCCACGGTGTCGACGAGCCAGCCGTCGAGGAGTCCCGAGCCGTAGTGCTCGGCGACCGCCGCGGCCGTGGCCTCGACGCCCACCGCGGCCAGCACCTTGTCGGCCATGCCGCGCACGGGCGCGTCCCCGACGATGGGGGAGAGGCCGACCACGGGCACGCCGGCGTCGGCGATGGCCTCGCGGATGCCGGGGACGGCGAGGATCGTGCCGATCGACACGACGGGGTTGGACGGCGGAAAGAGTACGACGTCCGCCTCGGCGATCGCTTCGAGCACCCCGGGTGCGGGCTTGGCCTGCTCGGCGCCGACCGGCACGACGGCCTCGGCCGGCACGGAGGCCCGCAGCCGCACCCAGTACTCCTGGAAGTGCACGGCCTTGCGCTCGCCGTCCATCTCGACGGCGACATGCGTCTCGACGCGGTCGTCGGACATGGGGATGAGCCGGACGCCCGGCTTCCACCGGTCGCACAGCGCCTCGGTGACGGCGCTGAGCGGATAGCCCGCGCCGAGCATCTGCGTCCGCACGATGTGCGTCGCGAAGTCGCGGTCGCCGAGCCCGAACCACTCGGGTCCGACGCCGTACGCCGCGAGCTCCTCCTTCAGATGGAAGGTCTCGTCGGCCCGACCCCAGCCCTGGTCCTCGTTGATGCCGCCGCCGAGCGTGTACATCACCGTGTCGAGGTCCGGGCAGACCTTCAGCCCGAAGAGGTGGATGTCGTCGCCGGTGTTGCCGATGACCGTGATGTCCGCGTCCGGCACGGCCCGCTGGAGACCACGCAGGAACCGGGCACCACCGATACCGCCTGCCAGAACCACAATGCGCATGGGGTTCAGTCTGGCAGGCGGGTACGACAACGCGTCAGGCGGTTCGAGACCTCGGGCCGTCTCAGGCGGTGACGGGCGTTTCTCCGGCAGTGACGGCGGCGGTCCTCAGGCGGTGACGGCGGCGGTCCTCAGGCGGTGACGGCGGCCGCGGCGCACTGGGCCGCGTGCATCGGCATCTCGGTAAGACCTGGGTAGTAGACGTGCAGGCTGACGGCCGGTTCGAGGGAGTCGTTGACGACCTCGTGGACGTACCCCGGCGCGAAGACCCGTTGTGCGCCCGCGCCCAACGCGCGCGTGCCGCGTTCGGTGCGCTCCCTCAACGCGCCCTCGAGGACGGTCAGTACGCCGGAGGAACGGCCGTGATCGTGCAGCCCGCTGCCCTGCCCGGGCACCCAGGACAGGAGCCACACCTCGTAGCCGGGGCCGGTGCTCAGCCGGTGGTACCAGCGCGAGGTCGCGTCGTACTGGACGAGGTGCTCCCACTGGGAGCGGTCGGCGGCGATGGAGCGGGCGAGGCCGACGAAGTCGGCCACGGTGGCGGGGTGCTCGCGCGGCGGCTGGAGGAGGTGCGGTACTTCGAGGATGTCGCCGGCGATCTGGAGGTCGCTGTCGCTGTTCATGGATGCGGTGGTTCCTCGGCGGAAGAGTGCTGGGGTGTCGCTGACCATTTCCGTCCGGGTCGCGGACGGGGAGGATGCCCTGGTGCGGGCGGTCGCCCTGTGAGGGGGGCGGGAATTCGCCTCAGTGGCGGCGAGGCAGCCGGAGCGCGGTACGGCTCAACAGCTGGAACAGCAACAACAGCTACAGCGAGCGCGCGCAGCACCGTCGGACCCGGCGGAGCGGGTCGAGGTGAGTGCCAAGTTCGCGAGCATGCCCACAAGCACAGCGGTTCACACCCCTACTGTCAACTTCATGTCCGGTATATGGGAGATGTTTCACCTCATCCGGTTCATCTGGCAGGCGAAAGGTTTGTTCAGGAGTCGCCCCGGACACATGGCGCACAACCGGGCGCACAAACCTCACTGCGATCCCGTGATCCCTATGTGATCCGGCTCGCTTCGATGTTCGTGCCGAGAACGTTCGGAACGAGATCGAACTCCCGGGCGTCCTTCCCTGTACGGGGTCGGGGGTCCGGCCTGGGCCCCAGAGGCTGTCATGGTTTATGCCGATTTGAACACTTTCCGCATAGCCTTGGTTCCGCAGAGTGAATAAGGGGCTCAATAGCAGATCTCGGCTTGACTGGCCCGGATCGGCACACTTGTAATTTCACTCGTGTCGTTCAGCCGAAAACGGTTAACGGCAGCATCACGGGGACGCGAAAGACAGACGAGGGGCGCACATGACCGAGCTGGTGCAGCAACTGCTGGTCGACGACGCGGACGAGGAACTCGGCTGGCAGGAGCGCGCGCTGTGCGCCCAGACCGACCCCGAGTCCTTCTTCCCCGAGAAGGGCGGCTCCACCCGCGAGGCCAAGAAGGTCTGCCTCGCCTGTGAGGTCCGCTCCGAGTGCCTCGAATACGCGCTCGCCAACGACGAGCGCTTCGGCATCTGGGGCGGTCTGTCCGAGCGCGAGCGCCGTCGGCTGAAGAAGGCGGCCGTCTGAGGAACGGGCGTCGCCCGAAGAGGCCCGAAAAAGTCGGCCGCCCGAAACAAGTCGTACGCGCCCGTGCCCGCCGCTGACCGAACGGCGCACATTCTTACGTGACGAACGGCCCGTCGCAGGTGGGTTATCCACAGGCGGCGGGCCGCTGTGTTGCCCAGCCGTTAGTGTGGGCCCTCGTCCGAGACGTCCCGCTGTCCTCGCCGGGCACAGACGTCCACCGCAGTCCATCGAACCGGGGCCCGTACCTCGATGTCCGTGCACAGCCATTCGGCAGCCCGTCACGACGCCGCTGCCACCGCGCCGTTCGACCCGGCCAACCCGCCCGAGTTTCCACGCCACGTGGTGACCGCGGTGCTCGTCTCCCACGACGGCGCCCGCTGGCTCCCCGAGGCGCTCGCCGGGCTGCTCGGCCAGGAACGCCCCGTGCAGAACGCGGTGGCGGCCGACACCGGCAGCGCGGACGCCTCCGCCCAGCTGCTCACCGACGCGCTCGGCGCCGACCGCGTGCTGCATCTCGCCCGCCGCACCGGCTTCGGCCAGGCCGTCGAAGAGGCCAACCGCGGCGCCGCCGTGCTCACCCCGGACGACCTGCCCTACCTCAAGCGCCCCAGCGGCTGGGACCCCGTCACCCGCACCTGGCGCGACGACGCGTACGACATGCCGGACCTCCCGCACGGCGAGCCCGAGCAGTGGCTGTGGCTGCTGCACGACGACAGCGCCCCCGAGCCGGACGCCCTGGCCCAGATGCTGCGAGTCGTGGAGAACGAGCGGGAGCTCGGCAAGGAAGTCGCCGTAGTCGGCCCCAAGCTCCGCGGCTGGTACGACCGCCGTCAGCTCCTCGAAGTCGGCGTCACCATCGCCAACTCCGGCCGCCGCTGGACGGGCCTGGACCGCCGCGAGCAGGACCAGGGCCAGCACGACCACGTCCACCCCGTGCTCTCCGTCTCCACCGCCGGCATGCTGATCCGGCGCGACGTCTTCGAGGAACTCGGCGGCTTCGACCGCCGGCTGCCCCTGATGCGTGACGACGTCGACCTGTGCTGGCGCGCCCAGGCCGCAGGACACCGCGTCCTCGTCGCCCCCGAAGCGGTCGTACGTCATGCCGAGGCGGCCTCCCGCGAGCGCCGCACCGTCGACTGCGTGGGCCGCACCTCCGCGTCCCCGCACAAGGTCGACAAGGCGGGCGCCGTCTACACCCTCCTCGTCAACGCCCGCACGGCACAGCTGCCCTGGATCCTGATCCGGCTGGTCGTCGGCACCCTGCTGCGTACCGTCGCGTATCTGGTCGGCAAGGTCCCCGGCCAGGCCGTCGACGAGATCCGCGGTCTGCTGGGCACCCTGCTGCGCCCCGAGCGGATCATCGCCGGGCGGCGCAGGCGCGGCCGGCCGCAGGTCGACAAGGGCGAGCTGCGGGCCTTGTTCCCGCCGCCCGGCGCGACCGTGCGGGCCACCTTCGAACAGCTCGCGGGCGACCTCGTGGGCCGCTCCGACGCCGAGGCCACCACCGGCGCCGGACGGCACGGCGGCGCGGTCGAGTCCGGACCGGGCGGCGACGACGCCGACTTCCTGGAGATCGAGCAGTTCGCCCGGCTCAAGCGCGTCGCCCGCAACCCCGGGCCGATGCTCTTCCTGGTGCTGCTGTTCGTCTCGCTGCTGGCCTGCCGTCAACTCCTCGGCGGCGGAGCGCTCGCGGGTGGCGCGCTGCTGCCCGCGCCCGCCGACTCCTCCGAGCTGTGGTCGCGCTATCTCGACGGCTGGCATCCCGTGGGCGCGGGCGGCACCCAGTCCGCGCCGCCCTACCTCGCGCTCGTCGCGCTGCTCGCCTCGCTGCTCCTCGGGTCGACCGGGCTCGCGGTCACGGTGCTCCTGGTGGCCTCTGTGCCGCTGGCCGGCTTCGCCGCGTACTTCGCCTCGCGGCCCCTGGTCGAGTCGCGCCTGCTGCGTGCCTGGTCGTCCGTCGCGTACGCCTTCCTGCCCGCCGCCACCGGCGCGCTCGCGGGCGGCCGGATCGGCACCGCCGTCCTCGCGATCCTGCTGCCGCTCACCGCGCGCGCGGGCATGGCCGCGAGCGGCCTGACGCACTCCTCCGGGGCGCGCGGCAGCTGGCGTGCCACCTGGGCGTACGCCCTGCTGCTGACGTTCACCACGGCGTTCACCCCGATCGTGTGGCCCATCGCGCTGGTCCTCGGCATCGCCCTCCTCGCCGTGCGCCGGACCGAGATCACTGCCTACGGGCTGCGTTTCCTGGCCCAGCTCGGCACCCCGCTGCTGATCCTCGCCCCCTGGTCGCTGACGCTGCTCCCGTTCGGCTTCTTCAAGGAAGCCGGTCTGGAGTACGGCGACAGCACCGCCTCCGCGCTCGACCTGCTCGGCGCCAGCCCCGGCGGTCCCGGAACCGTCAGCGGCCTGATGCTGTTCGGCATTGTGCTGGCCGCGCTGGCCGCCCTGATGCGCACGCAGCGCCAGGCGGGGATCTGGACGGCCTGGGCCGTCGCCCTGGTGGCGCTCGTCTTCGCCGTGCTGTCGAACAGCTCGACGTGGGCGGGTCCCGCCACCCTCGTCTACGGTCTGGGGCTGCTCGCCGCCGCCGCGATGGGTGCCGACGGGGCACGCGCGCGCGTGGCCGAGCAGAGCTTCGGCTGGCGCCAGCCGGTGGCCGCGCTCATCGCCTTCGCCTGCGCGGCCGGGCCGCTGCTCGTCGCCGCCGGATGGATCATCCGCGGCGCCGACGGGCCCTTGGAGCGCCGCGACCCGGTGCAGGTGCCCGCGTTCGTCGCCGAGGAGAGCGGCACCCGCGACCAGGCCCGCACCCTCCTCCTCGACAGCCGCTCCGCCGCCAAGGTCGGATACACCCTCGTGCGCGGCTCCGGAGCCCGCCTCGGCGACGCCGAACTGGCCGCGGCGGACGGCGCGAACAAGAGGCTCGACAAGGTCGTCGCCAACCTCGTGGCCGGCTCCGGCGCCGACCAGGCCGACGAACTCGGCGGCTTCGCCGTGCGCTACGTCCTCGTCCGCAAGGGCGCGCCGCGCGAAGTGAGCCGCGTCCTGGACGCCACCCCGGGCCTGACCCGGCTCAGCCAGCAGGACGGCAGCGCCCTGTGGCGCATCGACCGGCAAGTCTCGCGCGCCGCGATCGTTCCCAAATCCGGCGACCCGTTGTCCATCGCCGCCGGACCCGTCGAGGTGCACACCACCATCCCCACCGGACCCGACGGCCGCGTGCTGCGCCTGGCCGACACGGCCAACGCGGGCTGGACGGCCACTCTGGAAGGAAAGCCGCTCACCCGCACCACGGTCGACGGCTGGGCGCAGGGCTTCGAACTGCCCACGAGCGGCGGCAGGCTGGACGTCACCTTCGACGCTCCCATCGGCCACACCGCCTGGCTGTGGGCACAGGGCGCGCTCGCCGTCGTCCTCGTGGTGCTCGCCCTGCCCGGGCGGCGCCGGGACGTCGACGACGATCTCCCCGAGGAGCAGGCCATGCCCGCTCAGGACGTCACGGGCGACGGCCGTCGCGCGCGCCGCCTGCGCGCCCAGGCCGAGGCCGAGGCGGAGGCCGCGCAGCCCGCCGAGGAGGGGGACGCCGTGCCTTCTCCGGAGGAGGATTTCCCGGCCGCCCCCGCCGCCGTCCCGCAGCAGCAGGCATACGGCGAGTGGGACACGGCGAGTTACGCGGGCGCCGAGTACGGCACCTACGGCGGCGAGCAGTACCAGGGCGGTCAGCAGTACCCAGCGGGCACCTACGAGCAGCCGTACCAGGCGGACCCCTACCAGACCGGCCAGTACGACCCGTACGCCTACGGGGGCACGACGTCGTACGACCAGACGTACGGCCAGGGCTACGACCCGGCGGGCCAGGGCTACGACGCGACCGGCCAGGGCTACGACCCGGCGTACGACCCGGCGCAGCCCCCCATGCCTCCGCAGCCGCCGCACGGCACCGACAGTGAGCGCCCCGACGGGAGCCAGCAGTGAACCGCACCACCCTGTCCCTGATCGCCGGCGCGACCGCGCTCGCCGCCGTCACCGGATTCGCCGTGCTCTCGGCGCCGGCCGCCTCCAGCGACAACACCGCCAAGACAGCCGCCCAGCTGCCCGTGGAGCGCACCAGCCTGCTCTGCCCGCAGCCGAGCACCTCCGACATCGCGGACACCGCGTACACGTCCTTCACGCCCGTCTCCCAGGGCACGAGCGACAGCGGCAAGGCCGAACTCCAGGCGGCGGCCGAGGAGTCGGCGGGCGCGAGCGGCGGCAAGAAGAGCGGCAAGAGCGCGGCCAAGCCGGTCGTGACGCCCAAGGAGCCCGGCAAGCCGGCCACCGGCGACAGCTCGGGTGCCGATGCGCCCGCCCTGGTGGGCACCGCCCAGGGCAAGTTCGCGCCGGGCTGGACCGTTCAGGAGACCACGGAGGTCCCCGCGGGCACCGGGCGCGGTCTGCTCGGCACCAACTGCACCGCCCCGGACACCGAGTTCTGGTTCCCCGGCGCCAGCACCGCCGCCGACCGCACCGATTACGTGCACCTGACCAACCCCGACGACTCCGCCGCCGTCGTCGACATCGAGCTGTACGGCAAGGACGGCACCCTCAAGTCCACGGTGGGCGACGGGATCACGGTCCAGCCGCACTCCAGTGAGCCGATCCTGCTGAACACGCTCACCGACGCGCCGCAGGCCGACCTGACCGTGCACGTGACGGTTCGCAGCGGCCGTGTCGGGGCCGCCGTGCAGGCCCTGGACGACAAGCTCGGCGGCGACTGGCTGGCCGCCGCCGCCGACCCCGCGGGCAGCCTCGTCCTGCCGGGCATCCCGAAGGACGCCACCTCCGTGCGGCTGGTCGCCTTCGTGCCCGGCGACACCGACGCCGACGTCAAGGTGCGCCTCGCCTCACCCTCGGGACCGATCACTCCCGCGGGCAACGAGACGCTGCATGTGAAGGCCGGCATGACCTCGGCGATCGACCTCGGTGACGTCACGCGGGGCGAAGCGGGCTCCCTGGTGCTCACGCCCACCGGCACGTCGGTGCCGATCGTCGCCGCCCTGCGGGTCGTGCGCGGCAAGGGCGACAAGCAGGAGACCGCGTTCATCCCGGCCACCCAGCCGGTCGGCACGCGCGCGACGGTCGCCGACAACAGCGCCAAGGGCTCCACGCTCGCCCTGGCCGCCCCCGGCCGTACCGCCCAGGTCAAGGTCACCGCGTCGGCGGGCAGCGAGGGCGGCACGGCCGTGACGAAGACGTTCACGATCAAGGGCGGCACGACGCAGAACGTCGAGGCGCCCGTCCCGAGCGGTCTCAAGGGGACGTACGCGCTCACGGTCGAGCCCGTCTCCGGAGGCCCCGTCTACGCCTCCCGGACGCTCGCCGTCACCCATGAGGGCGTTCCCGGCTTCACGGTCCAGACCCTCCCGGACGACCGCGGAACGGTGGCGGTGCCGAAGGCCCAGCAGGACCTTTCGGTGCTGTTGAAGTAGCGCATGGCCCGCGGCGAACCACTGGGCCCCTGGTGGGGGCCCCGTGGTCGTCGGCGTCAGTCCTCGCCGTACCGCGGATCCACCGTCTCGGGAGTCAGCCCCAGCAGCTCCGCGACCTGCTCCACGACGACCTCGTGCACCAGGGCCGCGCGCTCGTCGCGGCCCTTGGTGCGGATCTCCACCGGGCGGCGGTAGACGACCACGCGCGCGGGGCGGCCCTCCCGGGCCGGAATCGTGCCGCCCAGGGGCACCGCCTCGTCGCTCCAGGCGTCGCCGGAGCGCTCCAGACGGGGCACCTCGAGGACGAGGAAGTCGATGTCGGCGAGCTGCGGCCAGCGCCGCTCCAGTCGCTCCACGGAGTCCTGCACCAGGTCCGCGAACACCTCGGCACGGCTCGCGGAGAGCGGCACCTGGGGTGGCGCGACGGGGCCACGCATGCCCCTGCCATGGCGGTCACGACGGCGGGGCCCAGGTGCGGCGGCGCGGGGCGGTACGGGGTTGTCCATCACTGACGAAGAGTAGTCCCCGCGAGGTCCGGCCGCCCGGCCCCCACGCGGCTGCCCGCGAACCGAGCGTGCACGGCCGGTGACCCTGCCGTATGTCGCCCGATGACCATTTCAGCCAAGGTTGGGCTCGATTCCGTATCCCCCAAGACCGCCGCTCACATGGCAATTGACATGGTTTGCACCAAGTGGTGACCGGATTCAGGTCTGTTCGGCTTCTCGTACCCCGATGTCGCCCCAGGTCAGGGCGGGATGTTCGGAACCGTGTGTGTGCGGTCTCACAGCACGACACGGTGGGGTGACCTGGGGGAGAGTCGTCGCGGCCCGCTCAAGAGTGCGGTACCGTCCAACGTCGTGAGCCCTGTACGTCGCTGTTCGCGCACCGCTTGCGGCCGTCCCGCCGTCGCGACGCTGACGTACGTCTACGCCGACTCGACCGCGGTCCTCGGCCCGCTCGCCACCTACGCCGAACCCCACTGCTACGACCTGTGCGCCGAGCACTCCGAGCGCCTCACCGCGCCGCGCGGCTGGGAGGTCGTCCGGCTCGCGGACGCCTCGGCACCCTCCCGTCCCAGCGGCGACGACCTGGAAGCGCTCGCCAACGCCGTGCGCGAGGCGGCCCGTCCGCAGCAGCGCGCCGCGGAGGCCGGTGGCGGCGCGCGCTCGGCGGACCCGATGGAGGTCGCGCGCCGCGGCCATCTGCGGGTGCTGCGCTCGCCGGACAACTGAGCGTCCCCGACCTCCCCGCGCGCCGTTCCCGGACCCCGTTCACGCAGCCCCTCCTCCCCGTGCGCCCGTACGCCCATGTCGCCGGGCGGTGCACGCCCATGGACGTGCGTTGCCCCGCTCATGTCACCGGGCGGTGCACGCCCATTGACGTGGCGTTGCCCCGGACACGACCATTCCGTTTGCCGTGAGACATCGCTTTGAGCATCACGGAATCCGGGGAGTCGCCCGTGTATGTCCAGGAACTGGAACCCGTCGCCCACTCGCTCGGCCTGTCCGCCTTCGTCGCCGCCCTGCCCCTGGTCATCGTGCTGGTCCTGCTGGGCGGCGTCCGCATGAAGGCGTACTGGGCCGGGCTCATCGGCCTGCTCGCGGCATCTCTGGTCGCCTGGCTCGCGTACGGCATGCCGGTCGGCCAGACGCTCTCCAGCGCCGCCCAGGGCGCCCTGTTCGGTCTCTTCCCCATCCTGTGGATCGTCGTCAACGCGCTGTGGGTGTACCGGATGACGGTCCGCACCCGGCACTTCGACATCCTGCGTCGCTCGTTCGGGCGGCTCTCCGACGACCCGCGCATCCAGGCGCTCGTGGTCGCGTTCTGCTTCGGCGCGCTCCTGGAAGCCCTCGCGGGCTTCGGCGCGCCCGTCGCGATCTGCTCGGTGATGCTCGTCGCGCTCGGCTTCGATCCGGTGCGCGCGGCGGTCGTCGCGCTGGTCGCCAACACCGCGCCCGTCGCGTTCGGCGCGATGGGCACACCGGTCGTCACACTCGCCCAAGTCACCGGCCTGCCCCTGGATTCCGTCGCCTCCGTAGTGGGCCGGCAGACACCGCTGCTGGCCCTCGTGGTGCCCCTCCTGCTCGTCGGCCTGGTCGACGGCAGGCGCGGGCTGCGCGAGACCTGGGTGCCCGCCCTGGTGTGCGGAGTCGCCTTCGCCGCCGCCCAGTTCGCCGCCTCGAATTACGTCTCCGCGCAACTCGCCGACATCGGCGCCTCCTTGGCGGGCGCGGCCGCCCTGGTCGCCGTGCCGCACGCGCGCAGGCCCGCCGCCGAGCCCGTACGGGCCGCGGTCCTGACCGGAGTACGCAGTGAGGACCTGGACGAGGAGGACCCGCGCTCCGAAGTCGTGCGCGCCTACGCCCCGTACGCGCTGATCGTCGTCATCTTCTCGGTCGCGCAGATCCCGGCCGTGAAGGACTGGTCGGCGAAGGCGACGCGCGTCTTCGACTGGCCCTTCCTGAATGTCGTGAACCCGGACGGCAAGCCGGTCGGAGGCAATGCCTTCACCCTGCCTCTGGTGGCGACCGGCGGCACCCTCGTGCTGCTCGCCGGGGTGTGCACGGCCGTCGTCCTCGGGGTGCACGCGCGCGTGGCGGTCAGGGAATGGGCCGCGACCGTGCACGAGTTGAGATTCGCGATCCTCACCGTGACGTCTGTGCTCGCCCTCGCCTACGTCATGAATCTCTCCGGACAGGCCGCCACGATCGGCCACTTCGTGGCGGCGGCCGGCGCGGGACTCGCCTTCCTGTCACCCGTTCTGGGCTGGTTCGGCGTGGCCGTCTCCGGTTCCGACACCTCGGCGAACGCCCTGTTCGGCGCTCTCCAGGTGAGCGCGGCCAGGGAGTCGGGACTGTCTCCCGAACTGCTCGCCGCGGCCAACAGTTCGGGTGGGGTGCTCGGCAAGATGATCTCGCCGCAGAACCTGACCATCGCGTGCGCGGCCGTCGGGCTCGCGGGCCGTGAGGGCGACCTGCTGCGCAAGGTGCTGCCGTGGAGCGCCGGGCTGCTGCTGATCATGTGCCTGATCGTGGTGGGGCAGAGTTCGCCGGTCCTCGAGTGGATGCTGCCCTGACCCGGCACGTTTCACCGGCGTCACGCGTGGGGCCCGCAGATGACGGATGCGCGTCCACTGAGGCACCCCACAGCGGACTGTCGGTCCGGGCGGGTAGTTTGACCTGACCGAAGTGGACTTCTGGAGGGTTGGCCGTGACTGCTGATCTGTCGCAGCTCGTGAAGGCGTACGACGTACGCGGTGTGGTCCCGGACCAGTGGGACGAGCCGCTGGCCGAGCTGTTCGGGGCGGCCTTCGTCCAGGTGACCGGAGCGGACGCGATCGTGATCGGGCACGACATGCGGCCCTCCTCGCCCGGCCTGTCGCGCGCCTTCGCACGCGGTGCGGCGGCCCGCGGGGTCGACGTGACCGAAATCGGCCTGTGCTCCACGGACCAGCTCTACTACGCGTCGGGCGCGCTCGACCTGCCCGGCGCCATGTTCACGGCCTCGCACAACCCCGCTCAGTACAACGGCATCAAGATGTGCCGGGCGGGCGCGACCCCGGTCGGCCAGGACACCGGCCTCTCCGAGATCCGCGAACTCGTCGAGTCCTGGCTCGACTCGGGCGCCCCGGAGGCCTCGGCCGCGACGCCGGGAACGATCACGCGGCGGGACACGTTGGACGATTACGCGGCGTACCTCCGCGGTCTCGTCGACCTGACCTCGATCCGCCCCCTCAAGGTCGTCGTCGACGCGGGCAACGGCATGGGCGGACACACGGTCCCGACCGTCTTCGCCGGCCTGCCGCTGGACCTCGTCCCCATGTACTTCGAGCTGGACGGCACGTTCCCCAACCACGAGGCCAACCCGCTCGACCCGGCGAACATCGTGGACCTCCAAAAGCGCGTGCGCGAGGAGGGCGCCGACCTCGGCATCGCCTTCGACGGCGACGCCGACCGCTGCTTCGTGGTCGACGAGCACGGCGATCCGGTCTCGCCGTCCGCGATCACCGCGCTGGTGGCCTCCCGCGAGCTCGCCAAGCACGGCGGCGGCACCGTCATCCACAACCTGATCACCTCCTGGTCCGTCCCGGAGGTCGTCCGGGAGAAGGGCGGCACCCCCGTCCGCACCCGCGTCGGCCACTCCTTCATCAAGGCCGAGATGGCCCGCACCGGAGCGATCTTCGGCGGCGAGCACTCCGCGCACTACTACTTCCGGGACTTCTGGAACGCCGACACGGGCATGCTGGCCGCCCTCCACGTCCTCGCCGCCCTCGGCGGACAGGACGGCCCGCTCTCCGGGCTCGTCGCCGAATACGACCGCTATGTCGGCTCCGGCGAGATCAACTCCACGGTCGACGACCAGGCCGCCCGCCTCGCCGCCATCAAGGCCGCCTACGAGAGCCGCGCGGGCGTCGGCATCGACGAGCTCGACGGGCTGACCGTCACCGTCGACGACTGGTGGTTCAACGTCCGCCCGTCCAACACGGAGCCGCTGCTGCGCCTGAACGCGGAGGCCCGCGACGAGGCGACGATGGCGAAGATCCGCGACGAGGTCCTGGACATCATCAGGGGCTGAGGCTCGGCGTCGGGGTGCCCTGTGCTGTCGTAGCCGCGGGCAATCGTGGCTGCCGTAGTAGTAGCTGTGGGCCATCGTGCCGCTGGGGCGGCAGCCGTCTCCGAGCGAGGGGTACCTGTCCTCCGAGCGAGGGGCAGCCGTCCTCCCAGCGAGCGGTACCCGTCCTCCGAGCTGGGGGCACCGTCCTCCGAGCTGGGGGCACCCGTCCCCAAGCGAGCGGCACCCCATAAGCGCCGGGTTCGCGGACCCACCCGGACGCCGGCCCCGACCCGGGCACCCGTCCGCGCCGCAACCGGGCAACCGCACTCCGCACAAGCCAGCACCCTCCCTCGGCGGTACCCTGACCAGGCCGCACCCACCCGTTTCGGAAGGACACCCCATGCCGCTCGAAGCCGGCCTCCTGGAGATCCTCGCCTGCCCGGCCTGCCACGCCCCGCTCAAGGAGCAGGAGAGCGAGCTGGTCTGCACGGGAGCGGACTGCGGCCTGGCCTACCCCGTCCGGGACGGCATCCCCGTACTCCTCGTCGACGAGGCCCGCCGCCCCGCGTAGACGGACGAGGCCCGCCGCCCGCGTAAGCGACAGCAAGCAGCCGGCCGTCCCGCACCGGCGACGGCGACACGGCGAATCAGCGGCCCCGCGCAAGCGACCACCGCTGACCCAGGCGACACCCCGGCGATCGGAGGCTCCCGACCCCATGCTCGACGAATCGCTGCTCGACGACCCGGACGCGCTCGCCCGCGCCGACCGGCGATCGCTGCTCCGCGGCGCCGCGGAGGCGGGCGCCCGGGTGCGCACCGCGGTCCGGCACGCCACCGAGGCCGGCATCCCCGAACTGAAACCGGACGGCCGCCCGCGCGCCGTCCTGATCGCGGGCCCCGGCATGGCCGCCACCGGTGTCGCCGAACTGCTCGGCACCCTCGCCGGAGCGAGCTGCCCGATCACCCGGCTCACGCCCACCGGTGTCGCCCCCGCCGCGGGCGCCCTGCGCTGGGAGCTGCCCGGCTGGGCGGGCCCCGTCGACCTCCTCCTGGTCACCACGCCCGACGGCACCGAACCCGGCCTCGAACTCCTGGTCGAACAGGCGTACCGGCGCGGCTGCACCGTCGCCGCCGTGGCCCCCGCCCGCTCCCCGCTGACCGAGGCGGTGGACGGCGCGCACGGCCTCTTCGTACCGATGGCGACCGCCCCGTACGAGCACGACGAACCCCTCGCGGCCTCCGCCCCCGGCGTGCTGTGGGCGCTGTTCACCCCCCTGCTCGCCCTGCTCGACCGCACCGGTCTGGTCTCCGCCCCGCCCGAGGCGCTGCAGAAGGTCGCCGACCGCCTCGACCAGATCGCCGAGCGCTGCGGTCCGGCCATCGCGACGTACAGCAACCCCGCCAAGACGCTCGCCGTCGAGCTGGCCGAGGCCCTCCCGGTGATCTGGACGGAGGGCACGTCCGCGGGCCCCGCGGGCCGCCGCTTCACCGCCGCGCTCGCCGAGCTCGCCGGGCGTCCCGCGCTCACCGCCGAACTCCCCGAGGCGCTCGCCTCGCACAGTGTGCTGCTCGCCGGTGCGCTGGCCGCCGGCGCCGACCCCGAGGACTTCTTCCGCGACCGCGTCGAGGAGGCACAGGCCCTGCACGCGCGCGTGGTCCTGCTCCGTGACCGCCCGATCGGCGGAATCAGCGCGGCCCCCGCCGCCCGCGAACTCGCCCTCAGCCACGACACCGCGATCAGCGAGCTCGAACCGGAGGAGGGCCCCGAGTTGGAGACCCTCGCCGAACTGATCGCCATCACGGATTTCGCCGCCGTTTACCTGGCCCTCGCTTCGGGGGCCCGATCATGACTCCGACACCCTGACCTTCGTACGCGGAGCATCCGGCACGCCGGCCTTCCTGGGCGAGGGCACGATCCGCGTCGTACGCAGAAGGAACCGTAGAGACTCGTATGGACCGCCTCGACAACACGATCCGCCCCTACGCCTGGGGTTCGACCACCGCCATCCCGCTGCTGCTCGGCGTGGAGCCGACCGGTGAACCGCAGGCGGAGATGTGGATGGGCGCCCACCCGGGCGCGCCCTCGGGCACCGCGCGCGGTCCGCTCAACGAGGTCATCGCCGAGGACCCCGAGAAGGAACTCGGCCGCGCGGCCGCCGGCAAGTTCGGCCCCCGGCTGCCGTTCCTGCTGAAGATCCTCGCCGCCGGCGCCCCCCTCTCCCTCCAGGTGCACCCCAACCTGGAGCAGGCGAAGGAGGGGTACGAGGACGAGGAGCGCCGGGGCGTCCCGGTCGACGCCCCGCACCGCAACTACAAGGACGCCAACCACAAGCCCGAACTGATCTGCGCCCTCACCGAGTTCGACGGACTCTGCGGCTTCCGCACCCCCGACGAGGCCGCCGCACTGCTCGCCGGCCTCGACGTCGACTCCCTCAAGCCCTACGTCGATCTGCTGCACGCCCACCCGGAGGACGCGGCGCTGCGCGAGGTCCTGACGGCGGTGCTGAGCGCGGACCCCGACGAGATGGCCCGCACGGTCACCGAGGCCGCGGCCGCCTGCGCCCGCCTCGGCGGCGCCTACGCCCCGTACGCCGACATCGCCCACCACTACCCGGGCGACCCCGGCGTCATCGCCGCCATGCTGCTCAACTACGTCCAACTGCAGCCCGGCGAGGCCCTGTTCCTGGGCGCCGGAGTCCCGCACGCGTACCTGAACGGCCTGGGCGTCGAGATCATGGCCAACAGCGACAACGTGCTGCGCTGCGGCCTGACCCCCAAGCACGTCGACGTCCCCGAACTCCTGCGCGTCGTCCGCTTCGAGGCGAGCGACCCGGGCATCCTGCGCCCGGAGGCGTCCCCCGACGGAGAGGAGGTCTACGCGACCCCCATCGACGAGTTCCGCCTCTCCCGGTACGTCCTGGCGGAGGGCGCCGCCCCGCGCGACCTCACGCGCGACACCCCGCAGATCCTGCTCTGCACGGCGGGTTCCGTGCGCGCGGACGGCAACACGCTGTCCCCCGGCGAGTCGGTCTTCGTACCGGCGGGCGAAAAGGCAGAAGCATCCGGAAATGGCACGATCTTCCGTGCGACGGTGGTGGCCTGACGGGGCGACTGGGGGTGGCCTGACGCGCCGCTGTCGGACCAGGCTGCAACAATGGCCCGTCGCAAAGGCCTGGCAAAGGCCGGGCGACGACAGAGGCGAAGGCGAAGGGACACCCCGGACACATGAGCGCGTCAGGCGGCACCAAGGCGATCGTGGCGGCACTCGGCGCCAACCTCGCGATCGCGGCATCGAAGTTCGTCGCGTTCGCCTTCAGCGGCTCGTCCTCGATGCTCGCCGAGGGCGTCCACTCACTCGCCGACTCCGGCAACCAGGCGCTGTTGCTCATCGGCGGCAAGAAGGCCCAGCGCGAGGCGACCCCGCAGCACCCCTTCGGCTACGGCCGCGAGCGCTACATCTACGCCTTCCTCGTCTCGATCGTCCTCTTCTCCGTCGGCGGCATGTTCGCCGTCTACGAGGGCTACGAGAAGATCAAGCACCCGCACGAGATCGAGCACTGGTACTGGCCGGTCGGCGTCCTGGTGTTCGCGATCATCGCCGAGGGCTTCTCCTTCCGCACGGCCATCAAGGAGTCCAACGAGCTGCGCGGCACGCACTCCTGGTCGCAGTTCATCCGCCGCGCCAAGGCCCCCGAGCTGCCGGTCGTCCTCCTGGAGGACTTCGGCGCGCTGATCGGCCTGGTCCTCGCGCTCGGCGGCGTCGGCATCGCGCTGCTCACCGGCGACGGCATCTGGGACGGCATCGGCACGCTCTGCATCGGCATCCTGCTCATCCTGATCGCCCTCGTCCTCGCCGCCGAGACCAAGTCCCTCCTGCTCGGCGAGGCCGCGGGCGTCGAGGAGGTCAAGAAGATCGAGGCCGCCATCGTCGACGGCGCGACCGTCACCGGCATCATCCACATGCGCACCCTCCACCTCGGCCCGGAGGAGCTGCTGATCGCCGCCAAGATCGCCGTCCAGCACGACGACACGGCCGCCGAGGTCGCGACCGCCATCAACGCCGCCGAGACCCGGATCCGCACCGCCGTCCCGATCGCCCGGGTGATCTACCTGGAGCCGGACATCTACAGCGAGGCGGAGGCCGCGAAGGGCCCGGACCCGGAGGCGACACCCGGGGGACCGGCGCAGCCGCACTGATCTCTTCCCGTACGTGACAGGGGCCCGCCCGGAGTTGTCCGGGCGGGCCTCTGTCGCACGTCTGTTCGACCTGCGCGTCTGTTCAGACCTGCACGGCCCACGGCGGCATCGGAGGCAGTACCTTCCGCCGTACGACCATGGCGGCGATGCCGAAGCCGACACCGGCCAGCGCGAGGACGAGCCCGAGCAGCGCGGCCAGGAACCACCCCAGCGCCCCGCCGAAGCCGTCCACCACCCGGCCCAGGACGACCCCGTTCGCCACGGTGCCCTGATGGCCGTCGCCCTGGTAGAAGCGCGAGTCGACCGAGTCCACTCGATGGTCGCCCAGCACGAACAGCCGCCCGGCGGGCACCGTCACGTCGTACGGCCGATGCGTCCCGTCGGCGATGCCGTCCTTCACGTACGACTCGACGAGCGGCTTCCCGTTCACGGTGATCCGCTCGGCCGCTCCGTCACCGCAGCACACGATCCGATCACCGCCGACGGCGACCACGCGCTTCAGCACCGCTCCACGGATGTTCCTGTCGGGCGCCGAGAAGAGGACGACATCCCCCCGGCGCACCTTGTCGCCGTCCATCCGCTCCACGACCAGCCGCTGACCGACGGAGTAGGTGGGCGACATGCTCTCGCTCATCACGGTGACCCGCGTATAGCCGGACCACACATGCAGCAATGAGCCGATGAGTATCGCCAGCCCCAACGGCCCCAACACCCAAGCCGTAACAGCCAACCCTCGCCCCTTGCGCATCCCCATCCCCTCCCCGCACGGCCCTCCCGCGCGGGCAGAGGCTAGCGGTCTCCTGTGAACACACGGTGCCGCGCCGGAGCCCATCTGTCCGGAGGCGGACTGGGGCGGGCCGGGCCCACCGGTGTAGCTTGGGTGACTGAGCCAGACGTCGCTGCTGATGGCGGTCGGTCGGTCCCACCGCGGACCGGCCGAGGGAGAGAGGGCCTCCGACGGACTGCGCTGCGCGCACCAGGCACCCGTGTGCCGTGCCGGGCACGTCCGTGCCCTGCTCGGGCATGCGTATGCCCGCCGCCGCGCAGACCAGCCGTGTCCACCTCGCCCCAATCCCGAGGAGCAGCTCCCCATGACGACTGTCGACAACCGACAGGACTTCAAGGTCGCCGACCTCTCCCTGGCCACCTTCGGCCGCAAGGAGATCACCCTCGCCGAGCACGAGATGCCCGGCCTGATGTCGATCCGCAAGGAGTACGCCGAGGCGCAGCCCCTCGCGGGCGCCCGCGTCACCGGCTCCCTGCACATGACGGTGCAGACCGCCGTCCTCATCGAGACCCTGGTCGCCCTCGGCGCCGAGGTCCGCTGGGCCTCCTGCAACATCTTCTCCACCCAGGACCACGCCGCCGCCGCCATCGCGGTCGGCCCGAACGGCACGCCCGACAACCCGCAGGGCGTCCCGGTCTTCGCCTGGAAGGGCGAGACCCTGGAGGAGTACTGGTGGTGCACGGAGCAGGCCCTGACCTGGCCGAACAGCCCCACCGGCGGCCCGAACATGATCCTCGACGACGGCGGTGACGCCACCCTCCTCGTCCACAAGGGCGTCGAGTACGAGAAGGACGGCAAGGTCCCCTCGGTCGACACCGCCGAGTCCGACGAGCACCGCGTCGTCCTCGAGCTCCTGAACCGCACCATCAGTGACGGCTCGCAGAAGTGGACCCAGCTCGCCTCGGAGATCCGCGGCGTGACCGAGGAGACCACGACCGGCGTCCACCGCCTCTACGAGATGCACCGCGACGGCACCCTGCTGTTCCCGGCGATCAACGTGAACGACGCCGTCACCAAGTCGAAGTTCGACAACAAGTACGGCTGCCGCCACTCCCTGATCGACGGCATCAACCGCGCCACCGACGTCCTCATCGGCGGCAAGACCGCCGTCGTCTGCGGCTACGGCGACGTGGGCAAGGGCTGCGCGGAGTCCCTGCGCGGCCAGGGCGCCCGCGTGATCATCACCGAGATCGACCCGATCTGCGCGCTGCAGGCGGCGATGGACGGCTACCAGGTCACGACCCTCGACGAGGTCATCGACAAGGCCGACATCTTCGTCACCACGACCGGCAACAAGGACATCATCATGGCCGCCGACATGGCCAAGATGAAGCACCAGGCGATCGTCGGCAACATCGGCCACTTCGACAACGAGATCGACATGGCCGGCCTCGCGCAGATCCCGGGCATCGTCAAGGACGAGGTCAAGCCGCAGGTGCACACCTGGACGTTCCCCGACGGCAAGGTCCTCATCGTGCTGTCCGAGGGCCGCCTGCTGAACCTGGGCAACGCCACCGGTCACCCCTCCTTCGTGATGTCCAACTCGTTCGCGGACCAGACCCTGGCCCAGATCGAGCTGTTCACGAAGCCCGAGGAGTACCCGACCGACGTCTACGTGCTGCCCAAGCACCTCGACGAGAAGGTCGCCCGCCTCCACCTCGACGCCCTCGGCGTCAAGCTGACGACGCTCCGCCCCGAGCAGGCCGCGTACATCGGTGTAGAGGTCGAGGGCCCGTACAAGTCGGACCACTACCGCTACTGAGCACCCGCAAGCACCCGCACCGAGCACCCCGCCGTCACGACCCGAGCGGCGGCACCACCGCTCGGCGTACGGATGTCAGCAGGCCCCCGCCCCCGTGGCGGGGGCCTGTCCCCGATGAGGACCTGAACGCCCATGCCCCGCGGCCGTTATTCGCTCCATGACCCGCACGATCACACTCCTCTCGCAGAAGAACGCTTCCACTGCGCGCCCGGCCCCTCCGGCTGGCGCTACGTCTCCCAACTCACCACCCCCTCCGGCGACCGGTCGGGCTCAGTCGACCTCGCCCTCGACGACCTCGGCCGCCCCATCCGTCTCGAACTGCACGCCGCCGGCTGGCAGGTCCGCGGTGCCGCTCTCGACGGCGTGACCTGGGTCCGCACCGACCCCACCGGCACCGAGGCCACCGAAGGCAACGTCCGCGCCCACGCCTTCACCGGCACGTCCCCCGCGTTCCTCGTCGCCACCGCACGTCTCCTTCGCCTCACCCCCTCCGCCGCCGCGACCCGCGTACGCCTTGTCGCCTTCACCGACCCCGTCCTCGCCCCGCGCACCCTCGACCAGTCCTGGGCCTTGATCTCGAGAGAAACACACGCCACTGACAACGGCCCGCTCACGGTGGACGAGTACCAGGTCACAGCGCTGGACACGGGGGAGCAGCACGCCGTGCACCTCGCGGGAGACGTGGTGCTCGCGGCACCCGGCATCGAACTCGAGGACCTTGAATCTCCGCCGTCGGCTTTCGCCTGACGACGTCGTGGCGTGGGTACGCCACAGCCTGGTCAGGCGGGTGGCGCGAACCCGGTCGCGGGGCGGTCGACGTGCTCGTCCCGGGGCGCCGCGGGCTGGACCGCCGCGTCCTGCGGTGCGGCGGCCTGGGCCGGCGCCTGCTGCGCTGCTGTTCCCGGGCGGTCCGAGTAGGTGGCCGGGGGCGGTGACTGGTACGACCCCTGCCCTCCCGTAGCGCCGGGAAAGGAAGGGGCAACCGGCGGATGGGCAGAGGCCGCACCCGGTGGATAGGCGTAGGCCGCCCCCGCCAGCTGCGCGGCCGGCCGGCCCGCACCGGGCATCCCGGCAGCGAACACACCCGGTGCCCCAGGCACTCCCGCGGCCGCCGTCCCACTCCCAACCGCTCGCCGAACCTCCCGCGCCTGCCGCTCCTGCACCACCGCCGCCAGATACGCGGCGTGCGGAACCCCCTGCGGCGCCGGAGCACCCGTACGAGCAGCGAGATCCACGGCGAGCCGTTCCGCCATCGCCCCACCGACCTGCGGATCCAGCTGATGCATCCGGGTCAGGTACTGACGGATGGCCAGCCACAACCCGTCGGGAACGGCGGACAGATCAAGCCCGGAGAACCGCCCCGCCAGCCACGGAGGCGGCGGAGGAACGAAGGGCATACGCCCGACAGGGATCCGCTCCCGCACGACGAGAGTCCCGGCGAACACGTCACCGAGCCGCCGCCCCCGCGCCGAAACCAGCGAGGCGATGCACGCGACGATCCCGAACGTCATCAGAATCTCGACCACACCCACAGCACCGCGCACCAGCGCATGCCGGAACCGGATCGGCCCACCGTCGTCCCGCACCACCCGCAGCCCGAACACCAGCTTCCCGAGCGAGCGGCCGTGGCTGAGCGTCTCCACCGCGATCGGCGCGCCCACCAGCACAAGGACGAAGCTCGCGATCGAGACGGCAAGCCGCGCCGCGTCGTCCAGGGCAGCCGTCGACACCACCAGACCGATGGTCACGACGATGTAGGCGGCCACGGCCACGACCAGGTCGAGCAGCACCGCCAGCGCCCGGCTCGGCAACTTCGCGGGACGCAGCTCCAGCGCCACCGCCTCGCCCGTCACTAGCTCACTCACGCGCACCGTCCTTCCCCTGACCTGCCCCGAGAACGGCCAGTCTGCCAAGCTGAGGGCACATCGCGCCGCAGTACGACAAGCTGACAGCCGCGACGAGCAGCCGAGGAGCAGCCAACCCGATGGACCTCGACGTCTTCGTGTCCGCCCACCACGCCGAGTGGGACCGCCTCGACGCCCTGCTGCGCCGCCAGCGCCGCCTCACCGGAGCCGAGGCCGACGAACTCGTCGCCCTGTACCAACGCACGGCCACCCACCTCTCCCTCATCCAGTCCAGCGCCCCGGATCCCCAGCTCACCGGCCGCCTCAGCCAACTCGTGGCACGCGCGCGCAGTGCCGTGACGGGTACCCGCCGCGCCTCCTGGCGCGATGTCACGCGTTTCCTGACGCACGGCTTCCCGGCAGCGGTCTACCGCTCGCGCCACTGGTGGGTGCCCACCGCACTCCTCTCCATCGTGATCGCGGCCCTCCTGGGGTGGTGGATCGGTACGCACCCAGAGGTCCAGTCCTCGATCGCGGCCCCCAGCGAACTGCGCGCCCTCACCCGCCCCGGCGGCGAGTACGAGACGTACTACTCGAGCCACCCGGCCGCCTCCTTCGCGGCCCAGGTGTGGACGAACAACGCCCAGGCCGCCGCGATGTGCCTGGTCCTGGGCGTCTTCCTTGGGATACCGGTCCTCTGGATCCTCTTCCAGAACATGGTCAACCTGGGCGTCGGCATCGGCCTGATGTCCTCGGCCGGCCGCCTCGACACCTTCCTGGGCCTCGTCCTGCCACACGGTCTGCTGGAACTGACCGCCGTCTTCGTCGCCGCCGGCACCGGTCTGCGGCTGGGCTGGACCGTGATCGACCCGGGGCCGCGTTCCCGTCGGACCGCGCTCGCGGAAGAGGGCCGAGCCGCCCTGGGCATGGCGATAGGCCTGGCGTTGATCCTCTTCGTGTCGGGCGCCATCGAAGGCTTTGTCACCCCCTCCGGTCTTCCTACCTGGGCCCGAATCGGCATCGGAATCGCGGCTGAACTGGCCTTTCTCGCGTACGTCTATGTCCTGGGCGGACGGGCGGCTCGTTCCGGCGACACGGGTGACGTCGACGAGTCCGAGCGCAGCGCCACCCTTCCGGTGGCCGCCTGATGTGCGTGCACGCCCGCTGACCTGCTAGTCTCCTCTTCGCCCCAAAGGAGCCGTTGACACGGACCGTGCGGGGAGGTAGATTCGAACAGTTGCCTAGAACTGGACATGTCCGGTGGTAGCAGTTAGTCTCTGCCTGCTTCTCGAAGTGATCGACGCATCGCTTCCGGAGAGGCCACTCCCGAATGATTCAGAAATGGCTGCCGGTCAGTCCGGTCCAAAGCTTCTGATAAAGTCGGAACCGCCGGAAAGGGAAACGCGAAAGCGGAAACCTGGAAAGCGCCGAGGAAATCGGAGCCGGAAACGGTCTGATAGAGTCGGAAACGCAAGACCGAAGGGAAGCGCCCGGAGGAAAGCCCGAGAGGGTGAGTACAAAGGAAGCGTCCGTTCCT
>NZ_JBHVWZ010000020.1:7894-149175 GCF_042881985.1 Streptomyces sp. NPDC058246 | reverse complement strand
CGCCCCGGGCCATGTCCCGGGGCGCGGCCTCACACGTTCGACGGGTTACCCCTCCAGGCGCTCGCGACGCTCTCCCCATGCGCGGACGATCTCCTCGACGTCGTACGGCTTGAGGCCGAGGGGAGGGCCGGGCGGGGGTTTGAACATCATCTCGCGGATCTTGACGTTGATGTCCTCGACGATCCGGCGTACGGCCCGCTCCGAGGGCGCGACGGACGCCGCGGCGAGCGCGTCCTCGGCCTCCTTGCGCAGCGCCAGTGACGGCGGCAGCACGGACAGCCCCTCGCGGGCCATCTTCTGCTTGATCCACCACAGTTCGTCGTACGCCGTGTCGGTGATGTGCGGCAACGGCTTGCCCGCGCCGGGGAGTTCCGCGAACTCACCGCGTGCCTGCGCGTCGCGGATCTGCTTGTCGATCCAGGACTCGAAGCTGACACCGGGTGGTTTGCGCTCGGTCATGAGTCCATTGTGCCGGAGGCCGCGCGGCGGGGCGATGCGGCGAATTATCATGCGGCGGCGGCGCGCCAACCGTGCTCCGCGCAAGGACAATCGGACCAGGACCGGCACGAAACGAAGGAGCGCGCGTGCTCGAACTCACCATGGCCTCGGTAGCCGGGGCGGACGCGGGTGCGACGGCCGGGATGCTGATGGCCGACGCACCCAGCGACCCGGGTGCGACGCTGCGGGTGGGCCGGGACCGGGCCGTGTGCCGTCTCGCGACCCCCGACGACTGGCTGTTCGTGTCCCGGGTCCACCTGGAGTTCCTGTGCGGTCCGGACGGCTCCTGGCAGGTCACCTGGCTGCGCGGCTCGCACCCGGAGCCGTCCGCCGAGGTACGGCTGACGCTGGCCGGTCAGCCGGCCCAGGCCTTTCCGTACGGCGGGACCGCCAAGCTCCCCGCGGGCAGTTCCGGCGAACTCGTCATACAGGACCGCACCGGCCCGCGCACGGTGAACGTGGGCTTCTATCACGAGGCCTAGGGCCGATCAGGCACCACGAGGCCTAGGGCCGATCAGGCCCTCAGCCCAGCACCCGCGCCAGCGCGAAACCGTCGTACCCCTTGCTCCCCACCGTCTGGATCGCCGTCGCGCTCAACTTCGGGTGGGAGGCGAACAGTTCGAGTGCGGCCCGGGTGCCGCGCACGCTCCGGTCGGTGCTGTCCGCGTCGGTGACCTGGCCGCTGCGCACGACGTTGTCGAGGACGATCAGGCTGCCGGGGCGGGTGAGCTTGATCGCCCACTCGACGTAGTGCGGGTTGTTCACCTTGTCCGCGTCGATGAAGACGAGGTCGAACGGCTCCGGGTTCTCCTCCGCCAGCTTCGGCAGCGTCTCCAGGGCGGGGCCCACCCGCACCTCGGCGATCTTGTCGAGGCCGGCCCGGGCGAGGTTGCCGCGGGCGACCTCGGCGTGCTTGGGGTCGTACTCGAAGGTGATCAGCCGGCCGTCGGCGGGGAGCGCGCGGCCCAGCCAGATCGTGCTGTAGCCGCCGAGCGTGCCGATCTCCAGGATGCGGCGTGCGCCCTGGATCTGGGCGAGGAGCTGGAGCAGCTTGCCCTGGTTCGGCGCGACGGCGATGGGCGGCAGTCCGGCCGCGTCGCTGTCGCGCAGCGCCGCGGTGAGCGTGTCGTCGGCGGGAGGAAGACCGCTCCCGTACTCCCGCAGCCGTTCCGGCGTGTACTCCCGTAGCCCTTCAGGCGCGTACGCCCGAGCCCTTCAGGCGTGTACTCCCGTAGCCCTTCCGTCGTGCCGTCGGACAGGGTCTCGGACGGCACGACGGAGGCTGCGGTTCCAGGTCAGCGTGCCGAGGACTCCGGCACGGGCTCCAGCGACGGTGCGGAACCCGGCAGCGGGCGGCCGGCCGACTCCGTGATGAACCACACCGCCACGCCGCCGATCACGGCCGCGGCCATCATGTAGTACGCGGGCATCATCATGTTCCCGGTCGCGCCGATGAGCGCGGTGACGACCAGCGGGGTCGTGCCGCCGAAGAGCGAGACGGAGATGTTGAAGCCGATGGAGAGGGAGCCGTAGCGGACCTTCGTCGGGAAGAGCGCGGGGAGCGCGGCGGGCATCGCGGCGGTGAAGCAGACCAGGAGCAGTCCGAGCGCGCCCATGCCGAGGGCGACCGCGAGCAGGCTGCCCTGGCGGATCAGCAGGATGGCCGGGATGGAGAGGAAGAGGAAGCCGGCACAGCCCGCGGCGATCACCGGGCGGCGGCCGATCCGGTCGGTCAGGGCGCCCGCGAAGGGCTGCACGATCATCATCAGCGCCATCACACCGAGCACGACGAGCAGGCCGTGCGTCTCGTCGTACTTGAGCTCGCTGGTCAGGTAGCTCGGCATGTACGACAGCAGCATGTAGTCGGTGACGTTGAAGACCAGGACCAGGCCCATGCACAGGAGCAGCGCGCGCCACTGGCCCGTGATCATCTCGCGCAGCGGCACCTTGGGGCGGTCGGCCTCGGACTTCTTCAGCTCGGCCGCGAACGCCGGGGTCTCCTCGAGGCGCATCCGCAGGTACAGGCCGATGATGCCCATCGGGCCGGCGATCAGGAACGGGATCCGCCAGCCCCAGGACAGCAGGTCGGCGTCGGAGAGCAGGGCGGTCATGAGGGTGACCAGGCCCGCGCCGCCGATGTATCCGGCCAGCGTGCCGAACTCCAGCCAGCTCCCGAAGAAGCCGCGCTTCTTGTCGGGCGCGTACTCGGCGATGAAGGTGGTCGCGCCCGCGTACTCGCCGCCGGTCGAGAAGCCCTGCACCAGGCGGGCCAGCAGGAGCAGCAGCGGCGCCCCCACACCGATCGTCGCGTACGAGGGGATCAGGCCGATCGCGAAGGTGCCCGCGGCCATCATGATCATGGTGAGCGCGAGGATCTTCTGACGGCCGATGCGGTCGCCGAGCGGGCCGAAGACCATGCCGCCGAGCGGGCGGACGAGGAAGGCCGCGGCGAAGGCGCCGAAGGTGGACAGCAGCTGGGCGGTGGGGTTGCCCGACGGGAAGAAGACCTTGCCCAGAGTGACGGCGATGTAGCTGTAGACGCCGAAGTCGAACCACTCCATCGCGTTGCCCAGGGCGGCGGCCTTCACGGCGCGCTTGACCAGGAGGGGGTCGGTGACGGAGGCCTCCGGTGGTGCGGGGGTCCGGGGCCGGGGGACGACGGGTGCGACGGCGGGGGCGGCTGCGGCGGACGGCAAGGGCATGCCTTTCGTCGGGGACAGGGACGTGACCCACCCGCGGGGGCGGGACGGGCCCCACCCGAGGGGCGGGACGACTGACCCACCTGAGGGGCGGGACGGGCCCCACCCAGGAGGGCGGGGCGACTGACCCACCCAAGGGGGCGGGACGGGCCCCCCGAGGAGAGCGGGGCAGGCCCCACCCGAGGAGGGCGGGACGCGCCCCACCCGGCGGGCGCGACGGGACCCACCCCGCGAGGCGGGACGGCCCCACCCGAGGGCAGGACGCGGCCCACCCGGAAGCGGGCCGAAAACCGACCATAGGGGCACTTGCCCCCCTTACGTGCCGTACGCGACCCACCGCGCACCGCGCATAAACGCGGCGTACGCAGGTGCGACGAACTGTCCGAGAGGCCCCTTTCGCGGGCCTGTCTGTGATCTATGTCGCGGACCGAGGGGGGAACCGAACCGTCCGCGCACTATCGTCATCCGGATAAAAGACGAGAGGACGTCAGGTGAAGAGGGGGTTGCCTGCGTCCCTCTCCGGGGGCAGTGCGAGCCTCATAGGGCCCGGACAGAAACCGGCGCACGGGACGACGCACGGCATACGCGGGACGAATGGGGCGGGAGGGCCGACGGGGCGTGGCGAATGTGGAGCACGGCGGACGAGCGGGTAATGCCTTCGGGGCGGGGACGGTCGACACGGCGAGGGAGCGGCTGCGCGCCCTGCGTATAGGGCTGTGGCTGATAGCCGCCGTCCTTGCGGTACGGCAGGTCGCCGTCGTTCTCAGCACCCCCAAGGCGGAGCGGCTGACGGACCTGGAGACCTGGGTCGGACCGAACGGCGTGCTGCATGTGAAGGGCTCGCTCTACGACTCGACGCAGTTCACCGGCACACCGTTCGGCGGCCTCGTCCTCAAGCCCTTCACCCGCGCCGCGGAGCAGGCCCTCGGCTGGGGCTGGACCTTCGGCACCCTGTCCCTGGTCGTCGCGCTCGGCCTGGTCGCGGCGCGCGCCCTGCCGCAGCCGGTCAGCCGCCGTACGTCGTTGCTCGCCGCGCCCGTCGCCGTCAGCCTGCTGATGCTGTCGCTGCCGGTCCGTAACACCCTCTACCTCGGCCAGACCAGCGTCATCCCCGTGCTGCTCGTCCTGCTCGGCTGCTTCGCCATGCGTGGGGAGCGCGCCGGCGGCGTGCTGATCGGCCTCGCGGCGGCGCTCCAGCCGACCGTGCTGCTCTTCGCGCCGCTGCTGTGGTTCACCGGCCGCCGCCGCGCCGCCGGGTCCACCGGCGTCACCTTCGCCGCCCTCACCGCGCTCGCCTGGGCCGCGATGCCGCACGACTCGAACACCTACTGGGTGCACCACCTGGCGGGCGTCGGCCTCGGCAAGGACGCGGACGACCTCACCAACCAGTCGCTGCACGGCGCGCTGCTGCGTCTCGGCCTCACAGGCCCGCTGGAGATCGGCCTGTTCCTGCTGCTAGGCGCGGCCGTCGCGGCCGTCGGCCTGCGCCGCGCGGTGCGCTACGCGAAGGACGGGCAGCTGCTGCTTGCCGTGGCGGTCACCGGCTGTGTCGCGGTCGCCGTCTCGCCCACGACCTGGCAGCACCAGCTGCTGTGGGTGCTGCTCGCGGTGGTCGGCCGGGTCGGCAGGAAGACCTCGGACCGCTTCATGTGGCCGGTCGCCGTCGTCCTCGTCATGACGCTGCCCGCGAAGATGATGCTGCCGAACATGGCGGCGCTCTACCCGCTGCGCGACAACGTGACGCTGCTCGCCGCGCTCGCCGCCGCCACCGTCGTGCCGTTCCTGTCCCGCACCTCGGAGTACTACCGGCGGCCGATCCCCACCGACTACGCGCAGCCCATACCCACCCGGTGGAAGCGCGTCCCGCTGCTCCCCTTCCTCGGCCGGGTCCTGACCCGCCCGAATCTGCTGCTCGAACTGCTCCTGATCCGGGTCGGCTACTCCGCCTACCAGCAGGTGCGGCTCGCGGCGACGGGCGGCACCAACGCGGGCGGCCGGGCCGTCGCCGAGCACCACGGCGACCAGATACTCGCGATCGAGCGGTTCCTGCGCCTCGACATCGAGCACTGGGCCAACCACGCCGTGGTGAAGGTCGGCTGGCTGCGGGACTTCTTCGACTTCTACTACGAGTCGTTCCACTTCGTCGTCCCGCTCACCGTCCTCGGTGTCCTGTACGCCCGCCGCCCGGCCGACTACCGGTGGGCTCGCTCGGCACTCGGCTTCGCCACCCTGATAGCGCTCGTCGGCTTCTGGCTCTACCCGCTCGCCCCGCCGCGTCTGATGCCGGGCCTCGGCATCATCGACACCGTGCACGGCGTACAGGACTTCTCCAAGCCGGACTACGGCACGCTGACCGCGCTCACCAACCAGTACGCGGCGATGCCCTCGCTGCACTTCGGCTGGTCCCTGTGGTGCGGGCTCGTCATAGCCGTCCTGGCGCCCAAGTGGTGGATGAAGGCGCTCGGCCTGCTGCACCCGTTGTTCACGGTCTCCGCAATCGTGGCGACCGGCAACCACTGGATCCTCGACGCGGTGGGCGGCGCGGCCGTCGTGGCCGCGGGCTTCGGCCTGACCTACCTCCTCCAGGGCCCGCGACCCCGGACCCTGATGAAGCCCGTGGAGGTCAGCACGCAGGAGCTGGTCCCGGCGGCGGGGCGTACTCCGAGCTGATCCGGTACTCGCCCGGCTCGGCCACCGTCAGCCGCGTGAACTCGCCGTCCTTCTCCAGGCAGCCGCCCTCGGCGCGCAGCCACGGCGAGTAGGCGACCCGCACGGTCACCGAGCCGGGCGACGGTATTCGCACGTCGACCTCCGCGCTGGTGGTCCGTACGACGGTGGCGGGCGCCGACACCAGCGGTACGGCGTCGCGCACCCGGAACACCCGCCAGTGCGCGTCGTTCCACACCGGCTCCAGCCACCCGGGCCGGGTCTGCTTCACCAGGCGCGCCTCGGTCTCCGCGTAGCCGTCCGGCTTGCCCGACGGCAGGACGACGAACCCGACGGCCCAGCGGTCCAGCCACGCCCGGTAGGTCGTCGCCGAGAAGGTGCCGTCGTAGAAGAGCCGGCCGCGCTCCATGTCCAGCTGGCGGTTCCAGCCGCGCGCCAGGTTCACGTGCGGGGCCAGCGCGGTGGCCTCGCGGTGGTTGCGGGCCGGGACCACCTCGACGCGGGTGCGGTCGGCGCCGAGCCGTCCGAGGGCATGGACGACGCCGTGGGTGTCGGCCGCCCAGGCCGGCACGGCCGTCGACACCTCCAGATCGTCGACGGTCTTCTGCCCCACCCAGACGACGGAGAGGACGAGCGCCGCGGCCAGCGCGCTGCGCCGCAGCCGGTGCAGCCCCGGCGCGCCGAGCAGCACCGCGAGCAGCACGGCCGGCGCGAACAGCTCCGCGAACCGCTCGACGTTCGTGCCGACGGGCGAGGGGATCAGATACGTCAGGACGGTCCCGGCCGCGTAGACGAACCCGCTCCACCGGGCCACCCGCCAGCCGCGCGGGGCCAGCACGGCGACGGTCAGCCCGAGCAGCGTGGGCGGCCAGATCCGGCCGGAGGGCATCAACTGCTCGCCGGTGAAGGGGAACAGCAGGGTCGTGGCCGCCACGACCACCGCCGGCGGCACCAGCAGCGCACCGGCCCGCACCCGGTCCCGTACGACGAGATACGCGGCCCCCACGACCGCCAGGAACAGGCCCGCCACCGGGCTCGCCATCGTCGCGAGCGTCGCGTACGCCACCGCCAGCAGCACGCGCCGCTCGCGCGCCAGCGGCACACAGGCGGCCAGCCCGAAGGCGACGCCGAGCGCGAAGGTCGTACGCCCCGAGGCGACGTTGCACCACAGCGCGAGTGCGGCGAGGAGTGCCGGGCCCACCGGCCGTCGTATGCCCGTGCGCTCGATCAGCACGGCGGCCAGCCAGGTGGCGGTGAGTCCGGAGAGCACCGTCACCGTGCGCACGCCGAGCGCGGCCATCAGGTACGGCGAGATCACGCTGTAGTTGGCGGTGTGCATCCCGCCGTACCAGAACAGGTTGTACGCCGATCCGCCGTGCCGGGAGACGAATCCGGCCCAGGCGTCCTGGGCCGCGAGATCGCCGCCGCCGGTGGCGAGGAACGCCCACCACACCGCGTACAGCGGAAGGGTGGGGAGGGTCGCGAGCAGCGGGAGACGGTGGCGGCGGAGGAAGCCGCGGACGGGGCGGAGGCGGGGGTTCCGGGGCGCGGCCGCATGGTCCGGCCGGACGGGGATCAGGTCGGTCAGGTCGGCAGAGACCACGGCTCGGCGTTTCCGTTCGAAGTCTTCGACGATGTGGGTTGGCTGTGCCGGGTGTGAAGACGCGAAACCGAGCGGAAACGTTCAGTACGTCGTGGAGCGGGTTGTCGCGGGGGAGGCAGGGGCGGGGCGTAGGGGGGATGCCCCTGCCTCCCTCGGGACGGGCCGACGGGTTCCGGGAGGCCGTCGGCCCGAGTTCCTCAGACCGCGCTGACCTGGAGCTCCTTGACGCCGTTCAGCCAGGCGGAGCGCAGCCGGCGCGGGTCGCCGACCAGGTGCAGGTTCGGCATCGCGTCGGCGATCGCGTGGAAGATGAGGTCGATCTCCAGGGTGGCCAGGGACTTGCCCAGGCAGAAGTGCGGGCCTCCGCCGCCGAAGCCGAGGTGCGGGTTGGGGTCGCGGGTGATGTCGAAGAGCTCGGGGGTCTCGAAGACTTCGGGGTCGTTGTTGGCGGAGGAGTAGAAGATGCCGACGCGGTCGCCCTTCTTGATCCGCTGTCCGCCCAGTTCGGTGTCCTGGGTCGCGGTGCGCTGGAAGGAGACGACGGGGGTCGCCCAGCGGACGATCTCCTCGGCGGTGGTCTTCGGGCGCTCCCGCTTGTAGAGATCCCACTGCTCGGGGTGGGTGAGGAAGGCGTGCATGCCGTGCGTGATGGCGTTGCGCGTCGTCTCGTTGCCCGCCACGGCGAGCAGCAGCACGAAGAAGCCGAACTCGTCGGAGGCGAGGTTGCCCTCGTCCTCGGCCGCGACCAGCGTGCTGACGATGTCCTTGGCCGGGCACTGCTTGCGGTCGGCGGCCATGTTCATCGCGTACGCGATGAGCTCGGTGGCCGATTCGGCGCCGACCTCCTCGGTGATCGCGTACTCCGGGTCGTCGTACGCCACCATCTTGTTGGACCAGTCGAAGATCTTGGCGCGGTCGTCCTGCGGGACGCCGATCAGCTCGGCTATCGCCTGCAGGGGCAGTTCGCAGGCGACCTGGGTGACGAAGTCGAAGGCGCCGCCCGGGCCCGCGTGCGCGAGCGCGCTCTCGACGATCGAGCCGGCGCGGGCGCGCAGGGCGTCCTCCAGGGAGCGGATGGCGCGCGGGGTGAAGCCGCGCTGCACGATCTGGCGGACCCGGGTGTGCTCCGGCGGGTCCATGTTGAGCATGATCAGCCGCTGGACCTCGATCTGTTCGCGCTGGATGTGCTCGTTGAAGCGGATGACCGCCGTGTTGAGGAAGGAGGAGAAGAGTTCCGGGTGCGTGGAGACGTACTTGACGTCCGCGTGCCGGGTGACGGCCCAGTAGCCGTCGTCCTCGAAGCCCGCGATCCCCGGCTGTTGCGGAACCCAGTGGACCGGTTCGGCCCGGCGCAGCTCGGCGAACTCCGGGAGGGGCACGCGGTGGTGCAACAGATCGGGGTCGGTGAAATCGAACCCGTCGGGCAGCGCTGGACAGGGCATCGGCAACTCCAGGTCTCGCACCTACGGTTCCGGCGATCGGGTTCGGACGGTCGGGTTCGGACGGTCGTCTCCGACCATCGATTCTGACGGTCCATCAGGAACATGGAATTGCCGTGAAGGTAGTAACGGGTTCTACAAGTGGCAAGGGGTGCGGAGCCCCGAATTGCGTGCGGGATTCGTGCAGATCGAAACTTCGGAGCCTGCAAGACCCTTGCGGTTGTGGACAGGCTGTCAGCAGACTGCATGCAGAACTAGAACGCGTACTAGTTCTGCGTGGCGGGTGGGCCGGGACGCCCGCGCCGCGCGGGTGACCCGATGAGAGGACCCATCCCCCATGGCCGCGGAACCCGTGATCGTCGAAGCCGTACGCACCCCCATCGGCAAGCGCGGCGGCGCGCTCGCCAACCTCCACCCCGCCTATCTCCTGGGCGAGACCTACCGTGAACTCCTCGGCCGCACCGGCATCCACGCCGACTGCGTCGAGCAGATCGTCGGCGGCACGGTGACGCACGCCGGCGAGCAGTCCATGAACCCCGCGCGCACGGCGTGGCTCACCATGGGCCTGCCGTACGAGACGGCGGCCACGACGGTGGACTGCCAGTGCGGGTCCTCGCAGCAGGCCTCGCACATGGTGGCCAACATGGTCGCGGCGGGCGTGATCGACGTCGGCATCTCGTGCGGGGTCGAGGCGATGACGCGGGTGCCGCTGGGGTCCGGATCCAAGCACGGTCCGGGGAAGCCTTTCCCCGACGAGTGGAACGTCGACCTGCCCAACCAGTTCGAGGCGGCGGAGCGGATCGCCCGCCACCGCGGCCTGACCCGCGAGAACGTGGACTCCCTCGGGCTCATCTCCCAGGAGAGGGCCGCGAACGCCTGGTCCGAGGAACGCTTCAAGCGCGAGACCTTCGCCGTGCAGGTACCGACCACCGAGGACGAGCAGCGGGCCGGGCACGGCATGTGGCGCCTCGTCGACCGGGACGAGGGCCTGCGCGACACGTCCATGGAGGCGCTGGCCCGGCTGAAGCCGGTGATGCCGACGGCCGTTCACACGGCGGGCAACTCGTCGCAGATCTCGGACGGCGCCTCCGCGATCATGTGGGCGTCGAAACGGATGGCGCGGGCGCTGAAGCTGCGCCCGCGCGCCCGGATCGTCGCCCAGGCGCTGGTCGGCTCCGACCCGCACTTCCACCTCGACGGGCCCATCGACGCGACGCGCGCCGTGCTCGGCAAGGCGGGCATGTCCCTCAAGGACATCGACATCGTCGAGATCAACGAGGCCTTCGCGTCCGTGGTGTTGAGCTGGGCCCAGGTCTTCGAGCAGGACCTGGAGAAGGTCAACGTGAACGGCGGTGCGATCGCGCTCGGTCACCCGGTGGGGGCGACGGGAGCACGGCTCATCACGACCGCGCTGCACGAACTGGAGCGCGCGGACAAGGAGTTCGCGCTGATCACCATGTGTGCGGGTGGTGGGCTCGCCACCGGCACGATCATCCAACGGCTGTAGCCGTTGCGGTCCATTCGACGAAGGTGGTGAACGCGGCGGGGTCGAGGGCGAGGACGGGCCCCGCCGGGTTCTTCGAGTCTCGGACGGCGATGGTGGTGGAGCTGGGGATTTCGGCGATTTCGACGCAGGAGCCACCCTGGTCGCCGCTGTACGTCGACTTGCGCCAGGCGAGGAGGCCGAGCGGCGCGCACTCGACGCACTCGCCGCCTTGGTCGCTGCTGTAGCTGGACTTACGCCACTGGATCCCCGTCGGAATCGCGGTGTTCTCCATAGCGTTCCTCCATTACGCGCCGGATCAGCTCCGCCGAGTCCCTGAGGGAGAGCGCGGCGGCTTGTAGATGATCGTATCGGAGCGAACAGTCCTTGACCGTGTCCGGGTTGGCCGTCGGATGCCCGCTGCCGTAGCTCTCCGTGTAGACGATGTCCGGGTCGCTCGCGAAGCGGAAGAGGGTGTACGAGCCAGTCAGTCCAGCGTGTGCTCCGGCCGAGAAAGGCAGTACCTGGATGTTGATCCGAGGAATGCTCTCGAACGACAACAGGTGGGCCAGTTGGCCTCGCATGGTGTTCGGGCCGCCGATTTCCTGATAGAGCACGGCCTCGCTCAGCACCATCCACAGGACCGGCGGCTCGCCCTTCTCGAAGATGCGCTGGCGGGCCAGCCGTACGGCGGTGCGGTCGTCCAGGTCGGTTTGGTCCAGGGCGCCGAGCGTGGCGCGCGCGTAGGCGCTGGTCTGGAGGAGTCCGTGCACCATGTGCGCCTGATAGGTGCAGATCTCGACCGCCCGCGCCTCCAACTCCGCCACCTGTTGGAACCAGGCCGGAACTTGACTACGCATCACCAGCTCGACCAGCCGGGAAAGTAACCCGCCCGTCCCCAGGGCCGCGTCCACGCGCTCGCTGAACTCCGGCGTCGGCAACTTCCTGGCCGTCTCGATCTGCCCGACCAGCGACCCCGTGTAGTTGACGATGTCGCCGAGCTGTTTCTGGGTCAGGCCGGCGGCCTCTCGGTACCGGCGCAACTCGAACCCGTAATAGTCGAGCGGCGACGCGCCCGGGTCGAGGACGTTGATGTGGGTCACGCAGGGCCCCCTCTCGCGCAACTCGGCCCACAACGGGACCGGTTGTATCCGTTCCGTAGCCGAGGGTAGTCGCGCGAGGTCAACCTCGTAGCGTGAACGAATACATTCCCCCCACGCTCCTGGGCCCACGCCCCGCCCAGTACGTCATGCGGCTCACCGTGGGCGCGCACTCGGCGCGGCACATCCGGCGGATCGTCCGGTCGTGCCTGGACGAGTGGGACCTGGCGGAGCTGACCGACGCCGTGGAGCTGGGCGTGACGGAGCTGGTCGCCAATGTCGTACGGCATGTCCCGGACCGGCGGTGTGCGCTGCTGGTGCAGCGGCAGGAGGCGGGAGTCCGGGTGGAGGTCGCGGACGGCTGCCCTCGACTGCCGTGTGTTCCGGCCGAGTTGGCGCCGGAGGCGGAGAACGGTCGCGGGCTCCTGCTGCTGGACGCGGTGGTCGACAAGTGGGGCGTGGAACACGCGGCCGGGGGCGGCAAGACGGTGTGGTTCGAGTGCCGGGGTGAAGCGGAGTGAGGCGGCGTGAGGCGGGATGACCGCGACGAGTGACCGGAACCCCGGCTCTCAGGTCGGTCTCAGGTTCGCGTGTGAGTCTGGGCGCGCTCCCGGCGGTGGCGGTCCCGCTCTGCGCTGCCCCGCCGCAGCCGACCCTTGCCGTCTTTCGCGTGGAGGTTCTGATGCGTTCCTACCGACGACGTGTGTCAACGATGAGCGCCGTCGTGGCGGCCGGACTGGCGGCGACCACGCTCGCCGTCGCCCCCGCCTTCGCGGCCACCGCACCGCTGTCCCGGCCGGAGGTGGTCGCCCACTTCGACGTCACCACCAAGCAGCAGCCCGAGAACATCACCGTCGAGCCGGACGGCTCGGCCGACCTCACCTTCTCCAGGGCCCGGCAGATCGCCCATGTCGACAAGGACGGCAAGGTCTCGATCCTGGCGACGCTGCCCGAGGCGAGCACGGGAACGGCGTCGGTCTCGGGCATAGTCCGTACACACGACGGGACTCTGTACGTCAACTACAACGCGGGGACCGCCTCCGGCGTCTACCGGCTGCGGCCCGGCGGTACTCCGGAGCAGATCGCCGCACTGCCGGAGGTCGGTTCCCTCAACGGACTCGCGCTGGACGAGAGGACCGGAACCCTGTACGCCACCGACTCGAAGCTCGGCGGTGTGTGGCGGATCACGCCGAAGAGCGGGGCGGTGGAGCTCTGGGCCTCCGGTACGGAGTTCCAGCCGGGCACGGGCGGATACGGGTCCAACGGCATCAAGGTGCACAACGGCGCGGTGTGGGTCGGCAACACGGGGAAGGGGACTCTCACCCGGATCCCCGTCCGCTCCGACGGCGGCGCGGGCGCGTACGAGACCGCGGCCACCGGGCTGTCCGGCATGGACGACTTCGCGTTCACCGGCGAGGGCGACACCGTGCTGGCGGCGGTCAACGTCGCGAGCCAGGTCTACCTGGTGAAGCCCGACGGCACCCACATGACCGTGCTGACCAGCGCGGACGGCCTGTCCAACCCGACCTCGGTCGCCGTACGGGCGCACACCGCGTACATCGCGAGCGGCGCGTACTTCACGGCGACGGACCCGAACCTGCTGGAGGCACGGATCTCCCACTGACCGCACCGGGCGCGCAGATCCCCTTTACTCCCGTTCGCTCCCGATTCACTCCCGTCCGGACGCGGTCACCGAAAACACCCCCGTCATCGCGGCCGCGATCAGCAACGGAATGGCCAGGCCGTGGTGGATCACCAGCCACGCGCCGATCAGGGCGCCCGCGAGCATCGCGAACACGGAGGCGGTACGGCGGGGGGAGCGGGGGTGGGTGCCGCCGCCCGCGAGGCGGGAGTCGGAGGCCAGACCGGTCAGGGTCATGGTCAGGACGGTGGTCGTCAGGTCGGGCACGCCGAGCTTGCGGACGGTGGCGTTGCGCAGGCCCATGGCGAAGGCGGTGAGGGCGATCAGGGCGTACTTCGTGACCGTGGCGCCCGGTGCCGCGAAGGCCACCGCCGCGGACACGCCCACCAGAACCGCCTCGGCCGCGAGCGTGCCCCGCGCCCAGGCCCGCCGCGAGCCGCCGCCGTACCGCACCGCGACGCGTCCCCCGGCCACCGCGCCCACCAGGAAGCAGCCGAGCGAGGTCAGGGTGTGCGGCACGGAGAAGCCCGGGGCACCGGCGGCGGCGAACCCGAGGACCACCACGTTGCCGGTCATGTTGGCCGTGAAGACGTGTCCGAGTCCCAGATAGCTCACGGCGTCGATCAGCCCGCTGACCACGGTCAGCCCCAGCAGCACGGTCACCAGGTGCAGCCCGCGCGCCTCCCGGTCGTACGGCCGCGGCTCAGGACCCTTGGCGTGCTCTGCGCTCATGGTCGAAGTCCATCACGGACGCCGGGAAGGCGCTGGAACGGAGCGGTGGCCGTGCTGCTCGCGGGTACGACGAAGGCGGCGGCCCCGGGGGTGGGGGCTGCCGCCTGCGTACAGCTGTGGCTGCTTGTGGCTGCTCTTCAGCTGTGGCTGTTGTTCGGCTGTGGCTGTTGTTGGGCTTCGGCTGTTGTTGGGCTTTGGCTGTTCTTAGTACCAGCCGTTGGCCTGCCAGAAGTTCCAGGCGCCGGCGGGGCTGCCGTAGCGGGAGTTCATGTAGTCCAGGCCCCATTTGATCTGGGTCTTGGGGTTGGTCTTCCAGTCGGCGCCGGCGGAGGACATCTTCGAGCCGGGCAGGGCCTGGACGAGGCCGTAGGCGCCGGAGGAGGCGTTGGTGGCGCTGGGGTTCCAGCCGCTCTCGTGCTCGACGATGTTGCTGAAGGCGTTGTACTGCGCGGCGTCCGGGATCATCTGGTGCGCGATCGACTGGGCGGAGGAGGCCGAGGTGGTGGCGGCCTGGGCGGGGGCCGCGGCCAGGACCATGCCGGCGGTGGCGGCGGCCACGGCGGCACCGGTGAGGACCTTCTTCGGGGAGGCGACGACGCGGGTGATGACGGAGACGGTCACGGAGCACCTTTTCTTCGGGGGCAAGGGGGTCGCTGTGTGTCGTCACTACGCGGTGCGTGGTGTCGGCATACGTGGGCGCCGCGGCCCGGGTGGGCTCTCGGCGCCTGGCGACTGCTCCAGAGAAACAGGCTCGGAATCCGTCCGCAATGACCCCTTTTACTAGTTGTGGCCGATACGAGGGAAAAGGTCACCTGTGTGAGCTGGCTCTCAAAGCGCAGGTCAGAGGGGGTGCGTCTGCAGACATAACGGACAAGCTGGACTACGATCCCGCTTCGTAGGTGACGTGGGTCATGTGGGGTGCTTCACCCGACCCACGACGATCCGTGCGCGCGGGATCACGCAGCGGGTGCGTCGAATGTGACCGCGGTCTCGAAAGCGGCCCGGCGAGTGGCCCGGCGCAGTGCCTTGAGGAGGGTCGGGCCGAGCGTGAGGGTCAGGACGACGGTGACGACCGCCCGGCCCAGGTCCCAGCCGAGTGAGGTGGCGAGGCAGTACGCGAGGAAGCGGGTCAGATTGGTGGGGAGGGCGGCCTGCGGGTCGAAGGCGACGTTCGAGGCCAGGGCGTCCATGAAGGGCCAGCCGGCGAGGTTCATGACGGTGCCGTACGCGAAGGCGGCGAGGAATCCGTACGCGGCGAGCATCGCTTGCTCCGTGCGGCCCCGGAGCCGGTCGGGGCCCGGCAGCAGCCCGGCGCCCATGGTGAACCACCCCATGGCGAGCATCTGGAACGGCATCCACGGCCCGACCCCGCCGGTGAGCAGCGCCGACGCGAACATCGTCACGGATCCGAGCACGTACCCGAACCCCGGGCCCAGTACCCGCCCGCTCAGCACCATCAGAAAGAACATCGGCTCGATCCCGGCGGTCCCGGCCCCGATCGGCCGCAGCGCGGCGCCGGTCGCGGCGAGCACCCCGAGCATGGCGACCGCCTTCGGACCCAGCCCCGACTCGGAGATCGTCGCGGCGACGACCCCGACGAGCAGCACCAGCAGCCCCGCGAACAGCCAGGGCGCGTCCTGTGCGTGCGCGCTGACCTGCGACCCGCGCCCGGCGAGGAGGGGCCAGGTGAAGGCGGCGACGCCGGTGACGCTGACGAGAACGAGGGCGGCGACGGAGCGGGGGCCCAGGCGGATGGCCTTGGCCTGCGGCATCACGACAGCGCCTCCCTGACCTGGGCGACGGTCAGCCATGGCTGGGGGGCCAGGACCTTGGTGACCTGGGGGGCGAAGGACGGGGAGGCGACGACCACCTCGGCGGTGGGGCCGTCGGCGACGACCTCGCCGTCCGCGAGGACGACGACGCGGTGGGCGAGGTCGGCGGCGAGCTCCACGTCGTGGGTGGCCAGGACGATGGAGTGGCCCTCGGCGGCGAGGCCGCGCAACACGGTGACCAGCCGGGCCTTCGCGGCGTAGTCGAGGCCGCGGGTCGGCTCGTCGAGGAGCAGCAGCGGAGGGCGGGCCGTCAGGACGACGGCCAGCGCGAGCGCCAGGCGCTGCCCCTCGGAGAGGTCCCGGGGGTGCGTGTCGTCGTCGATCCCCGGCAGCAGCTCGGACACCAGCGCCCGGCATGTCCCCGGCCCGGCACCCGCGTCCGCGTCGGCGGCCGCGCACTCGGCGGCCACCGTGTCGGCGTACAGCAGATCCCGTGGTTCCTGCGGTACGAGACCGACGCGTCGTACGAGCGCACGCGGCGCGGTGCGGTGCGGAACCGCCCCGCCGACCCGCACCGATCCGGCGGTCGGCTCCACCAGTCCGACCAGCGCCGCGAGCAGCGTGGACTTCCCGGCGCCGTTCCGTCCCATCAGCGCGATGGTCTCGCCGGGCGCTGCGGTCAGATCGATGCGACGGAGCGCCTCGACGCGTCCGTGACGGACGGCGAGGGATTGGATCACGGCGGTGTGCGCGGGGGGCGGCGCGGGGGGCGGTGTGACATCCGGGTGGGTGCGCCTGCGGAGGAAGCCGAGACGGCGGGGCGGGGCGGGCGGGGGCGACTCACCGCCGGGTGCGGGCAGGGGCGACTCCTCGCCGGGTGCGGACGGGGACGACTCGTCGCCGGGTGCGGGCGGGGGCGACTCGACGCCGGGTGGGGGAGCGGTCGCGGTCGCCGTGCCGTCCGGGGCGAGCGTCGCGAGCCGCTCCCGCAGGGACCCCGCCCTTCGCCGCGCGTCGCGCACCGTCAGCGGGAGCGGCGACCAGCCGGCCAGGCGGCCGAGGTCCACCACCGGTGGATACACGGGGGAGACGGACATGATCTCGGAGGGCGTGCCGAGGACCGGCGCGGCTCCCGGGGCCGGGAGGAGGGCGACCTGGTCGGCGTACTGGATGACGCGTTCGAGGCGGTGTTCGGCCATGAGGACGGTGGTGCCGAGGTCGTGGACCAGGCGCTGGAGGATCGCGAGGACCTCCTCCGCCGCCGCGGGGTCCAGGGCGGACGTCGGTTCGTCGAGGACCAGGACCTTGGGGTGCGGGGTGAGCACCGAGCCGATCGCGACCCGCTGCTGCTGGCCTCCGGAGAGCGTCGAGATCGGCCGGTCGCGGAGGTCGGCCAGCGAGAGCAGGTCCAGGGTCTCCTCCACCCGGCGTCGCATCACGGCCGGCGCGAGGCCCAACGACTCCATGCCGTAGGCGAGTTCGTCCTCCACCGTGTCCGTCACGAAGTGGGACAGCGGATCCTGCCCCACCGTGCCCACGACGTCGGCGAGTTCGCGCGGCTTGTGCGTGCGGGTGTCGCGACCGGCGACCGTGACCCGGCCGCGCAGCGTCCCGCCCGTGAAGTGCGGGACCAGACCGCTCACCGCGCCGAGCACCGTCGACTTGCCCACCCCGGACGGGCCGACCAGCAGCACCAGTTCACCCTCCGGGACCTCGAAGTCCACACCCTGGACGGTGGGCCCGGCCGCCCCGTCGTACGTCACGGAGACGTCCTCGAAGCGGATCATGAGGGCTCCTTGGTGACTTCGGCGACTTTGGTGACTTCGGCGGCCTTGGCGGCTTTGGCGACTTCGGTGGCTCTGCTGGCTCTGGTGTACGGGACGGGGGCGACGAAGGCGGGGAGCAGGCCGAGGAGGATCGCCGCGGCGGGCCACAGGGGGAGGGCGGGGGCGATGAGGGGGACGACACCGGGGCGGAGCGCCACGGGGTCGTACGACGCGGCGACGATCATCAGCGCCGCCACGGCCACGCCCGATCCCGCGACCAGCCACGCCCGGGCGCCCCAGACGTCCGGCCGGTACCGCGTCCGCAGCGAGCGCCGGCCGCCCAGCCACAGGCCGGCGAGCGCCGCGGTCAGCCCGGCCAGTAGCAGCGGCAGGCCGTAGCCGCCGCCCTCGGCGGTCAGCAGTCCGTACGTCCCCGCGCAGACGCCCAGCAGGCCGCCGAGCGTGAGCACGGCGGTGGTGCGGCGGACGGTGGGCGGAACCTGGGCGGTACGGCCGTAACCGCGCGCGTCCATCGCCGCGGCGAGGGCGACCGAACGCTCCAACGCCCCCTCCAGCACCGGGAGTCCGACGTGCAGCAGGCCGCGCAGGCCCCGGTCGGTACGGCCGCGGAGCCTGCGCGCGGCGCGCAGTCTCTGTACGTCGGCGATCAGGTTCGGGGCGAAGGTCAGCGCGACGACCACCGCGACGCCCATCTCGTACAGCGCTCCCGGGAGGGACTTCAGCAGCCGTGCCGGGTTGGCGAGGGCGTTCGCCGCGCCCACGCAGACGAGGAGCGTGGCCAGTTTCAGGCCGTCGTAGAGGGCGAAGAGCACGCCCTCGGCGGTGACCCGGCCGCCGATGCGGACGCCCTGGACCCAGTGGGGGAGGGGGACTTCGGGGAGGGTGACGAGGAGGTGGGTGCCGGGGATGGGGGAGCCGAGGAAGACGGCGAAGGCGAGGCGGATGCCGAGGACGGCCGCGGCCAGCTTGACGAAGGCGCCGTAGGAGCGCGCCCAGGGGGCCTCGCTCCGGCGTGCCGCCACGACGTATCCGGCTGTGCCGATGAGGAGGGCAAGGAGGAGCGGGTTCGTGGTGCGGGAGGCCGCGGTGCCCAGGCCCAGGGCCCAGATCCACCAGGCGCCCGGGTGGAGGGCGTTGCGGTTACCGGGGTTCAGCGGGCGCTTGATCGGATGGGCACCCGGCACTGGTGGCCGTGCCCGCCCTCCCTCGATTTCTCGCCTGCGCTCGAACAGGGGGGACCCCCGTCGCCCTGCGGGACGATCGCCCACAGCGGTGACGGCACAGTCCTCGTCGCCCTTCGTCATGGTCCTCAGCCCCGGCGGCGGCGTGCCTGCCAGACGGCCGCCGCGCCCAGCAGGGCCACCGCGGCGACGCCTGCGAGCAGGCCGACCGATGGGCCGTGGTGGGCGGGCTCGGCCTGGGGGCGGGCGGAGGCCGTCGGCTTCGTGGCGGAGACCTGGTCGCCGCAGCCCGTTCGCGGGTAGCCCGCGATGGCGCACAGGAGGGCGTTGGTGTCGTAGCGGAGGGGTTTGGCAACCGAGGCGAGGGCGTCGGCCGTCGTCGCGTCGGAGGGGACGCGGGCACACGCCGTACGCGGGGACGGCGGCGTCTCGCCGGACGGTGCGTCCGCCGTCGTACCGAAGTCGATGACCAGGGCCACGCGCTTCTTGCCGTGCTGGGCGGGCGTCTTCGCGCATATGGAAGCGAGGTCGGAGGCGAAGGCGGAAGCGGGGTCGGAGGCGAGGTCCGCCTTCCCGCGCGGCTTCGCGGCGTCCTGGGAGTCCTGGCTCACCGCGAAGCGGAAGCCCTGGACATCGCCGTCGGACGGCCGCGCGGTCGACGGACCCTGGGTCGCGTACGTCCACTTCCCGCCGGTCAGGTCCCAGAAGGACCAGTAGCGGTAGCCGACGGCCTGGGCCTGGCCCGCCGTGCCGCCGAGCAGGAGGAGGAGCAGGGCCAGGACCAGGACCGGGGTGGTCGTACCGCGCCGGGTCACAGCTGCCGCTTCTTGTTGCGGCCGCTGAGCAGGAAGCCGATGCCGATGCCGGCGACGAGACCGACGCCGACGATCCACCAGACGCCGAGGCCCTTGTCGTCCTCGTCCTTGGCCTGGTCCGCGTTCTTCTCGGCACCCGAGGAGGGGTAGGGGCCGGCCGTGGGCACCGACTCCGGAGCGGGGCCAAGGGCGTTGAGCTGCTTGACGAGGTTCTGGCCGCCGAAGTCCCACGTGTCGAAGGTCGCCGCGTCGGCGGCGAGGATCAGCTGGGCGTACGCGGCCGGCCCGGCCTGCTTCGCCCACTGCGCGTAGTGGCCCTCCAGCCAGCGCATCGTGTCGGCCGCCTTGTCGCCGTGTCCGGAGGTCGCGAGCGCGAGGACCGCGTCCGCGGTGTTGCCGTAGTCGGGCCGGTCCTCGGCGCCGGGCTGCGCCGACTTGAGGTACTTGTCCTTGGCGAGCGCCTTGACGAGGTACGCGGCACCGTTCTGCGCGGCCCGCTCGGGGTGGCTGCCGTCGGCGGCCTTGCAGGACAGGGGGTCGGCGATCGGCTGCTTGGGTTCACCGGCGAGGCCCTTGCCGAGCGAGCCGGCCACGGCCGCCGCCGTCGCGTCGGCGTTCGCCGCGAGCTTGCCCTTCTTGTCCGGCTGGTAGGCGAAGGCGCCCGCGTCGGCGCCGTCGCAGGGCAGCGACAGCTTCACCAGCGCGTCGTACGGCGACTTGCCGCCCTTGGAGACGTCGTCGGGCTTCTCGCCCACCGCGGTGAGAGCTCCGATCACCACGGACGTCGAGTTGGCGTCGCTGGCCCCGCCCGCGGCGTACCCCCAGCCACCGTCCTTGTTCTGCACGGACTTCAGCCAGGCGACGGCCTTGCCGGTCTCGGTGTCGTGCCCGCCGAGCGCGGCCAGGGCCTGTACGGCGGCGGCCGTGCTGTTCGTGTCGACCGTCGTCTTGGCGTCGCACTTGGCGGTGGCATCGGCGCGGTACGCGGCGAAGGCGCCGTTCGCGCACTGCTGGCCGGTCAGCCAGTCGACGGCCTTGGCGGCGGGCTTGACGCCCACGGTGTCCTGGGCGAGCAGTGCCAGTGACTGCCGCCAGACGCCGTCGTAGGTGGGGTCGGTGGAGCCGTACAGCCCGGAGGGGAGCGCCACGGAAGGGGAGGGGGAGGGGGACGCGTCGGCGGCGAACGCCGCCGGTGCGACGGCCGTACCGATGACGACGGTGGCGGCCAGTACCGCGGTGCTGCGGCGAACAATCATGACTCTCCCTGCGGGGAGCCGGGCAGCACCGGGCGCACGCGGGAGCATCCGGGCGGCTCCGGCTCCGTATCCCTCGACGGTGCCGGCCAGCGGCGGGCTGCCGGTGGCACGAGCCGGTCACTTCCTGCGCGGGGCGATCCGGCTCACCACCTTGCGGGTGGTTCACGGTTGCGGGTCAGCGCCGGAATTGCACCGGCTTCCCCCCGTACGGGTGTGATGACGACGCGCTCACTCTACCGGCCGTACGAAATTGCCTGAGGGCCGCCTGTGAGGCCCTCGGCCGCAGGCGGCACCTCGTGGCGGCGAGCGGCACCTCGTGGCGCCGAGTGGCGCCGAGTGGCGCCGCCCGCTTACTGAGTCGCGTCGGCCGTGCGGCGCCAGAAGTCCCGCATCAGCGGGGTGGGCGTCGGGTTCTCCATGGCGACCTGGGTGAGCAGGACGGTGACCGTGCCGGTGGACGGGACGATATGGGCGGTGGTGCCGGTGCCGCCGGTCCAGCCGTAGCGGCCCGGCACGCTCCAGGGGTCGGTGCGTTCGATGTCGACCTGGGCGCCGTAGCCCCAGCCCTGGCCCTCCATGAACAGGGCGCCGATGTCGCGCTGGGCGGGGGTGAGGTGGTTGGTGGTCATCTCCCGTACGGAGGCGGGGGACAGGAGCCGCCGGCCGTCCGCCGTGCCGTCGGCGAGGAGCAGCCGGGCGAAGGCCAGCCAGTCGTCGGCGGTGGAGACCAGGCCGCCACCGCCGGACGGGAACGCCGGGACGCTGCTCCACTGTCCGTCGGGGGAGTCGGCGAGTTCGAGACCCCCGCCCCGGGCCTTCCGGTAGGAGCTGGTGAAGCGGTCGCGCTTGCCGGCCGGTACCTCGAAGGCGGTGTCCTTCATGCCGAGCGGCTCGAAGATCCGCTCGGCCAGGAACTCCGGCAACGGGCGGCCCGTGACCCGGGCGATCAGCACGCCCTGGAGATCGGATGAGGTGCCGTACAACCAGGCCTCGCCCGGCTGGTAGAGCAGCGGAAGGCGGGCGAGGTCCGCCACCCAGGCATCCGGCGTCGGATACGCCTGCGGCTCACGGCCGTCCTTCTGCACCTCGAACAGCGCCTGGACCTGCGGCAGCGAGAAGTCGGACGGGAAGCCCCAGCCGGCCCGGGAGGAGAGCAGATCGGCGACGGTGATCGGCCGGACGGCCGGGACCACGTCGTCGACGGGACTGGCCGGCGTCCGCACGACCATCGGCTTGGCGAGCTCCGGCAGCCACGCGTCGACCGGTTCGTCGGGCGCGATCGCGCCGTCGTCGACCAGCATCATCACCGCGGCGGCGGTGACCGGCTTGCTGATCGAGGCGATCCGGAAGATCGAGTCCCTGGCCATCGGGGCACTCCCCTCGACGTCGACGTCACCGACGGCCTGTACGTCGACGTCGTCACCGCGCGCCACGAGGCCCACCGCCCCCGGCACGCTGCCGTCCTCGACGTACGCCTGAAGAAGCTCGCGCAGGGTGCTCATCGGTTCACCTTTCGCAGGGGGCTGTTTCCGAGGGATGTATGTCCAGAACGACAGTGTCCGTCCGGACCGAGGGGCGGCCGACTCGGGACGAGGGGCGGGCTTGCGGAACGAGGGTCTCCCGTAGCGCCCGCCCCACCCTCACCAGCAGGGAATTGATCACATCGCGTCGAAAGCTGTCCGGAAGTGGCCGGGTGCTTCGACCTTTCTGTCCGAGTTGCCGGAGCGGGGCAACGTGGGAGGGTGATCACGTCAGACTGGTCCGTGTGTCCGAGAAGACGACTGGTGGACGGTCCGGCAATCTGCCCCCGGAGGCGCGGAGCTTCGTCGGGCGGCTGGGTGAACTGGACTGGCTGGAGCAGGAGTTGGATCCCGGGGTCGGGATCGACCGGCTGGTGAGTCTGGTCGGGGTCGGCGGGGTCGGCAAGACACGGCTCGCGCTGCGGGCCGCGAGGCGGGTCCAGGACGCGTACCCGGACGGCGTCTGGCTGGTGGAGCTCTCCCCGCTGCACACCGCTGGTCTGGTGGGCCTGGCCGTCGTGGAGGCACTGCGGCTCACGGACCAGTCGACAGCGCCGGTCACCGAGGTGGTCGCCGAATGGGCCCAGGGCAAGCGGCTGTTGCTGATTCTCGACTCCTGCGAGCACGTCCTCGCGGACTGTGTGCCGTTCGTCGAGGCGCTGCTGCCCGTCCTGCCGGGGCTGCGCATCCTCCTCACCAGCCGTCAGCCGCTCGGCCTGCCCGGCGAACGCGTGCTGCACCTGGACCCGCTGCCGGTCGCCGACGACGCGGTGGCCCTGTTCACCGAACGCGCGGCCGACACCGGGTTCGTCCTCGGTGACACCGACCGCGCCGCCGTCGAGGACGTCTGCCGCAGCCTGGACGGTATCCCGCTCGCCATCGAACTCGCCGCCGTACGGCTCTGCGAGCTCTCCCTGGCCCAGTTGCACGGCCGCCTCGGGGCGGGCCTGACGTCCCGGCTCGACCTGCTCACCGCGCGCGACGGCGAGGGGCCGCCGCGCCACCGGACACTGCGGACGGCCATCGGCTGGAGCCACGAGTTGTGCGCACCGCTGGAGCGGCTGCTCTGGGCTCGCCTGTCGGTGTTCGCGGACGGCTTCTGCCTGCGCGCCGCCGAGGACGTCTGCGCGGGCGGCCCGCTGCCCGCGGGGCGGATCGCCGGACTGCTCGCCCGGCTCGTCGAGCAGTCCATCGCGCGCCGCCATGACACCGACCCGGACCGCTTCCGACTCCTCGACACCGTACGGGAGTTCGGTGCCGACTGGCTGCGCGCGCTCGGCGAGGAGCACGCCGTACGGCTGCGGCACCGCGACCACTACCGGCGGCTGGCCCGCGACGGCTGCGCCGAGTGGAACACCGGACGGCAGGTGGCGTGGTGCGAGCGCACCCTCACCGAGCATGCCAACCTCCGTGCCGCCATGGACTGCGCCCTCACCGAACCCGAGGGGCGTGCAGCGCTGGAGATGGCGGCCGACGTCGGCTTCCTGTGGCGGCACTGCGGCTATCTGCGCGACGCCCAGCACTGCCTCGACCTGGCGCTCGCCGCAGATCCGGCACCGGGTCCCGACCGTACCCGCGCCCTGTGGGCGCGCGGCGCGGTGGCCCTGCTCCAGGGCGATCTGGAGGTGGCCGCCGACTGGGCGGGCCGGTGTGTGGACGCGGCCGAGGAGCAGGGTGACGCGGTGGCGGTGGTGGCCGCCGCGTACCTCACCGGCGGTCAACTGTCCCTGAGCGGCAAGCTGTCCGAGGCCATCGAGGTGCTGTCCGCGGCACCCCGGCTGCCCATCCGGCAGGACGGGTTCGGGGCCGCCCAGCTCCAGGTCCGCGTGGCACTCGCCTTCGCGCACATGCTGCGGGGCGCCTACGAGCGGGCGCGCGCGGTGGCCGAGGAGGTGCGCGCGGCCAGCGTGGCGTGCGGCGAGGGGTGGGCGGGCGCGTTCGCCGACGGGATCGTGGCCCAGACGGACCTCGCCCGGGGCGACGTCCGCGCGGCCGTCCGCACCGCCCGCACCGCCCTGGCCGGGCACGGCCTGCTGCACAACACCGTCGGCGCGGCCATGGCCCTCGACGTGCTCGCCGCCGCCGTCGTCGCGGCCGGCGACGGCCACCGCGCGGCCCGCCTTCTCGGCATCGGCGCCCGAGTCTGGGAACTCACCGGCCGCGCCCAGATGGCCTCCCCCGACCTCCTCGCCACCCGCCTCCACCACGAACTCCGCATCCGCGAGGAGCTCGGCGACACGGCCTACGAGAAGGCCTACCAGGAGGGCCTCGCCATGCCGTACGGGGAGGGACTGGACTACGCGGCCGCCGGTCGCTAGGTGCCGCCATGGCCCCTTGGCATCGGCCTCATACCGCCACGTACGTCACCGGATCGCTCCCCGGAACCGCCTCCGCGCGACCCAGTTTCACCAGGCGGCGTACGTGGGCCTCGGCTTCCGAGACCGCGATGTTGCGGGAGCCGTAGGGGATCTGGTCCCAGGGGCGGTTCCACTCCATGCGCTCGGCGAGCTGCCAGGTGGTGAGCGGGGTGGAGAGGAGGGTGAGGAGGCCGGTGAGGCGTTCCTCGTGGTGGGTGAGGAGCTCGCGTACGCGGGACGGGGCGTCGGTGAAGGCGTGCTGGTGGGCCGGGAGCACCTCGGCGGGGGCGAGCCGGCCGACGCGCTCCAGGGAGTCGAGGTAGTCGCCGAGGGGATCGGTGACCGTGGCGTCGTCCGGATCCTCGTACAGGCCGATGTGCGGAGTGATCCTCGGGAGGAGATGGTCGCCGGAGAACAGGCGGCCCGCGCCGGGGAGTCGGGCGGGATGGACCTCCTCCAGGTGGAGGCAGACATGGCCGGGCGTGTGGCCCGGGGTCCAGATCGCGCGCAGGCGGCGGCCGGGCAGCTCGAGGTGCTCGCCGGGGACGATCTCGCGGTCGGGGAGCGCCGGGGAGAACCCGGGGAGGGTGCTCGGGCGGCGCAGGAAGGTCCGGGCGTCGCGCAGCGGCGCCACGTGCTCCTCGGGCGCGCCGGACGCCTCCAGCTTGGCCGCCATGTACGCGAACCAGCGCTCGGGCCGGTTCTCCCGCGTCCGCCGCACGATCGCGGCGTCCGCCTCGTGCATCGCGAGCCACGCCCCGGACGCCTCCCGTACCTTGCCCGACAGGCCGTGGTGGTCGGGGTGGTGGTGCGTGATGACGACCCCGTGGATCTCCGTCACCGAGGTGCCGCAGTCGGCCAGACCCTCGGTGAGGGTGTCCCAGGAGGCCGGATCGTCCCAGCCCGTGTCGATCAGGACGGGGCCCCGGTCCGTGTCGACCACGTACACCAGTGTGTGGCCGAGGGGATTGTCCGGGATGGGGACCTCGATGGACCGTACGCCTCCGCCGTGATCGGCCACCTGCGCCATGGGCTCCCACCAATCGCCGCGTTCCGGTCACTGTCCGGTCACTATAACTAGAACAGATTCCAATGGGTGCCCAAGTCGACCGTTCTGTCGCCCTGTCCGTCCCGTGGACTCATCGGACTGGAACTGGTATCAGTTCTCGTATCTGATGAAGCGTCAGAGAACGTCCTCCGGGAGGCAGTCGGCCATGACCGAGCTCGTGGAACACGGACAGCTGTTCATAGGCGGGGAGTTGACGGACCCCCTGGGCAAGGACGTCATCGAGGTGATCTCGCCGCACACGGAAGAGGTCATCGGGCGGGTGCCGCACGCCTCGACCGGGGACGTGGACCGGGCGGTCGTCGCGGCTCGGCGGGCGTTCGACGAGGGCCCCTGGCCGCGCATGAGCCTCGACGAGCGGATCGAGGTCGTCACCCGGATCAAGGACGCGATCGCCGTACGCCATGAGGAGATCGCCCGCGTCATCTCCTCGGAGAACGGCTCCCCGTACTCCTGGAGCGTCCTGGCGCAGGCCCTCGGCGCGATGATGGTCTGGGACGCGGCGATCACGGTCGCTCGCGGCTTCACGTACGAGGAGACGCGCGACGGCGTCCTCGGCAAGATCCTCGTCCGGCGCGAGCCGGTGGGGGTCGTCGCGGCCGTGGTCCCCTGGAACGTCCCCCAGTTCGTGGCTGCCGCCAAGCTCGCGCCCGCGCTCCTGACCGGCTGCACGGTCGTGCTGAAGCCGTCGCCCGAGTCGCCGCTCGACGCCTATCTGCTGGGCGAGATCGCCAAGGAGGCCGGACTGCCCGAGGGCGTCCTGTCGATCCTTCCGGCGGACCGCGAGGTGAGCGAGTACCTGGTCGGACACCCCGGCATCGACAAGGTCTCCTTCACCGGCTCGGTCGCGGCGGGCAAGCGCGTCATGGAGGTCGCCTCGCGCAACCTCACCCGCGTGACCCTGGAACTGGGCGGCAAGTCGGCGGCGGTCGTCCTGCCGGACGCGGACCTCGAGACGTCGGTCCCCGGGATCGTCTCGGCGGCCTGGATGAACAACGGGCAGGCGTGCGTCGCACAGACCCGCATCCTGGTACCGCGCTCGCGCTACGAGGAGTTCGCGGACGCCTTCGCGGCGGCGGCGAGCGCGCTGGTGGTCGGCGACCCGCTCGACCCGGCGACCCAGGTGGGCCCGCTGGTCGCCAGGCGCCAGCAGCAGCGCAGCCTCGACTACATCCGCATCGGCCAGGAGGAGGGCGCCAAGATCCTCACCGGCGGTGGCCGTCCGCACGGGCTCGACCGCGGCTGGTACGTCGAGCCGACCCTCTTCGGCGACGTCGACAACTCCATGCGGATCGCCCGGGAGGAGATCTTCGGCCCGGTGATCTGTCTGCTCCCGTACGGCGACGAGACCGAGGCCGTGAAGATCGCCAACGACTCGGACTACGGGCTGAGCGGCAGCGTCTGGACGGCGGACGTCGCGCACGGCATCGACGTCGCCCGCCGGGTCCGTACCGGCACCTACTCCGTCAACACCTTCAGCCTCGACATGCTCGGCCCCTTCGGCGGCTACAAGAACTCGGGCCTGGGGCGGGAGTTCGGACCGGAAGGGTACGGCGAGTTCCTGGAGCACAAGATGATCCATCTGCCGGCCGGCTGGGAGGCGTGAGGATGGGCGACCGCTGGCAGGTCGAGGTCGACCGCTCCGTCTGCATCGGCTCAGCCCAGTGCGTCCACCACGCCCCGGACGCCTTCCGCCTCGACACCGGCAGGCAGTCCCACCCGGTCGACCCGGAGACCGACGCCAACGAGAAGATCCTGGCGGCGGCGGAGGGCTGCCCGGTTGAGGCCATCATGATCACGCTGCTGGGGAGCGGGGAGCCGGTGTTTCCGCCGGAGGACTGAGGAGAGGGCCTGGAAAGGAAAGGGAGAAAAAAATCCCTTTCAGGGGGTTCTGTATGGCTTTAGGTGTTCTATTCTGGTAGTGGCCTACGGGATGAGTGAGGGAGTTCGACCGGAGTAGCCGACTTTGGCGAGACGCATCTGCTTCCGCTGGGGCCGACGTCGACGGTCGGGCTGAGAGGTCGGAAGGTCGTAGTCGGACCGGATGGCGACCCCCATTACCTGATCCGGACCATGCCGGCGAAGGGAACCCGTCTCGTAGGTCTTTTCTGTGCCCGCGCCCAGGTCTTTTGTATCCCCGCGCCCAGGCGCGGGTCAGCTCTGTTCGCCCGGGTCCGTCAGGTCGATCAGGCGGCACACCGTCTCGATGTCGATCTTGACCTGGGCGATCGACGCGCGGCCGGAGAGCCAGGTGATCAGGGCCGAGTGCCAGGTGTGCTCGATGACGCGGACGGCGGAGAGCTGGGCGGGGGTGGGGTCGTCGAGACCCATGGCGTCGAGGATGATCACCGTGGTCTGCCGGGACACCTGGTCGACCTCGGGGCTGACACTGCGGTCCGCGAAGGTGAGCGCGCGGACCATGGCGTCGGCGAGGTGCGGCTCGCGCTGGAGGGCACGGAACGCCCGCATCAGCGTCTCCGCCACCCGCTCCGCCGCCGTGTCCCCGGCCGGCGGCTTCTTGCGCAAGGTGCCGTGCATGTGCTCCAGCTGGTCCTGCATCGTGGCGACCAGCAGATGGACCTTCGACGGGAAGTAGCGGTAGAGCGTGCCCAGGGCGACCTGCGACGACTCCGCCACCTCGCGCATCTGTACGGCGTCGAAGCCACCCCTGCTGGCCAGCTGCGCGCTCGCGTGCAGGATCCGGCGGCGGCGCGCCTCCTGCCGCTCGGTGAGCGGGGGAGAGGCGGGGTGCGCGGCGGGTCGCGCGGACTTGGCTTCCACCTTGGCTTCCGCAGGCATGGGTCCCGTTCCGTGGGTTCAGCTGGAGGAGCGATCAGACAGCATGGCAGGGCACCGAGCCGGGCGCGAGCCGAACGGGCCCCGCAACTCCGTCGTGGCGGGGGTCGGTCGAACCACGCCCTCCGTGGCGGCGCGAGTAACCGGACCTCGCCCCTCCGTGGTGGCGCGAGTCAACCGGACCTCGTCCCTCCGTGGCGGAGGAGCCGATCGAACCTCGTCCCACCGTGGCGGCGCGAGTCAACCGGACCTCGCCCCTCCGTGGCGGCGCGAGTCAACCGGATCCCGTCCCTCCGTCGTGCCGGGAGCCGACCCGACCCCGCCCCTCCGTCGTGGCGTGAATCACCTGATCCACCGCTCACAGCGGCGCTACCTGCCGGTAGATTCAGTGCTCCTTGAACGATCAAGTCTGTAACTTGTTCTAGATTAGCGTCCCGGCGTAATCTCGCGGGAAAATGCAGGGAGAAGGGGGCCGGGAGTGACCGCTGAGGCCATGGAGGCAGGCCCCGGGGAGGGTGCGGCCGCCGACGGCGACCGACCCCTGCGCATCGCGCTCCTCACGTACAAGGGAAACCCGTTCTGCGGCGGTCAGGGTGTGTACGTACGACACCTCTCGCGCGAACTCGCCCGCCTCGGCCACCGGGTCGAGGTCATCGGCTCCCAGCCCTATCCCGTGTTGGACGAAGGACTCCCCGAGCTGAGCCTCACCGAGCTGGCCAGCCTCGACCTGTACCGCCAGCCCGACCCCTTTCGCACCCCCGGGCGCGAGGAGTTCCGGGACTGGATCGACGCGGTCGAGGTCGGCACGATGTGGACTGGCGGCTTCCCCGAGCCGCTGACCTTCTCGCTGCGCGCCCGGCGCCATCTGCGCGCCCGCCGCGGCGAGTTCGACGTCATCCACGACAACCAGACCCTCGGATACGGCCTGTTGGGGGATGTCGGGGCCCCGCTGGTGACCACCATCCACCACCCCATCACCGTCGACCGGCAGCTGGAGCTGGACGCCGCCGAGGGCTGGAAGCGCCGCGCCTCGGTACGCCGTTGGTACGCCTTCACGCGCATGCAGAAGCGCGTCGCGCGCCGGCTGCCGTCCGTGCTCACCGTCTCCGGCACCTCACGCCAGGAGATCGTCGACCACCTGGGCGTCCGCGACGACCGCATCCACGTGGTGCACATCGGCGCGGACACCGACCTCTTCTCGCCGGATCCGGCGGTACGGCAGGTGCCGGGCCGCATCGTCACCACCTCCAGCGCGGACGTGCCGCTCAAGGGGCTCGTCTTCCTCGTCGAGGCGCTCGCGAAGGTGCGTACCGAACACCCGGGCGCGCACCTCGTCGTCGTCGGCAAGCGCGCCGAGGACGGGCCCGTCGCCCAGGCCATCGAGCGGTACGGGCTCGAAGGCGCCGTCGAGTTCGTCAAGGGGATCTCCGACGCGGAACTGGTCGACCTGGTCCGCTCGGCCGAGGTCGCGTGCGTGCCTTCCCTGTACGAGGGGTTCTCTCTCCCGGCGGCGGAGGCCATGGCGACCGGCACGCCGCTGGTGGCCACGACCGGCGGAGCGATCCCGGAGGTCGCCGGACCCGACGGCGAGACCTGCCTCGCGGTGCCGCCCGGCGACTCGGGGGCACTGGCCGTGGGCCTGAGCCGGCTCCTCGGCGACCCGGAACTGCGGGCCCGGCTCGGCTCCGCCGGGCGCGCGCGGGTACTGGAGCGCTTCACCTGGGCCCGAGCCGCCCAGGGCACGGTGGCCCACTACCGCGAGGCCATGGCCCGCTCCGCGGGCACCCACGCGGACTCCCGCCGCTCCGCGCCGACCCCCGACCGCTCCGCGGCAGCAGCTCCCGACCGCTCCGCGGCAGCCCTCGACCGCTCCGCGGCCACGCTTCCCGACCGCTCCGCGGCCACGACGGGTGCCGAAGCGCCCTCCACGGGCGTTGCCGCGACGGGTGCCGAAGCGCCCTCCACGGACGCTGCCAAAGAACTAGTTGTAGCCAATCGCGAAAGCAGGGCCACGTGCTGACCGTCGACTTCTCCCGGTTCCCGCTCGCCCCGGGCGACCGTGTCCTGGATCTCGGCTGCGGTGCCGGCCGGCACGCGTTCGAGTGCTACCGGCGCGGCGCCCAGGTCGTCGCCCTGGACCAGAACGCCGAGGAGATCCGCGAGGTCGCCAAGTGGTTCGCGGCGATGAAGGAGGCGGGTGAGGCCCCCGCCGGCGCCACCGCGACGGCGATGGAGGGCGACGCGCTGGCGCTGCCCTTCCCCGACGAGTCCTTCGACGTGGTGATCATCTCCGAGGTCATGGAGCACATCCCGGACGACAAGGGCGTCCTCGCGGAGATGGTCCGGGTGCTGAGGCCGGGCGGCCGTATCGCGATCACCGTGCCGCGCTACGGCCCGGAGAAGGTCTGCTGGACGCTCTCCGACGCCTACCACGAGGTCGAGGGCGGCCACATCCGCATCTACAAGGCGGACGAACTGCTGCGCAAGATCAAGGAAGCCGGGCTCAAGCCGTACGGCACCCACCACGCGCACGCGCTGCACTCGCCGTACTGGTGGCTGAAGTGCGCGTTCGGCGTCGACAACGACAAGGCGCTGCCCGTGCGGGCGTACCACAAGCTCCTGGTCTGGGACATCATGAAGAAGCCGCTGGCCACCCGCGTCGCCGAACAGGCGCTGAACCCGCTGATCGGCAAGAGCTTCGTGGCGTACGCGACCAAGCCGCACCTCCCCCTGGCGGACGCCGCGTGACCACCCCCCGGACAGAACACCTCGTCCTGCCCGGGGTCCTCACCGCCGAGCAGGCTGCCGCCACGGTGCGCGGGATCCTCGGGGTGCAGCGCCCGGACGGTGCCATACCGTGGTTCCGCGGTCACCACCTCGACCCGTGGGACCACACCGAGGCCGCGATGGCCCTCGACGCGGCGGGCGAGCACGAGGCGGCGGAGCGCGCGTACGAGTGGCTGGTCAGGCACCAGAACGCGGACGGTTCCTGGTACGCGGCGTATGCCGACGGGGACTTCGAGGATGTCACCGACCGGGGGCGGGAGACCAACTTCTGCGCGTACATCGCCGTCGGCGTCTGGCACCACTACCTGGCCACCGGTGACGACACCTTCCTGGACCGGATGTGGCCGGCCGTCTACGCGGCCATGGAGTTCGTGCTGCGGCTGCAGCAGCCGGGCGGCCAGATCGGCTGGAAGCGTGAGGACGACGGGACGGCCGTCAACGACGCGTTGCTGACCGGGAGTTCGTCGATCCACCACGCGCTGCGCTGTGCGCTCGCCATCGCCGAACAGCGTGAAGAGCCGCAGCCCGACTGGGAGTTGGCGGTCGGCGCGCTGCGCCACGCGATCCGGCTGCACCCCGAGCGGTTCCTCGACAAGGACCGCTACTCGATGGACTGGTACTACCCGGTGCTCGGCGGCGCGTTGACGGGCGCCGAGGCCAAGTCCCGTATCGAGGAGGGCTGGGACCGCTTCGTGGTCCCCGGGTCCGGTGTCCGCTGTGTGGTTCCCAACCCGTGGGTGACCGGCGGGGAATCGGCCGAACTCGCCCTCGCCCTCTGGGTGGTGGGCGAGTCCGACCGTGCCCTGGAGATCCTCCAGTCCATCCAGCACTTGCGCGACCCGAAGAGCGGCTTGTACTGGACGGGCTATGTCTTCGAGGACCAGGCCGTCTGGCCCGAGGAACTCACCACGTGGACCGCCGGCTCGCTCCTGCTGGCCGTCGCCGCGCTGGGCGGCGACGAGCCCACCTGTGCGGTGTTCGGCGGCGAGCGGCTGCCGAGGGGCCTGGACCCCGACTGCTGCGGTTAGGGACCGTCCGCGGCAGGTCGGTGTCCAGGGACTGTCCGCGGCAGGTCGCTGTCCAGCGTCTGTCCGCGGCAGGCCGATGTCAGTGGCGGTGCATGCGGTTGGCGATCGCGTGGCCGATGAAGAGGTACACGACGGCCGCCAGGCCGTAGCCCGCGACGACGCGTGCCCATGCCTTGTCGAAGGTGAACAGGTCGCGTGACCAGCCTGCCAGCCAGGCTGCCACATTGTGGACGAACTGCACCAGATCGTTGGCGCGGTTGGCGTCCAGCAGATACATCAGGATCCAGAGACCGAGGATGACGGCCATCACGTCCGCGACGATCGCGATGACCGTCCCAGCCTGATTCGATCCGTTGCGATATCGAGGGGACATGTCCTGCGAGTTGCCGCTCAATCCTGGATGAAACCCGAACGGATTCGCTCGGGTGGCGCGGTCGCGGACACCGGGTGAGGCTGGGAGTTGAGCCGTGTTCTCCCGTCACCGGGAGAACCATCTCCCTGTCCAGGGAGAACTGTGCCCCTGCCCAGGGAGAAGTGCGCCCCTGCCCAGGGAGAACCGTTCCTTTCCCGGAGGACCCCGTGGCTGTACCGATACGGCGCCTGATCATGGCGCTGACCCTCTGCTGCGCCCTGATCGGCGGCGCCGCCGCGTGTGGCAGCGGCACCACCACTCAGGACACCGCGGCCGCGATGCCTGCGGCTGCCACTCCGACCCCGACCGCCACTCCGCTCCCGTCCACCACCGTCGAGAAACAGAAGCTCGCGAAAACGCGGTTCGTGGCGAACGCGGGGCTCGCGGCCGGAGCCACCTATCAGTGGATCGTGAAGCCCTGGAAGGCCGGCAAGTTCAAGAAGGGCGCCAAGGGACGCAAACTCGCCCTGGTCAAGGCCGGCGTCGCGGGCGCGTTCGCGTACAACCGGCTGAAGGCCGCGAGCAGGAACGCCCAGGGCGACCCCACGCTCTCCAAGGCCCTCGCGCCGCTCACCGCGGGCATCGACGCGCTCAAGGACCTGCCCTCCAAGCTGCGCAAGGGCGACTCGACCGACTCCGTCGCGGGCACCTTCGACAGCCTCATCAACCAGGTGAAGGACGCCGGTAAGAGCGCGGGCGCCGAGGTCAAGGACCAGGTCCCGTCGGCCTCCCAGCTGTCCGGCGGCTAGCAGGCGTCTGAAAGCCCGTCACCGGGGCTGGGGTCACGGCCGGCCGCAGCCGTTCACGTTCCTCCCTGTCGGGCCGGTGGGGTCGGCCAGCCGGCTGGTGGGGTCGGCCGACCGACCGGTGGGGTCGGCCGGCCCGGGCCCAAAAGTGGCGGGGCGTGGTGCGCGGGCGTGGAATGGAGGGGCGGGGGCGGAAACATGGAGGCGACGTGGGTGTTGCACCGCTGACCGAGATCCTCTCCGGGCCCTTCCGCGAGCGCTACGCCGTACCGGCCATCAACGTGTTCAACGACCTCACGCTGGAGGCCGTGCTGGCGGCCGCGGTGGAGAACGCGTCGCCGCTGATCGTGCAGACTTCCGTGAAGACGGTCAAGTCCATCGGCAGCGACGTGCTCTACGCGATGTGGACCTCGATGACCGCCGGTATCGAGGTGCCCGTCGCCCTGCACCTGGATCACTGTCCGGAACGCGAGGTCATCACCGAGTGCCTGCGGCGGGGCTGGAACTCGGTGCTCTTCGACGCCTCCAAACTGCCGGTCGAGGAGAACATGCGGCAGACCGTCGAGGTCGTCGCGGAGGCCCGTGCGTACGGGGCCGCGGTCGAGGGCGAGATCGAGTCGATCACCGGCGTGGAGGACGGCATCGGCAGCGACACCGCCGCCGAGCAGCAGGACCTCTCGGTGGCGCTGGAGTTCCTGCGGACCACGCAGGTCGACGTCTTCGCGCCGGCGATCGGGAACGCCCACGGGTCGTACAAGCAGGCGCCGGTGCTCGACGCCCAGCGCGTGTCCGACCTGGTGGCGGCCTATCCGGTGCCGATCGCGCTGCACGGTGGCAGCGGACTGTCCGACGAGCAGTTCCACGACCTGATCTCCCGGGGGTGCGCGAAGGTCAACATCTCGACCGCCCTCAAGGAGAAGTTCATGAAGTCGAATCTGGCCTTCCTCGAAACGGCGGCGGAGCGGCAGAAATGGGATCCGCCGTCGCTCTTCCGGGCCGTCCGCCAGGACGTCATCGACATGACCGGTTCCCTGATGACGCTCTTCGGCAGCGCAGGCCGGGCGGGATGAGACCGTGCCCGCGCTGATCTTCGACTGCGACGGCGTCCTCGCCGATACCGAGCGCTACGGGCACCTGCCCGCGTTCAACGAGACGTTCGAGGAATTCGGCCTGCCGGTGCGGTGGAGCGACGAGGAGTACGCGGAGAAGGTGAAGGTCGGCGGCGGCAAGGAGCGGATGCGGACGCTGCTGACGCCCGACTTCGTCGCCGCCGCCGGTCTGCCCGCCGACCCGGCCGCGCTCGACGAACAGGTCGCCCGCTGGCACCGGCGCAAGACCGAGATCTACACCGGGATCATCCGCAGCGGGGCCATTCCGCCCCGGGACGGTGTACGGCGGATCGCCGCGGCGGCGCAGGAGGCCGGGTGGACGCTCGCGGTCGCCTCCACCTCCGCGGAGGCGTCCGTCCGCAGCGTGCTCGAACTCGCCATGGGCCCCGAACTGGCCGCGCGCTTCAGCGTGTTCGCCGGAGACGTGGTACAGCGGAAGAAGCCCGCCCCGGACATCTACGCGTTCGCCGTGCGCCGGCTCGGCCTCGATCCGGCGGCCGTCGTCGCGATCGAGGACAGTCGCAACGGGATGCTGGCCGCGCTCGGCGCCGGGCTGGCCTGCGCCGTCACCATCAGCGCCTACACCGGCCAGGAGGACTTCACCGGGGCCTCCCTGGTGGTCACCTCGCTCGGCGACCCGCCACCGGAGGAGACCGTCACCCAGGTGCTGAGCGATCCGCTCGGCGCGCACCCGGGGCCCTGGGTGGAGCTCGCGGACCTGGCCGTCCTGCTCACCACCGACGGCAACACCACCGACTCCACCCCATCCGGACCGCCCGCATCCGGACCACCCGCATCCGGGCCGCATCTTGCATCTGGGCCGCCTGGATCCGATCCGCCCGCATCCGGGCCGCCCGCATCCGGACCGCCTGGAACCGATCCGGCCGCATCCGGACCGCCTGCATCCGGACCGCCTGCATCCGGACCGCCTGCATCCGGGCCGCCCGCATCCGGGCCGCCCGCATCCCATCCACCCGCATCCGGGCCGCTCGACTCCGGGCCGCTCGGTCCTGGATCTCGTCGGAACTGACGTCGCGCCAGTCAGGAGAGTCATGTCATCGCCATCGACACCCGCCGGCGACCTCGCCTTCGTCGTCCGGACCATCGCCCGGACCGCGGTCGACAACGAAGGGGCCTTCGGTGACCTCGACGCCGTCGCGGGGGACGGGGACTTCGGGTACTCGCTCGCCCGCGGCTTCGAGATCGTGCTCGCCGACTGGGACACCCTCGACCCGGGCACGCCGGACGAGTTCCTGAAGAAGGTCGCCCTGGTGATCTCCAAGCGGGTCGGCGGCACGTCGGGGCCACTGTGGGGCACCGCCTTCCTGAGGGCCGCCGGGGCGGTGAAGGACCGGACGGAGTTGGACGCCGCGGACGCGGTGGCCATGCTGCGGGCCGCGGCCGAGGGGATCAAGGCGCGCGGCAAGTCCGACCTCGGCGACAAGACGCTGCTGGACGCGCTGATCCCGATGACCGACGCCCTGGAGCAGCGGCTGGCCGAAGGCGGTCCGGGGGCCGGCCCGGCGGAACTCGCCGCCCTGGCCGCCTCGACTGCCCGTACCGCGGCCGACGCGACGACGTCCATGCAGGCCAGACGCGGCCGCCAGAGCTACACCGGTGAGCGCAGCATCGGCTCGCCGGACCCGGGCGCGGTGGCGGTCGCGGTCATGGCGGAGCGCGTCGCCGCCGAGTGGGACGTACGCGACTGACAGCACGCGACGGGCTCGGCGCCCCGACCGTCTCCAGCACCCCGGACCGACGAGACCAGAAGGAGTCACCGGCATGAAGAAGTTCGTCAACGACCCGAAGGACTACGTCTCGGAGATGCTGGAGGGGCTGGCCCTGGCCAACCCCGACACGCTGAAGTACGTCCCCGAGTACAACCTGATCATGCGCGCCGACGCCCCGCAGGAGAACAAGGTCTCCCTCGTGCAGGGCTCCGGTTCCGGTCACGAGCCGGCGCATGTGATGACGGTCGGCAAGGGGATGCTCGACGCCGCCTGTCCCGGCGACGTGTTCGCCGCGCCGCCGGCCGACTTCGTCTACGAGACGGTCAAGCTGGTCGCCTCCCCGAAGGGTGTTCTGCTGCTGGTCAACAACTACACCGGGGACCGGATGGCCTTCGAGATGGCCGAGGAGCTGTCCCAGGCCGAGGGGTTGACCGTCCGTACCCTCTTCATCGACGACGACGTGGCCGTGCAGGACTCGACGTACACCGTCGGCCGGCGCGGAGTGGCCGGCAACTTCTTCGTGATGAAGGCCGTCGGCGCGGCCGCCGAGCGGGGTGCGGACCTCGACGAGGTGTACCGGATCGGCGAGAAGGTCAACTCCGTCACCCGCACCATGGGCATGGCCCTCACCGCCTGCACGCCGCCGGCGAAGGGCTCGCCGCTGTTCGACCTGCCCGAAGACGCGGTCGAGATGGGCGTGGGCATCCACGGCGAGCCGGGCCGCAAGCGGGAGAAGCTCCGGTCGGCGGACGCGATGGTGAGTGAGCTCGTCAGCGCGGTCGTGGACGACCTGCCGTACGTCTCCGGTGACTCCGTCGCATTGATGGTCAACGGCCTCGGCGGCACACCGATCGGCGAGCTCTACCTGGTGTACGGGCGGGCCCACAAGCAGCTGGCCGAGCGCGGTATCGAGATCCAGCGCAGCTACGTGGGTGAGTACTGCACCTCGCTCGACATGGCCGGTGCCTCCGTCACTCTGGTCCGCCTTGACGACGAGATCTCCGATCTGCTCGCCGCCCCCGCCGAGATCCCGATCCGCGTGTTCTGACGGGACGGCGACGCCGCACGCGCGCCGCCCCTTCCTAGGAGTTGAGCTCCGCCAGGACCCGTAGCGTGTGGGGGTCAGGGGACAGGACCAGCAGGTCGGTCACCGGGCCCTTGCGCCACAACTCCAGCCGCTCGGCGATGCGTTCGCGGGGGCCGACGAGCGAGATCTCGTCGGCGAAGGCGTCGGGAACGGCGAGGACGGCCTCTTGGCGGCGTCCGGCGAGGAACAGCTCCTGAATGCGGCGCGCCTCCTCCTCGTAGCCCATGCGTGCCATCAGATCGGCGTGGAAGTTGCGGGCCGCGTGCCCCATCCCGCCGATGTAGAAGCCGAGCATCGCTTTGACGGGCAGCAGCCCTTCGGCGATGTCGTCGCAGACGCGGGCGCGGGCCATGGGCGCGACCAGGAAGCCTTCTCGCAGGTCGGCAAGCGACGCCTCGTACGCCTGGGGGCGGGTCGGCGACCAGTACAGCGGCAGCCAGCCGTCCGCGATCCGGGTCGTCTGCGCGATGTTCTTCGGGCCCTCGGCGCCCAGCAGGACCGGCAGTTCGGCGCGCAGGGGGTGGGTGATGGGCCTGAGCGCCTTGCCGAGACCGGTGCCGTCGGCGCCACGATAGGGGTGGGAGTGGAAGCGGCCGTCCAGCTCGACGGGGCCTTCGCGCCTGAGGACTTGGCGGACGACATCGACGTACTCCCGGGTCGCGGTCAGCGGCGACTTCGGGAACGGCCGCCCGTACCAGCCCTCGACGACCTGCGGCCCCGACAGTCCGAGGCCGAGCATCATGCGCCCGCCCGAGAGGTGGTCGAGCGTGAGCGCGTGCATCGCGGTCGTGGTGGGGGAGCGGGCCGCCATCTGCGCGACGGCCGTGCCGAGTTGGATACGGGAGGTCCGTGCGGCGATCCAGGCGAGCGGGGTGAAGGCGTCGGAGCCCCAGGACTCGGCGGTCCACACGGAGTGGTAGCCGAGTCGCTCCGCCTCCTGGGCGAGCGGCACATGGTCCGCCGAGGGGCCGCGCCCCCAGTAGCCGAGTGCGAGACCGAGTCGCATGTCCCCTCCAGAAGCCGGTGCCTGACGAACCGTCAGTTATGTGCCGGCTGGCGACTGTACGACAACGGCCCCCCGCCCGGAAGGGCGAGGGGCCGTACGGGAAGCGTGGGGCGTCAGCCGCGCTGGATCCCCGACGTGTCCTGAAGCACACCACGACGGCCGTCCTGCGTCTGCGCCACCAGGGTGGCACCGCGCTGCTCGACGGCCAGGTACCAGGTGCCCGGCGCCAGTTCGGCGATCGGCGACGGCGAACCGTCCTCCCCGAACAGCGGACGCGGCACCGGCACGGCGAACCAGAACGGTGAGAAGTCCGCGGCGGGCTGCTGCGACTGCGGGGCCTGCGGCTGCGGCTGGCTGGGCTGCGCGCCGAACGGCTGACCCTGCGGCTGCGCGCCGTAGGGCTGGCCGGGCTGGCCCGGCTGGGCGCCCGGGTAGCCGTAACCACCCTGCGGCTGGGCGCCGTAGGGCTGCGGGGCGATGGGCTTGGGGGCGCCGACGAGGGCCGCGTTCAGGGCCGGGACCAGCGGGGTGGCGATCGCGGCGGCGGCCAGCACCAGGGCGGCGATCAGGCCGAGGATCAGGCCCGAGCCCGCGCCGACGTTCGCGCTGCCGAAGCTGTCGCTGAACGCGCCCAGCGGATCGATGATGGTCCAGAACGAGGTCCACAGGGCGAAGAGCGTCAGGGCCACCCCGAGCTGGCCGAGGTCGAGCCCGATGACCTTGCGCGGCTGCGGGAGCGCGCGGGCGACAACGATCAGGGCCGCACCGACGATGCCGCCGATGTACATGCTCATCACAAGGCCCAGGTTGTCCCAGGCGTTGAGGGAGTTGCTGCCCGACGGGTCGTATGTGCTGAGGAACGACGCGATGAACAGCAATACCGCTGCTCCGATCACCACGCCGTCGCCTCGAGTGAGGGAGCGGATATTCACTTCAGGTCCTTCGTCAGTCGTCTCGTCATCGGTGGAGGCGTCGCTGTCACCATGTCGCCGTCAAGCCCTGGTGTGAAGCGCGGGGGTGGCCCCTCATCGTACGGATGACACTATCGCCCGTCCGACCAGGGTGTCCGTCGGGATCAACCCGCCGATCCCTACCCGCGCAGGAAACTCACGATTCCCTCAGAGATCCCACGCGCCGCCTTCTGCCGCCACGCGCCGCTGGTCAGCAGCGCCGCGTCCTTGCTATCGCGCATGTTGCCGCACTCGATGAACACTTTCGGAACCGTTGACAGATTGAGACCGCCGAGATCCTTTCGGACCACGAGACCGGTGCCGTCGCCGATGTAGTTGGAGGGCGCGCTGCCCGTCTCGCGGACGAACAGGCCCGCGATGCGCTCGCCCAGACCGCGGGAGGAGGTGACGATCGGACGGGTGTCCGCGGCACCCGCGTGCACCGCTGCCGGCAGGATCACATGGAATCCGCGGTTGCCGGCCGCCGAGCCGTCCGCGTGCACGGAGACGACGGCGTCGGCGTGCGCCGCGTTGCCGATCCGCGCCCGCTCGTCGACGCACGGCCCCCAGGACCGGTCGCCGTCCTGGGTGAACTTCACCGTGGCGCCCTGCTGTTCGAGGATCGTGCGCATCCGGCGCGCGACGTCGAGCGTGAACTGGGCCTCCGTGTACCCCGCGTTGGTCGACGTGCCGGTGGTGTCGCACTCCTTCCAGTTCGTCCCGATGTCCACCTTGCGGTTGATCTCGGACGCGTGCTGGAAGTTGTGCGGGTTGTGCCCCGGGTCGATGACGACCACCTTGCCCTTGAGCGGGCCGGAGGCTGCGGGCCGGGACGAGGAGGGTGTCGGGGCCGGTGACGAGGCGCCCGGTTTGCCGTCGTCCGTGGCGGAGGCGGATGCCGTGGGCGAGGTGGGCGCGGACGCGGAGGTCGGTGCCGCTCCCGCCTTGTCGGACCCGCCCCCCGAGCCGCCGCCGTCCACCGCCTGCCACACCAGCCAGCCGGCCAGCGCCCCCGGTACGAGCGCGGCGATCGCGACGGTGAGCGGACCGCGCAGGGAGCGGCGCGGCTGGGGCGGATCGAAGTCAGGGCCTACGTACGACACGTCAGCGACTCTAACCGTGCCCTCAGATCCCCGCTCCCGTTCGCCGCAGGACGCGCAGCGAGTCGGTCACCGAGACCTCGGTGAAGGCGCCGGACTCCAGAGCCCTGAGGTAGACGCGGTACGGGGCCTGGCCGGTGAACTCGTCGGCCGGGTCCGGGAACACGTCGTGGATCAGCAGCAGGCCGCCCTCGGCGACGTGCGGTGCCCAGCCCTCGTAGTCGCCGTTCGCGTGCTCGTCGGTGTGGCCGCCGTCGATGAAGACGAAGCCGAGGGGCGTCCGCCAGAAGGCGGCGATCTGCGGGGAGCGGCCGACGACCGCGACCACGTGGTCCTCCAGGCCCGCGTTGTGCAGGGTGCGGCGGAAGGTGGGAAGCGTGTCCATCCGGCCGATCTCCGGGTCGACCGTGGCCGGGTCGTGGTACTCCCAGCCGGGCTGCTGCTCCTCGCTGCCCCGGTGGTGGTCGACCGTGATCGCGGTGACCCCGGCCTCGCGCGCCGCGTCGGCGAGCAGGATCGTGGAGCGCCCGCAGTACGTGCCGACCTCCAGCAGCGGCAGCCCGAGCCGGCCCGCCTCGACGGCGGCCTCGTACAGCGCGAGCCCCTCACGGAGCGGCATGAACCCCTTGGCGGACTCGAAGGCGGCGAGAATGTCCGGCTTGGGTGCCGCGGGCATGGGGTTTCCTCCAGCTTGTACGGGTGCTTGTACGGGTGCGCGCGGGTGCTTGTACGGGCGCTGTACGGGTCCCGGAGCTCGTGCGTGTGCTCGTGCAGCGCGTGCGCGTGCTCGTGCGGGTCCCCGGGCGCCCCATGGTGCACCACACCCCCGCCGCGCGGGCGACGGGGGTGTGACGGACGGCGGGGGTGTTACGCCCGGACGGTCTCGCCCGGCAGGGCGAGGTCCACCTCGACCGGGCGGTCGTCGCCGGCGTGCGTCGCCGAGGAGGCGAGCGGGCCGTGGCCCATGGCCTTGGCGGCCAGGACGTACGCGCCCTCGGCGGGCACGGCCAGTACGTATCTGCCGTCCTCGGCGGAGAGCGTGGCGCCCGCCTGGCGGCCGCGACGGTCGATCAGGGTGACCTTGGCGCGGGCGACCGGGGCGCCGTCGGCGTTCAGGACGCGGCCGTGGAACCCGCCGAGCAGCTCGTGCGCCCGCTCCAGGGCGGCGTCCTCCTCGCTGCTGGCGCGCAGCTGGGGCTTGGTCGCCTGGGGACGGCGCGGCAGGAAGAGGGCCATGAGCAGGCCGACGGCCACCGCGCCCGTCGCGATCAGGAAGGAGACGCGGAAGCCGTGCATGGTCGGGACGGCGACGCCGCCGACGTGGTTCGCGGTGTTGGCGAGCACCATGCCGATCACGGCGCTGGACACCGAGGTACCGATGGAACGCATCAGGGTGTTCAGACCGTTGGCCGCGCCCGTCTCCGAGGCCGGGACCGCGCCGATGATCAGCGCGGGCAGCGAGGAGTACGCGAGCCCGATGCCCGCGCCCAGGACCACCGCGATGACGAGGCTCTGCCAGGCGGCGCTCATCAGGCCGAGCCCCGCGCCGTAGCCGATCGCGATGATCAGCATGCCGAGAATCAGCGTGACCTTGGGGCCGTACTTCGCCGACAGCCGGGCGTAGACCGGCGCGGTGACCATCATCGTCAGGCCGAGCGGCGCCACGAGCAGACCGGCGGTGACCATCGACTGGCCGAGGCCGTAGCCGGTGGCCTTCGGCAGCTGGAGCAGCTGCGGCAGGACCAGCGAGACGACGTAGAAGGAGACGCCGACCATGATCGAGGCGAGGTTGGTGAAGAGCACCGCCGGGCGGGCCGTGGTGCGCAGGTCGACCAGCGGAGCCTTCAGGCGCAGCTCCATCACGCCCCACAGGAGGAGCGCGACGGCCGACGCGGCGAACAGCCCGAGCGTGGTGACCGAGGTCCAGCCCCAGTCGCTGCCCTTGGTGATCGGCAGCAGGAAGAGGACGAGGCCCACCGAGAGGCCTATCGCGCCGAGCACGTCGAAGGTGCCCTCGGCGCGCATCGGGGACTCCGGTACGACGAGGAGGGTGAGGACGATCGAGAGGACGCCGAGGCCGGCGGCGCCGTAGAACAGGGCGTGCCAGTTCGCGTGCTGCGCCACCAGGGCCGCGGCGGGCAGCGCGAGTCCGCCGCCGACGCCGATCGAGGAGCTCATCAGGGCCATCGCCGAGCCGAGCTTCTCGCGGGGCAGCATGTCGCGCATCAGACCGATGCCCAGCGGGATCGCGCCCATCGCGAAGCCCTGGAGCGTACGGCCCACGATCATCGGCAGCAGGGTGCTGGTCAAGGCGCTGACCAGGGCGCCGACCACCATCACGGCCAGGCTGGTGAGCAGCATGCGCCGCTTGCCGAAGAGGTCGCCGAGGCGTCCCATGATCGGCGTGGCCACGGCACCCGAGAGCAGGGTCGAGGTCAGGACCCACGTGGCGTTGCTGGGCGCGGTGCTCAGCAGCGTCGGCAGGTCCTTGATGACCGGGACGAGCAGGGTCTGCATCACCGCGACAACGATGCCCGCGAAGGCGAGCACCGGCACGGTCGCGCCGCTCGGCCTCCGCGTGGGCTGGTCGGGCGTCGTGTGCGTCATCGCGTGGGGCCTCCAGGCCGGAAGAAGAGGGGGCGTCCGCGGGGTGTGCGGAGAGGGAGTCGGTGATCCGTGCGGGATGTTCGGTGATCCGTGCGGGATACGTGTCATGCGAACCCGTGCGCCTGGGCAACTATTCCGATGCTTCGGCGTACTAACGAATTCTTGACCTTCCCATGAGTATCTGACCTACCGTCAGAATGGAACGTGTTCTAGTCTGGCGCGGACCTTGGGGCTTGGGGAGGCGCGCATGGGCATCGGGACCACGCCGGAGCAGCGGGAACTGGCTGAGGCCGTACGCGGCTGGATCGCGCGAGCCGTGCCACCCGAGGAGGTCCGCAAACTGCTCGACGCGCCGGGCGGCGGCAGACCGGCGTACTGGGACGCGCTCGCCGCGCAGGGGCTGCTCGCCGTGCACCTCCCGGAGGGGTACGGCGGCGGCGACCTCGTCGACCTCGCGGTCGTCGTGGAGGAGGCCGCGCGGGGCGCGTTACCGGGGCCGTATCTCGGGAGCGTGCTGGCGTCGGCGGTCCTGGTGAGGGCGGGAACAGGGGCGGGAGCGGGCGATCGTGTGCTCGCGACGGGGGCGAGCGACGGTGCGCTCCCGGCGGGGGCCGGCGATCGCGTGGTCCCTGCGGGGGTGGGCGATCGCGTGGTCCCGGCGGGGGTGGGCGATCGCGCGGTCCCTGCGGGGGTGGGTGATTCCGTGCTTCCGGCGGGGGCGGGCGATCTCGTGCGGGGCCTGGGGAGCGGGGAGTGCGTCGGGGCCGTCGCGTTCGGCGCGGGGTCGCTGACCGCCGTGGAGGTGGACGGCGGGTATGTGATCGACGGGATGGCGCCGCCCGTGCTGTCGGGGGCCGACGCGGATGTGCTCGTACTGGCGGCGACGGTGTCGGGGTCGGGCTCGGAGGCCGCGTCGGGGTCCGGGCCGGCGTTGAGGTCGGGGTCGGGGTCGGGGGCGGAGGCCGCGTCGGGGTCCGGGCCGGCGTTGAGGTCGGGGTCGGGGTCCGGGCCGGCGACGGGGGCGGGGGCGGGGTCGGCGTCGGGGTCGGCGTCCGGGGTGGACGGCGGCATCGTGTGGCTGGCCGTCGACGCCGTCGATCTCGTCGTACGGCCGCACGAGGGCGCCGATCCGACGCGGGGGACCGCCGAGGTCCGGGCGGAGGGAGTTCGGGTCCCCTCCGTCCGTGTCCTCTCCGTCGACTCCGCCCTGGTCGGCGACCTGGCCGCCGTGCTCCTCGCGGCGGACGCCTGTGGCACCGCCGCGTGGGCGGTGGAGACCGCCGCCGAGTACGCCAAGGTGCGAGAACAGTTCGGCCGGCCCATCGGCCACTTCCAGGGCGTGAAGCACCTGTGTGCCGACATGCTCGTACGGCTCGAACAGGCGCGGGCGCTCACGTGGGACGCCGCCCGGTCCGCCGAAGCGGTGCCCGCTGTACGGGAGTTGGTGTCATCCCTCGCCGCCGGGGCCGCGCTCGACGCCGCGTACTCGTGCGCCAAGGACTGCGTCCAGATCCTCGGTGGCATCGGATTCACCTGGGAGCACGACGCCCATCTGTATCTGCGCCGGGCGGTGGTGGCACGGCAGTTGCTCGGGGCCGGGGACGTACATCTGCGGCGGGCCGCGCGGCTCGCGCGAGACGGCGTACGGCGGGAGCTGCGCCTGGAACTGCCGGAGGAGGCGTCCGTACACCGGGCGCGGGCCCGTGAGGTGATCGAGGGCGCGCGCGGGCTCGATCCGGCGGCCGTACGCCGGCTGCTGGCGCCCACGGGGTACGCCGCCCCGCATCTGCCCCCGCCGTACGGGCTCGGCGCCGGCCCCGTCCAACAGCTCGCCGTGCAACAGGAGTTGGCGGCGGCGGACGTACGGATCAGTGATCTCGGGATCGCCACCTGGGTCGTACCGTCCCTCCTCGCCCACGGAACCGACCGGCAGCGGGAGCGCTATCTGCCGCCCACCCTGCGCGGAGACCTGCTGTGGTGCCAGCTCTTCTCGGAGCCGGGCGCCGGGTCCGACCTCGCCTCGCTGCGGACGCGCGCCGAGCGGACCGCCGACGGGCGCTGGCGCGTCAACGGGCAGAAGGTGTGGACGAGCGCGGCGCAGTGGGCCGACCACGGGATCCTCCTGGCGCGCACGAATCCGGCGGCGCCCAAGCACAAGGGGCTCACGTACTTCGTCGTCGACATGAAGAACACGGACGGCATCGACATCCGCCCCCTGAAGGAGATCACCGGGGACTCCCTCTTCAACGAGGTCTACTTCACCGACGTGTTGCTGCCCGCGGACGCGGTCGTCGGCGAGGTCGACGACGGCTGGCGCGTCGCCCGCGACACGCTCGGCAACGAACGCGTGCACATGGCCGACCAAGTGACCTTCGACACGGGCCTGGAGGCGTTGATCGCTCGGGCGGACGAGATCGACAGAGCGCGTCTGGGAGCGCTGCTCGCCGAGGCACACGCACTGGCCTGTCTCGGGTTGCGCTCCACCTTGCGGCAGGTGTCCGGTGTCGAACCGGGCGCGGGCGCCTCCGTGCGGAAGCTGGTGCAGACCGTCCACCAGCAGAAGATCGCCGAGCTGGGTCTCGAACTCCTCGGCCCCACAGGCGCGTTGTGCGAGGAAGCCGGCGAACGCGCCCTGCACGGCTTCCTGCTCTCCCGCTGTCTGACCATCGCGGGCGGCACCACCCAGGTCCAGCTCAATGTCGTCGCCGAGCGCATCCTCGGCCTGCCCAGGGACTGAAGAGGGACACGATGAAGACGTACGTCGTCGGGGTCGGCATGACGAAGTTCGAGAAGCCCGAGACCCGGGAGTGGCAGTACTGGGACATGGTGAGGGAGGCGGGGACCCACGCCCTCACGGACGCGGGCATTTCCTACTCCGCCGTGCAGCAGGTGCCCGTCGGCTACTGCTTCCAGGCCTCCACCGCAGGCCAGCGCGCCGCCTACGAACTGGGCCTGACCGGTGTGCCCGTCTACAACCTCAACAACAACTGCGCGACCGGGTCGAGCGCGTTGATGCTGGCGCGCCAGTTCGTCGAGGGCGGCATCGCGGACTGCGTACTGGCGTTGGGCTTCGAGAAGATGAAGCGGGGCGCGCTGGGCGGGGGATCCGACGGCGGTGACTTCGCCACCTCCCCCGTCGCCCGGCACTACGGCATCATGGCCGCCCGGCACGGCTTCGAGATGTCCCCGCCCACCGCGCAGATCTTCGGCGACGCGGCACGTGAGCACATGGAGGCGTACGGGACGACGGAGGCGCAGTTGGCGGCCGTCGGCGCCAAGAACCACCGCCACTCGGCGCACAACCCGTACGCCCAGTTCCAGGACGTGTACTCCGTGGACGAGATCCTCGCCGCCCGCGTCGTGCACCGGCCGCTCACCAAACTCCAGTGCTCGCCGACCTCGGACGGAGCGGCGGCGGCCGTCGTCGTGTCCGAACGCTTCGTCGAGCGGCACGGGCTGGCGGACAAGGCGGTCGAGATCGTCGCCCAGGCGATGACCACTGACACCGAGGAGTCCTTCGCCTCCGGCTCCTGCCTCGACGTCGTCGGCCGCCCGATGTCGCGGGAGGCCGCGCGCCAGGTCTACGAGCGCTCCGGACTCGGCATCGACGACGTGGACGTCATAGAGCTCCACGACTGCTTCTCCATCAACGAACTCCTGACGTACGAGGCCCTCGGCATGTGCGAAGAGGGCGAGTCAGGCAAGCTCGTCGAGTCCGGCGCCACGACGTACGGCGGACGCTGGGTCGTGAACCCGTCCGGCGGTCTGATCTCCAAGGGGCATCCCCTGGGAGCCACGGGGATCGCGCAGGTGGCGGAGCTGGTGTGGCAACTGAGGGGCGAGGCGGGCGCCCGGCAGGTGGCCGACGCGCGCGTGGGGCTCGCGCACAACATCGGCCTGGGCGGAGCGGCGGTGGTGACGTTGCTGCGGGGCGTCGAGTGAGGAACCAGGCCGCGGCCTGGCTGCTCAGCGGCCGGTCGTCGTACGTGACCGGCACGGTTCTCCGGGTGGACGGCGGGATCCGGACCTGGGTCTGAGGTCCTCGGTCGCCGGACGCGGGCAGGCGTAGGGCGAAATCCCGATGCCAGGGACGTAGGCCGGTTGAGAGCATGACACCCATGCTCCGAGCCGCAGAAGACACCCGAATATCCGGACGTAGCGCGCCTCCCACGTGGGTGGTGGTCGCGCTCGTGTGCGCCGGGCAGTTCCTGGTCGTCCTTGACGTGTCCGTCGTCAACGTGGCGTTGCCCTCCATGCGGACCGACCTGGGGCTGAGCGCGCCGGGGCTCCAGTGGGTCGTGAACGCGTACGCGATCGCCTTCGCCGGGTTCATGCTGCTCGGCGGGCGGGCCGGCGATCTGTACGGACGCAAGCGGATGTTCCTGGTGGGGCTGGCCCTCTTCACACTGGCCTCGCTGGGCGGCGGGCTCGCGCAGGAGGGCCGGCAGCTGCTGGTCGCGCGGGCCGTGCAGGGCCTGGGAGCCGCGGTGCTCGCGCCCTCGACGCTGACCATCCTGACATCGGCCGTCCCGGAGGGCGCCGCACGCGCGCGAGCCATCGCGACCTGGACGGCGGTCGGCGCCGGGGGCGGCGCGGCGGGCGGACTCGTCGGCGGACTGCTCGTCGACGGGCTGTCGTGGCGGTGGGTGCTCCTCATCAACGTGCCGATCGGCGCCGTGCTCCTCGCCGGGTCCGCGCGGTGGCTGGTCGAGAGCCGCGCCGGTGACGGGCGACGCCTCGACCTGCCGGGCGCGCTGCTGGTGACAGCGGGGCTCGCGACCCTGGCGTACGGGATCGTGCAGACGGAAGCAGAGGGGTGGACGGCGGCCGCGACGCTGGTGCCGCTGCTCACCGGTCTCGCCCTCATCGGGCTCTTCCTGGTCGTCGAGGCACGCACAAAGGCGCCCCTGATGCCGTTGAAGCTGCTGCGGCTGCGGTCCGTGTCGTCGGCGAACGCGGCCATGTTCATCTCCGGCTCCGCGATGTTCTGCATGTGGTTCTTCATGACGCTGTACGAGCAGAACGTGCTCGGCTACTCGCCGCTGGGCGCCGGGCTCGCGCTGGTGCCCAGCTCACTCGCGGTGGTCATCGGCTCGAAGCTCGCGCCGCGGTTCATGCCGGTGGTCGGGGCGCGCAACGTGGCGTCGCTCGGCACGCTGATCGCCGCGGCGGGCTTCGGCTGGCAGTCCACGATGACGGCGGACGGCTCCTACCTGACGGCGATCATGTTCCCGGGGATCCTGATGATGGCGGGCGCGGGCCTGGCCGCGACACCGCTCGCCGCCCTCGCGACCTCGGGCGCGGCGCCGGGGGACGCCGGGCTGGTGTCGGGGCTGGTCAACACCTCGCGGGTGATGGGCGGATCACTCGGACTCGCGATCATGTCCACGATCGCCGCGGCCCGCACGGGGAGCGGCTCGTCGGCGGCGGCCATGACCGCCGGGTACGCGCTGGCGTTCCGTACGAGCGGGGTACTGCTGCTGGTCGGGGCGGTGTTGATGCTGGTGTGGCTGCCGAAAAAGATTTCTCGGGCGTGAGGCAACGAAATCCGGTCCTCGTGGACTCCTTCAGACATCTTGGAGGTGCCCATGGGGGATCGGAAACAGGCTCGGGACGAGGAGTTCCAGAGCTTCGTCATCGGCCGCTGGCCGCGGCTGATGCGTACGGCATTTCTCCTGACGGGGGAGCAGCACGCCGCGGAGGACCTGGTCCAGTCGACGCTGGAGCAGGTCTACGTGGCCTGGCGCAGAGTGGGCGCGGCCGACGACCCGGAGGCGTATGTACGGCACGTGATGATCAACGCGCACGCCCGCAAACACCGCAGAAAGCTCAAGGAGTTTCTCGCCCCGAAGGACGATTCGGGCCTTACGTACGAGCTGCCCGACAGCGGTGACCGGATCGCCCAGGCCGACGACCGCAGCGCGCTGCTGAAGGCGCTCTCCGAACTGCCCGCGCGACAGCGCGAAGCGGTGGTCCTTCGCTACTGGGAGGACCTGAGCGAGAGCCAGACGGCGGAGGCGATGGGCTGCTCGGTGGGCGCGGTGAAGAGCAACGCGGCCAAGGGGATCGCGAAGCTCCGCGCCATACCGGGCCTGGCCGAGATGGTGACGCACGGAGGGCAGAAGTGATGAGCGCGGACCGGGAGACGAACCACGACATGGCGACACACAGGGACATCGCCCTCCTGCTGGCCGAGGCCGCGGACGAGGTCGAGATCGGTATAGCCCCCTACCAAGCGGTGGTCCGCGGCGGCCGGCGCCGCAAGGCCCGCCGCTGGGCGATCGCGGCCGCCGCGGCACTGGTGATCGCCGGCTCGACGGGGACGTTGGCGCTGGCCGGCGGACCGGGCGGTGACGGGGGGCGGGTCGCGCCGGCGGCGACGCAGCCCGCGACGGCCAAGGAGCGGCATGTGTACGCGCCGCAGCGCAGCACCCTGGCCATGGGAACCGACCACGGAAAGAACTGGCAGGTGAGCATCGATGTCTGGGGAGCGCCGCGGGACGGGTCCGAGGCACGTCGCCAACTGGACAGGATGCGCGAGTACGGAGCCCACCCGCCGGGCGTCCGCGCCGCCTCGGACCTGATCGGCGCGAGCTGGTTCTTCGTGCACCGGTTGGTGGGCGACACAGATCTGACGACGGTCATGGAGGGGGAGGGCGAGTCGCTGTCGGGCACGGACATGCAGGCGGCCGCGATGTCCTTCGGAAGCGGTACGTCCGCCAAGAAAGGCGCCTCCCGCCTCGTGGTCGGACAGGTCGCCCCGACCGCCCAGCGTGTCACGTGCACCTGGGACGACGGCACGACCTCCGTCGCCCGCAGGGGACTCGAGGGCGATGGCCTCCTGGACTACCGCGAGCCCAAGATCCTCCCGGTCAAGGGCTCCCGGTCCGACTGGTTCGTCTGCCTGGCACCGGAGGGGAAGAGCAACCAGTCGGCGAAGGTGACGAAGTGACGGGAGAGGCGGCGGGGCGGACTCTCGGAGCCGGCCCCGGGTGCGTCGAGTCACCCCTGCCGGGGACGAGCTGCCGCGGGACGGCCGGGGTCCGGCTACAGCCACCCCTGTTGGCGGGCCTCCCGCATCGCCTCCATGCGGTTGCGGGTGCCCGTCTTGCCGATGGCGGAGGAGAGGTAGTTGCGGACGGTCGACTCGGAGAGGTGGAGCTTGCCGGCGATGTCGGCGACGGTGGCACCGTCCACGGAGGCCTTCAGCACGTCGCACTCGCGGGCGGTGAGCGGATTGGGCCCGGCGCTCAGCGCCGCCGCGGCGAGCGCCGGGTCGATGACGGTCTCCCCGGTCAGCACCCGCCGGACCGCCTCGGCCAGCTCCTCCACGGGCCCGTCCTTGACCAGGAACCCCGCGGCCCCCGCCTCCATGGCCCGTCGCAGATACCCGGGCCGCCCGAAGGTGGTGAGGATCAGCACCCGGCAGTCGGGCGCCTGTTCGCGCAGTTCGGCGGCGGCGTCCAGGCCGCTCATGCCGGGCAACTCGATGTCCAGCAGCGCCACATCAGGCCGGTGCAGCAACGCCGCGTCCACGATCGCGTCCCCCGCGGACACCTGCGCGACCACCTCGATGTCGGCCTCCATCCCGAGCAGCAGAGCGAGCGCCCCTCGCATCATTCCCTGATCCTCGGCGAGCAGGACACGAATGGACTTGGCGGGCCGGTGGTCCCGGGGCATCTCGTTCACGGGGCAAGGGTATGAGCAAACCGAACCCGCCCGATGTGCGCGGGCGGCGCGACTCCGGGGACCTGCCTCCCGAGCCGGGCCACCCCGGCCACGCTCACGTCAGACGTGCCACTCGGCCCGCTCGGGTTCCAGGGAAGCCTGGTGTTCTCCGCAGGTCGGTGGCTTCCGCCAAGTCACCGGAGTCCACCGGGAGTTCGGCCCGCACCCGGAAGCCGCCGCCGGCGGTCGGGCCCGCCGACAGTGAGCCGCCCGCTGTCGCCAGGCGTTCGGTGAGGCCCTTGAGGCCGGTGCCGCCTGTGCCGGGTGCGGGTGCGGGTGCGGGCCCGGACGGGGGCGCGGAGCCGGCCGCCGTGAACGCGGGGGCGGGCGCGGACGCGGGGTCGGGGATGGACGCGCCCGGGCCGTTGTCGGTGACGGTCAGGCTGACGCGTTCGGGAGTGCCGTCGACCGTGATGTCGCAGCGGGTCGCGCCGCTGTGGCGTACGACATTGGTGACGGCCTCACGGACCACCCAGCCGAGCAGGGCCTCGGTCTGGGGCACGAGGGGTGTCCCCGACTGCCGTACGAGCGGCTCGACGCCCGCGGCGGACAGCGCGGAGCGGGCGCGGTCCAGTTCCGTGGCGAGGCTGCCCTCGCGGTAGCCGGTGACCGCCTCGCGGATCTCCGTGAGGGCCTGGCGGCCGACCGACTCGATGTCCGTGACCTGGACGAGGGCCGCGTCCAGGTCACGGTGGGCCAGCCGGCGCGCCGCCTCCGACTTCACCACGATGACGGAGAGCGTGTGGCCCAGCAGGTCGTGCAGGTCGCGGGAGAAGCGCAGCCGTTCCTTCTCGACGGCGCGGCGCGCCAACTCCTCCCGGGCGGCGCGCAGTTCTCGTACGGCCTCGGAGAGGGAGAGGATCGCGGCCGTCACCATCGTGGACAGGAAGGTGCCGTACGCGACGTTCACCGCGTCCCAGCCCGCCCGGAAGAAGGAGACCACCGCCGCGAGCGCGGTCACGCCGAGGCCGATCTGGCCGAGCCACGGGCCCCGCAGGACGGCCCCGGTGGCCAGGCCGAGCAGCGGGAAGAAGTACAGCCAGCTGCCGCCGTACCCGATGGCGAGCCCGCAGGTGAGCAGGCCCATCACGGCGAGCGCCACCCGTGTGGAGCGGGACTCGCGCTTCTCCTTCACGAACGCCCGGAACGTCACATAGATGTAGAGCGAGTTGAAGGCGAGCAGGCCCACGCCGCCGATCCACGGATTCGGGGTCTTGCCCTGGAAGATGTTGGAGAAGGCACCCATGCCCATCAGCAGCCACGGCAGCAGGGCGAAGCCGGTGGGCGGCGGCCCCGGGTTCTCGGGCATCCTGCCGCCGCTCTTGCGGGCGGCCCGCTGCTCGGTCTTGAACCGCTCCATGTCGGCCTTCCAGCGCGCCCGCTCCGCCTGCCACTCGCGCACCCGGCAGGTCACCCCGCTCATCCAGGACATGTCCCGCTCCCCCCGGCTCAGACGGTCCGTGCGGACCGACGGTACGAGACCACAGCGTACGAACCGAACGCCGGCAGCCAGGCCGTCAGGACGGCCACCGCGCCGAGCCCCGGAGCATGGCCGTCCGCGACGGACACACCCAGTTGACCAGGCCGCCGGCCGCCAGCACCGCCGGCAGTGTGCGGCGATCGCGCTGTTGCTCTTGTCCCCGTCGTCCGTGTCCGGTGGATCCTGCGGGTCCCGTCTGCCCTGTCAGCCCCGTCAGCCCCGTCAGCCCTGCGTGTCATGAGTGCGCCCCCGTCGTCCGTCCCATGACCATCACGCTATGAGCCGCGAGCCCGGCCCGGCAGATGCATATGTCAGCAATGGGCCGGGACAAATGTCACGGCCGACGGATCTGACATGGTGTCAGTAGTCTTCACAAGTGCTGGACGCTGGGCTATACAGGGGTTCGCCGGACTGGAACGCGTTCTAGAACGGGCGGGTTCCGCGGCCCAGTGTCGACCTCGGTGCGGCCGACGGTGCGGACGGCCGCACCGAGGTCTCAGGCCCTAGTGATCAGGAGCCCCATGCCCATTGACGCCGCCAAGGCCGTCGCCGCCGAGCCCCGGACCGCGGAGATCGCCTGGAGTCACAAGGACGTCCAGCTCTACCACCTGGGCGTGGGCGCGGGCGTCCCCGCGACCGACCCCGACGAGCTGCGCTACACCCTGGAATCCCGGCTGCATGTCCTGCCGAGCTTCGCCACCGTCGCCGGCGCGGGCTCACCAGGCGTGATCAGCGGCCTCTCCATGCCGGGCGTCGACGTCGACCTCACGCACGTCCTGCACGGCGGCCAGACCGTCGCACTGCACCGCCCGATCCCCGCCGAGGGCACGGCGCTCGCCACCGGGCGCATCGCGGCGGTGTACGACAAGGGCAAGGCCGCGATCCTCGTCATGCGCACCGAAGTCGCCGACGCCGAGGGCCCGCTCTGGACCAACGACGCCCAGATCTTCGTACGGGGAGAGGGCGGCTGGGGCGGCGACCGCGGCCCCTCCACCCGCCTCGACGCTCCCTCCGGGCCGCCCGACAAGACCGTCGAGCGGCCGATCCGCGAGGACCAGGCCCTGCTCTACCGGCTCTCCGGCGACTGGAATCCGCTGCACGCCGACCCCGAGTTCGCCAAGCTCGCCGGGTTCGACCGGCCGATCCTGCACGGGCTGTGCACCTACGGCATCACGCTCAAGGCGGTCGTCGACACGCTGCTCGGCGGGGACGTGGCCCGCGTCCGCTCGTACACCACCCGCTTCGCCGGTGTCGTCTATCCCGGCGAGACCCTGCGCATCCGGATGTGGCGGCGGGACGGCGGGGTCCAGGTCGCGGTGAGCGCGGTGGAGCGGGACGAGGCGCCGGTCCTCGCCGACACGATCGTTGAGCACGCCTGACTGTCGTACGTACCGTCCTGAGGGGAGCCGCACCATGCGCGCAGCCGTACTGCACGAGATAGGCCAGGACAAGCTCGAAGTCTTCGACGACGTCGAGGCGGTGGGCTTCGGGCCCGGCAAGGTGAGGATCCGGGTGCGGGCCACCGGGCTGTGCCACTCGGACCTGTCCGCGATGAACGGCGTGCTGCCGCAGCCCGCGCCGTTCGTGCCCGGACACGAGGGCGCCGGCGAGATCACCGAAGTCGGCGACGGAGTGAGCCACTTGAAGCCCGGCGACCGGGTCGTCGTCTGCTGGCTGCCGGCCTGCGGGGTCTGTCCCGCGTGCAAGCGCGGCCAGACCGAACTGTGTCTGGCCGGGTTCATGAACGCGGGCACCCCCAACTTCAAGCGCCCCGGCAAAGACGTCTTCGGCTTCGCCGGCACCGGTACCTTCACCGAGGAGGTCGTCGTCGACGCGGGCTGCGCGGTCCCCATCCCCGACGACGTGCCCTTCGACATCGCGGCCCTCATCGGCTGCGGGGTGACCACGGGCCTGGGCGCGGCCCTCAACACCGCCGACCTGGAGGCCGGCTCGTCGGTCGCCGTCATCGGCTGCGGCGGTGTCGGCATCTCCGCGATCCAGGGCGCGCGGCTCAAGGGCGCCGCCGAGATCATCGCCGTCGACCCGGTCGCCTCGCGCCGCGAGGCCGCACTCAGGTTCGGCGCGACGAAGGCGGTCTCGCCGGACGAACTCGCCGGCCTCAAGCAGTCGGTGACCGGCGGCGAAGGCTTCGACTACGTCTTCGAGGTCGTCGGCAAGTCTGCCACCGCCCGCACCGCGTACGAGACCACCCGCCGCGGCGGCACACTCGTCGTCGTCGGCGCGGGCGCCATGGACGACTTCCTCCAGCTCAACATGTTCGAGCTGTTCTTCGACGAGAAGCGGATCCTGCCCTCGATGTACGGCGGCGGAGACGTCCTGCGGTCCTACGAGCGGACCGTCGCCCTGTGGCGCGCGGGCCGTATCGACCTGGAGGGCCTGATCACCCACCGGGTGCCGCTCGCCGGGATCAACGAGGCCCTCGACCAGATGCGGACGGGCACCGCTCTGCGCACGTGCATCGAGATCTGACTCCACAGCCGCTTGGCCCCCTCACTGTTAAGGACGCTGATGTCACTGCCACTTGAAGGGCTGACCGCGATCGTCACCGGCGCGGGGCGCGGGCTCGGACGGGCCGAGGCGCTCGAACTCGCACGCCTGGGCGCGGCCGTCGTCGTCAACGACTACGGTCAGCCCGGGCGGGACGGCTCCGGCGAGGCGTCGGCCACGCCCGCCGAGGAGGTCGCCGCCGAGATCCGTACGGCGGGCGGCCGGGCCGTCGCCCACACCGGGGATGTCGCCGACCACGAGCAGGCCCGCGCACTGGTCGAGTCGGCGGTCGGCGAGTTCGGGAAGCTGGACATCCTGGTCAACAACGCGGGCATCCTGCGTGACCGGATGGTCTTCTCGATGTCCGAGGACGAGTGGGACTCGGTCATCCGGGTGCACCTCAAGGGCCACTTCAACACGACGCACTTCGCGTCCGTGCACTGGCGGGCGCGCTCCAAGGCGGCCGACGGGCCCGTGTACGGGCGGATCGTGAACACCTCGTCGGAGGCGTTCCTCGCGGGTTCGGCGGGACAGCCCAACTACGCGGCGGCGAAGGGCGGGATCGTCGGCCTGACCACCTCGACCGCGGCGGCGCTCGCCAAGTACGGCGTGACGGCGAACGCCATCTGCCCGCGCGCTCGGACCCGGATGACGGAGGACGTCTTCGCCGGTTTCGGCAAGCCGGACGACGGTCTGGACCCGCTCGCGCCCGAGCATGTCGCCCCACTCGTGGGCTACTTGGCCTCACCCGCCGCCGCACATGTCAACGGCCAGCTCCTCGTCGTGCACGGCGGCATGGTCGCGATCGTCGAACGCCCCCGGGTGACCGCCAAGTTCGACACCAAGCAGGACGCCTTCACCTACGACGAACTGGACGCGCTGCTCACCGCGCACTACGCCGAGCGCCCCGAGGGCGAGACGTTCGCGGCGGTGGAGGTGCTCGGGCTCAGACACGGGTAGCTTTCGGGGCTTCGGACTCCAGGCCTCGGGCCGTGCCTTCGGACTCCAGGCCTCGGGCCTTCGGACTCCAGGACTCGGGGCCTTGCCTTCGGACTCCGGGCCTCGGGTTTTCGGACTCCAGGCCCCGGCCTTTCGGATTCCGGGCCTCGGGCCGTTCGGTCGGCGGCTACCGGTCCTCGGGGCTCAGCAGCCGCCCGTCCGTCGACAGGGGTGGGTGCGCCAGCTGCGGCAGATAGTGCCGGAAGAACAGTTCGGCGACCAGTTCGCGGCGGCTGCGCACCCCCACCTTGTCGAAGATCTGCTTGAGATGGTCCTGCACCGTGTACGCGGAGACGCCGAGATGCTGGGCGATCTCGCTGGTCGAGCGGCCGAGCAGCAGATGCTGGGCGATCTGCCGGGCGCGCGGCGACAGCCCGTACACGTCGAGGACCAGCGCGGTCAGTTCGGCGGGATCGGTGGGGCCCACGGAGATCACGGTGGTGGGTTCACCGCCCTGGTCGACGGGCCAGGCCCGCAGCGAGATCCAGCGGCCCGCGCCGGTCGGCGCCCGCAGGTGCGCCCCGGGGCCGGCCACCTCGCCGCGCGCCTGCATCGCCAGCGCGCGCAGCAGATACGGGGCTTCCTCGGCGCGGCCCGGCGCGTGCCGTTCCTGAAGCTGGTCGATCCAGTGGTGTGCCGTCGGCGACATCGACCGCACACCGAGGTCACCGTCGAGGACCACCCAGCCCGGCGCGTCCGGCAACGGCCCGGAGTCCACGCCGGACAGCAGCAGTGAGCGGCGCAGCGCGGCACAGGCCGGCACGCTCACGGCCTCGGCCACGGCGAGCTCGGCGGCGGAGAAGGGGCGGGTGTGCGCGTCCCGGCACAGCACGAGCAGGCCCCAGGTGCGCCGGCCGTCCCGCAGCAGGATGCGTAACTCGTCTGCCAGGTCGAGGGGTTGGAGGATCTCCCGGTAGTACTTGCTCTCGTCGAGCCGCCCGTGCGTCGAGCGGCTGAGCAGGCTCACCTTGCCGGGGCGCCGGGTCAGCGCCCGCAGATTGTCGACGTCGTCCTGCTCGACGTGCTCGATCTCGAAGAGGCGGCGCATGCTCGACTCCGGGAATCCGGACTCGTGCTGCCCGCCGGTGTCGAGGAGCGTCGAGGGGTCCAGGACCACTCCGCACCAGATGTCCGCCGGTACGGCGTCCAGCAGGACGCGGGTGGTGTGGTCGAGCACGGCGAGGGCGCTGAGCTCGCCCCTCAGGCCGCGTTCGAGGCGGGCGGTGGTCTCGGACAGGATCATCGGCTTGTCCCCGGAATATCAGTCCGTCATATCCCAGGAATCTGGGATACCCCCGCGGATGTCAGCTCCGTACCGTGGGTCTCGATTGTGGAGGTCGGTTCCCGCCCGGACAAGGGGGAGTTGAGCCGCGACGGGCGGAGGGACGGGGGGACTGGACGCGGGGGACTGGACACGGGGGTTGGACGTCCCGCGCGTGGGGCCCGGGGGAGCCCCGCACAGAACGGCCCCGCTCGCCATCGCGCGAGCGGGGCCGTGATGCCGGTCGGACGTGCCGTCAGACCGTGGTGTTCCGGTTGGACGTGCCGTCAGACCGTGGTGTTCCGGTTGGACGTGCCGTCAGACCGCGGTGTTCTGGTCGGACGGCCTGCGGTGGCGGCCCTGCGGGGTCGCCGCGTCGTCCTGGCCGGAGACCGGGCCCCGGTGCTTGCCGTGGCCTTCGGCCTGCTGGGCGGTGGCCTCGTGGGCGTCAGTGCCCCGCGCTTCCATGGTGTTGGTGTCGCTCATCTGATGTGTTCACCCCGTATGCAAGATCCTTCTTTTACAGCCGGGGGATTCTAACTGGCGGTCATGGCGGGGGTGTCGGTGGGTGACGTTTCCTCGTCCCCGCCGCTCCTGCCCTCCCCGCCCATGCCCTCCCCGTACCTGAAGGCTGCGCCCCCGGACCCCTCTTCGGCCCGGACGGCCCCGTCCCCGAACGCCGGACGGGCCGAAGCGCGTAACCGTCCCTTCAAAGGCGCCTGTTGGAGAGGTACCGGGCGGGCCGGGGGGACCGGGATGTGTCTCGGGGGAGCCGGATCGGTGGGGCGGTCCGGCTCCCCCTTCCCCCTCGGTGCTCCCACCCGCGCCACGCCGCACGGCACCGCCCCCGTCGCGTACGGCAGTTGGAGCACCCCCTCTCTGGTCCACAGGCCGGTCCCCGCCAGCCAGCCCTCGGGGGCCGGGAGGTGGTGGACCTGGCGTTCGGCGGGACGCCAGATGCCCAGCCAGGTGCCGGCCGGCCCGTCGATGCGCAGGGCGACGGCGCAGGTCTCGGGGGTGAGGACCTGGCCCGGCTGGATCGCGAACGGCGTGACGGCACAGTCCGTCGCGCGCAGGCACTCCGGGAAGCGGATCGGCAGGGTGCTGCCGAGGACGCCCCAGCCGAGACGGGCGTGGCCCGGCGACGGGGCGTCCGAGCGGATGAGGAGGAGTCCGCTGTCGGCGTCCGCGAGGAGCAGGCGGTCGTTGCTGTGCTCGGCGATCTGGAGGAGCGGTGAGACCTCGCCGCCGCGCTCCAGGTCGACGACGACCGTCTTGGTGCGGCCGTCCTGGAAGCGGTCGAGGGCCAGCAGACGGCCGGTGCCGTCCAGCCACACCCCGCCCGCGCAGTGGCCCGGCACCTCGGCCAGGTGTTCGGGGCCGAACGCGCCGCCCGCCACCAGCCACACCGCCGTGGAGCCGCGGCCCACGGCGAGGGCGTACGCACGCTCCCCGCCCGGCGCGGGCGGCAGCAGCCGCAGCCGGGTGCCCGCGTCGGGGCACTCGACGGCGCCGAGCGGCAGCTCGCCGGTGCCGGGCCCGGTCGGGTAGAGGAGGGAGAAGACGTGCCGTCCGTCCGCCACGCGGTGGATCAGCACCCTCCCGTCGGTCAGCGGCAGCACCTCGGTGCCGGGCTCCTCCGGCTGGTGGGTGGGCAGCGGGACGGCGTACGGCTCGGGGCCGTCCAGCGTCCAGCGCTCGGGGTACCAGGACTCGCCGGCGAGGGCGAGGCGTGCCGCGTACGTGCCGTCGGCGGTGATCACACAGCCGGGGCGGCCGGTCCACTCGCGCGCGTCCTCGTACGCGAGCCCTCTGGTGCCCTCGCTCTCGACCCCGTCCACATCGTCGCTCGCGTCTTCCTCCGCGCCCCGGCTTTCGCCCTGGTTCCCACCCCGGTCCACGTCTTTGCGTTCGTCTTTGTTCTCCGCCACGGGCTCCGTCGCACAGGCCGTCATCGTTCGGTCACCTCCGGCGACGAAGCTAGTTTTCGTACGCACAGACGTGGGACCGACGGGCGGCCGCTTCACACATAAGGGTGGCCATGTCGGGATTCGCCTGAGGAAACGGGGGCGGATGTGCTGAACGGTGGTGAGGAGGCGAGGGTGGAGGACAGGTGGCCGGGGGGCCGGCGGGGGTCACCAGGGGCCGCCCGTCGCCGGTGTGCTGGTCGAGTGGCTCTCGACCGGTCGGGCACCGACATAAGGCAGGTAGCCTTTCCCCGTGCCCCGTCTGTCTGAAGTCATCGCCGCGCTGGACGTCCTCTGGCCCCCCGAGAGGGCCGAGGGGTGGGACGCGGTCGGCACCGTCTGCGGTGACCCCGACCAGGAGATCGCGCGCGTCCTGTTCGCCGTCGACCCGGTGCAGGAGATCGTCGACGAGGCCGTGAAGCTGGGCGCCGACCTGCTGGTCACCCACCACCCGCTCTATCTCCGCGGTACGACGACGGTGGCGGCCACCAGCTTCAAGGGCCGCGTCGTGCACACCCTGATCAAGAACGACATCGCGCTGCACGTCGCCCACACGAACGCCGACCGTGCCGATCCGGGCGTCTCGGACGCCCTCGCGGGCGCGCTCGACCTCCGAGTCGTACGCCCCCTCGTGCCGGACCCGACCGACCCGGAAGGCCGCCGGGGCCTGGGCCGTGTCTGTGAGCTGGACCACCCGCTGACCGTCCGCGACCTCGCCGCGCGCGCCGCCGAGCGGCTGCCCGCCACCGCGCAGGGCATCCGTGTCGCGGGCGACCCCGAGACGCTCGTACGGACCGTCGCGGTCAGCGGTGGCTCCGGCGACAGCCTCTTCGACGACGTGCGCGCCGCCGGGGTGGACGCCTTCCTGACCGCGGACCTGCGCCACCACCCGGCCTCGGAGTTCATGGCGGATCACGCCCGCAGTCCTCTCGCGCTGCTCGACGCGGCGCACTGGGCCACCGAGTGGCCCTGGTGCGAGCTGGCCGCCGCCCAGCTCGACGAGATCTCCGACCGTCACGGATGGGACCTCAGGGTCCATGTCTCGAAGACGGTCACCGACCCCTGGACCGCCCACGCGGCCTCGAATACCGACACATCAGGAGCCCCCAACTGAACGCCGCGCCCGCCGACCAGATCCGACTCCTCGACGTCCAGGCCCTCGACGCCCGCCTGCAGCAGCTGGCGCACAAGCGGAGGTCGCTGCCCGAGCACGCCGAGATCGAGTCGCTGAACAAGGACCTCACGCAGCTGCGCGACCTGCTCGTCGCCGCGCAGACCGAGGAGAGCGACTGCGCCCGCGAGCAGATCAAGGCGGAGCAGGACGTCGACCAGGTGCGCCAGCGCGCCGCCCGCGACCAGAAGCGTCTCGACTCGGGTGCCGTGTCCTCGCCCAAGGACCTGGAGAACCTCCAGCGCGAGATCACCTCCCTCGCCAAGCGCCAGGGCGACCTCGAGGACGTCGTCCTGGAGGTCATGGAGCGCCGCGAGTCCGCGCAGGAGCGCGTCGCCGAGCTGACCGAGCGGGTCTCCTCCGTCCAGTCGAAGATCGACGACGCGACGGCCCGCCGGGACGCCGCCTTCGAGTCCTTCGACGGCGAGGCGGCGACGGTGACCAAGGAGCGCGAGGTCATCGCCGGCACCATCCCCGCCGACCTCCTCAAGCTCTACGACAAGCTGCGCGAGCAGCAGGGCGGCGTCGGCGCGGCCCGGCTCTACCAGCGCCGCTGCGAGGGCTGCCGCCTGGAGCTCAACATCACCGAGGTCAATGACGTGAAGGCGGCCTCCCCGGACACCGTGCTGCGGTGCGAGAACTGCCGCCGCATCCTGGTGCGCACGTCCGAGTCCGGCCTGTAAATCTGTAAGTCTGTTCTCTGAGGGGCTTGACGCGTGCGGGAGTTCATCGTCGAGGCCGACGGCGGTTCCCGGGGCAACCCGGGGCCCGCGGGCTACGGCTCCGTGGTCATCGACGCGGCCAGCGGGGAGACGCTGGTGGAGCGCGCCGAGTACATCGGCATCGCCACCAACAACGTCGCGGAGTACCGGGGCCTGGTGGCGGGCCTGCGCGCCGCCAACGAACTGGACCCGACCGCCTCGGTCCGGGTCCGTATGGACTCCAAGCTCGTCGTCGAGCAGATGTCCGGCCGCTGGAAGATCAAGCACCCGGACATGAAGCCCCTGGCCGCCGAAGCCGCGCGGATCTTCCCGCCCGCGCAGGTCACCTACGAGTGGATCCCCCGCGAGCAGAACAAGCACGCGGACCGGTTGGCCAACGAGGCGATGGATGCGGGGAAGCGCGGGGAGCAGTGGTCAGCGTCGGCGGAGCTGGACGCGAGGGCCGCGCGGTCGGCGCGGTCGGCGCGGTCGGCCGCGCCGGAGCCGTCCGGCCCGCCGGGGGACGCGACGGCTGGCGCGGCGAAGGCTCGCGCGGCACTGGCAGCGTCGGGTTCGGGAGCGCCCCTCAAGGGGCGCGGGGAACTGCGCGACGAGCCCCACACAGCCCGCAGTCTGACGACTTCCGGCCCCGGCTCGTCCTTGTCACCCGGCGCCACAGCCGCGAAGGCCGAAGCAGATGCGCGGGCCGCGCGGAACGTGGCGGCAGGGGCGACTGGAGCGACCCCGGCAGCCGGGGCTGGATCGAGCCCGGCAGCCGGGGCAAGCGGGGTTGGATCGAGCCCGGCAGCCGGGGCAACCGGGGTTGGATCGACCCCGGCAGCCGGGGCAACCGGGGCTGGATCGAGCCCGGCAACGGGCCCGACCGTCGGCTGGGGCGCGGCCCCCGACCTCGGCGCCCCCGCCACCTTCGTCCTCCTCCGCCACGGCGAGACCCTTCTGACCCCCCAGAAGCGATTCTCGGGCAGCGGAGGCAGCGACCCGGCGCTGTCGGACGTGGGCCGGGAACAAGCGGAACGGGTCGCCGCGGCGCTCGCCGCACGCGGCACCATCCAGGCGATCGTGGCGTCCCCGCTGACCCGCACCCGGGAGACCGCGGGGGCCGTCGCCGCCCGCCTCGGGCTCGACGTCGTCATCGAGGACGGGCTGCGCGAGACGGACTTCGGCGCCTGGGAAGGGCTGACGTTCGCCGAGGTGCGGGAGCGCTACCCCGACGACCTGAACGCCTGGCTCGCCTCGCCGAAGGCCGAACCGACTGGCGGCGGCGAGAGCTTCGCGGCCACCGCCCGCCGTATCGCCGCCACCCGCGACAAGCTGGTCGCGGCGTACGCGGGCCGCACCGTCCTGCTCGTCAGCCATGTCACCCCGATCAAGACCTTTGTGCGCCTCGCCCTCGGGGCCCCGCCGGAGTCCCTGTTCCGCATGGAGCTGTCCGCGGCCTCGCTCTCGGCGGTGGCCTACTACGCGGACGGCAACGCGAGCGTCCGCCTGTTCAACGACACCTCTCACCTCCGCTGAGGCGGTCGCCACCGCGTGGCGGTGCGCTGTGCGCCGGCGCAGCAACTCCCGCGCGTAGGGCGGGAGTTGTACGAGGCATTCCGCGCTAGTGCGAGAGTGGCGTGGCGTCCGGCAAGGTCGTCATCCGCGCGGCCTGAGCGCGGCCGCCTCGCGCGCGAGGCTCTCGACCCGCGCCCAGTCCCGCGCCGCGATCGCGTCCGCCGGGAGCATCCAACTCCCGCCCACACAGCCGACGTTGGGGAGAGCCAGATACTCCGGCGCGACGCCTGGGCCGATGCCGCCCGTTGGGCAGAACCGTGCCTGGGGGAGCGGTCCCGCGAGCGACTTCAGATACGCCGTGCCCCCCGCCGCCTGCGCCGGGAAGAACTTCATCTCGCGCACCCCGCGCTCCAGCAGCGTCACGACCTCCGACGTGGTGGACACCCCCGGCAGGAACGGCACCCCGGACGCTTGCATGGCTTCGAGCAGTACGTCCGTCCAGCCCGGGCTGACCAGGAAGCGGGCGCCGGCCGCCACCGACTCCGTCACCTGCGCCGGCGTGAGGACCGTACCCGCGCCGACCACCGCGTCCGGCACCTCCGCCGCGATCGCCCGGATCGCGGCCGACGCGGCCGGGGTCCGCAGCGTCACCTCGATCGCGGGCAGCCCGCCCGCGACCAGGGCCCGCGCCAGCGGTACGGCGTCGGCGGCGTCCGTGACCACGACGACGGGGACCACGGGGGCGAGGTCCAGCACGGAGGCAGGCGGGGACGAGGGCAGGGGCGAAGTCATACGCCTCATCCTGCCCGCGGTGTGCAGCATGCGCAAAGGTCGTTGCGCATGCTGCAATGGCGGCGCTTGGCTGTGCGGTGTGCCCGTGCCCCTTGCCCACAGGCAACTGGCCAGCAGCGAGTGGCCAGTAGCCGCCAGCTGCTGGTCACTGGTCACTAGAGGATCGGCCACCGTCGAGCCGCGCTCGCGGCCCGCCCGAAGGCGTCGTCAGTGAATCTCCGTCACCACCACGTCCAGCGCCCACGGCCTGCCCGCCCTGCCGGGCGCCTCCGCCTCCACCACGTACCCGAGGTCCCGCAGCGCCTCCACCAGTTCAGCCGGGCTCTTCGGCGCCGCGCCCGCGGTGAGCAGGCTGCGCACGATCTTGCCCTTGGTCGCCTTGTTGAAGTGGCTGACGACGGAGCGCTTCTCGATCCCGTTCACGATCTGGGAGTGCAGCACCCGCACGCTCGCCGTCCGCCCCGCGACCTCGCCCTTCGGCTTCCATGCCGACGCGTACGCCGAGGACCGCAGGTCCAGTACGAGTCCGTCGCCGGCCGCCTCGGGCAGCGCGGTGGCCATCGGCGTACGCCAGTGCGCGCCCAGCGCCCCGAGCCCGGGCAGCTTCACCCCCATCGAGCAGCGGTACGAGGGGATCCGGTCGGTCACCCGGACGGCGCCCCACAGCCCCGAGAACACGAGCAGCGAGCGCCCCGCCCGTCGCTTCGCCGCCGTGTCCAGGGAGGCCAGGTCCAGGGCGTCGTACAGGACACCCGTGTAGATCTCCCCGGCCGGGCGGGCGCCCGCCGTCCGCAGCTCGGTGTTCTTGGCGACCTCGCCCCGCAGGCCCTCGCTCAGTCCAAGCAACTCGCGGGCCTTGTCCTCGTCGGCCGCGCACAGCTCGACCAGCTCGTCGAGGACCGCCTGGCGCGTCCCGGTGAGACCGGGCAGGGACAGCGACTCCAGCTTCACGGGGGCGCCGCGGCCGGAAGAGGCCTTGCCTTCGGACGGCGGCAGCAGCACGAGCACGGTGGATCTCCTTCATGGTGGGGTCGGCCCGGCGCCAGCCTAAGGGGTGCCGCCGGGCCGACCGGCCCTGTCCCCGGGCTCCGCCCCCGCCCCCTCCGCTGCGACCGGCTCCCGGTTTGAACCCTTGTGCTGACCGGTACCGCAGGGGTGCTGCCCGGTACCGGAGCTGTGCTGCCCGGTACCGGAGTCGTGCGGGTTGGTGGCCGGAGGTGCGGGGCGGCGTCCGGAGCTGTCCGGAGTGGTAGCTGAAGTCGCCGAAGTCCCCGAAGCCGCCGAAGCCGGCCGCTGTCGTCCCGGAGTGCCGCCCGCAGGACGGCGATCTACGCTCGACCCATGCCTCGCCGTCACCTCCGCGTCACGGGCGCAGCCGAGGCCCCCTTGCGGGCCGCCCTCCGCGCGCTGCGGACCGAGCTGGGCGTGTCCGAGAGCTTCCCGCCCGACGTCCTCGCCGAGGCCGCGCGGCCACCCCGCCTGCCCTCCTACGACGCGACGGACATCCCCCTCTTCACCATCGACCCCCCGACCTCCACCGACCTCGACCAGGCGATGCACCTGTCGCGGCGCCCCGGCGGCTACCGCGTCCGCTACGCCATCGCCGACGTCGCCGCCTTCGTCGCACCTGGCGGTGCCCTGGACGCCGAGGCCCACCGCCGCGTGACGACCCTCTACTTCCCCGACGAGAAGATCCCCCTCCACCCGACGCGCCTTTCCGAAGGCACCGCCAGCCTGCTCCCCGACCAGACCTGCCCGGCGGTGCTGTGGACGATCGACCTCGACACGGACGGCCGTACGCAGGCGACCGACGTACGCCGTGCCCTCGTCCGCAGCCGCGCCAAGCTCGACTACGCGCACGTGCAGCGGCAGATCGACGAGGGGACGGCGGAGGAGCCGCTGGTCCTCCTCAAGGACATCGGCGAGGCGCGTGAACGACTGGAGGTCGAGCGGGGCGGTATCTCCCTCAACGTGCCCGAGCAGGAGATCGTGGAGCGGGACGGGACGTACGAACTGGTGTACCGCGCCCCGCTCCCCGCCGACGCCTGGAACGCACAGATCTCCCTGCTCACGGGCATGGCGGCGGCCGAGCTGATGATCGCGCACGGCACCGGAGTGCTGCGCACCCTCCCCGCCGCCCCCGACGGCGCGGTCGGCCGCCTCCGCCGTACGGCCAAGGCCCTGCGCATCAACTGGCCGCACCATGTCTCGTACGCGGAGCTCATCCGAGCCCTCGACCCGCACTGGCCGCACCACGCCGCCTTCCTGCAGGAGTGCACGACGCTGCTGCGCGGCGCGGGCTACACGGTGTTCCGGGACGGGGTCCTCCCGGAGGTCACCTCCCACGCCGCCGTGGCCGCGCCCTACGCGCACTGCACGGCGCCGCTGCGCCGCCTCGCCGACCGCTACGCCTCGGAGATCTGCCTCGCCGCCGTCGCCGGCGAGGCACCACCCGAGTGGGTGCTCGCCGCCCTCGACGGCCTCCCCAAGGAGATGGCCGACGGCAGCCGGCGCGCGGGCACCGTCGAGCGCGAGTGCGTCGACATCGTGGAGGCCGCGCTGCTCAAGGACCGGGTCGGCGACCTCTTCGAGGCCTGCGTGGTCGACGTACAGGAGCATGAACCCACCGTGGGAACCGTCCAGTTGGAGTCCCCGGCGGTCTTCGCCCGCATCACGGGAGGCACGACCCCCCTCCCCCTGGGCGAGCGCCTACGGGTCCGCCTCACCCAGGCGGACCCGGCATCGGCGAAGGTGCAGTTCGCCCCCGCGTGAGTGCCCGGCGGGCCGACCCTGACGGCGCCCTTGATCGTGTGCCACGATCGAGGGAACAGTTCCCGATCTCATGGACGGGTGATCCCCCGATGTCCCAGCCTGGCGATCGACCGAAGGAGGGGCGTGACATGACTGCCATGGCACACGAGCCGCTCACGCAGGCGGAGGTCCTGCTGGAGGGCTTTCTCGCCCTGGACACCCCGGAGGGTTTCCGGGCGGAACTGATCGAGGGGGAGATCGTCGTGACGCCGCCGCCGGACGGGGACCACGAGGACTACATCGGCCTGATCGTGAACCAGGTGATCAGGCGGTCCACGACCGACATGCAGTTCTCCGGGAACAAGGGTCTGAAACTGAAGAGCGGGGGCGCCTGCCCGAAGAACCACGCGATCCCGGACGGCACTTTCGCCCCCCAGGAGCTGCGTCTCTTCCGAGGCGCCGACTCCTGGATGCCCTGTGACGGCGTCGCCATGGTCCTTGAGGTCACATCCACCAGGCCGGGGGCCGACCGAGAGGCGAAGCGCCGCTGCTACGCCCGCGGCGGCATCCCGCTCTACCTGCTCATCGACCGCGATGCCTCCTCACTGACACTCTTCAGCGACCCCGAGAAGGACGACTACCGGCAGCTCTGCACGCTCCCCTTCGGCAAGTCACTCGCCCTCCCGGAACCGTTCGCCTTCGACCTGGACACGACAGACTTCCTCTGAAACGCCCTCGCCCCCACAAAACCCCCTCGCCGCCCCCACCCGACCGGCGCCGACACCCGGCCGCGGCATGGAATCGGGCTACGTGGGCGTTGCACTCCTGAGAGGTCCCGAGAGACCGGGGGAGGCGACCGTGAACGCGACCGTACGGGAAGAGGCCCGATGGACCCGGGCCACCCTCGGCCGGGACGGCCGGCCTCTCGACCTGCTGACCGCCCGCTTCGACCGCCATCGCTACGCACCGCACGCACACGACGAGTTCACGATCGGCGTCTGCGTCGGCGGCTCCGAGATCATCGACTACCGCGGCGGCCGCATCCACACCGGCCCCGGCTCGATCGTCGTCCTGGCCCCGGGCGAGATGCACACCGGTGGCCCGGCCGCCTCCGACGGCTACGCCTACCGGGCCCTGTACGCCGAGCCCTCCCTGCTCACGGAAGGCACCCTCGGCGGCCTCCCGCACTTCCGCGACCCCGTCCTCGACGACCCCGAACTGGCCGCCGCCCTGCGAGCGGCGCACACCGAACTCAGCCGCTGCCCCGACCCGTTGGAAGCCGAGTCCCGTCTCCCCTGGCTGCTCACGGCCCTGGCCTGCCGCCACTCCACGGCTCGCCCGGCGTGCGACACGGTCCCGGGAGCGGCCCACATAGCCCACGCCGTACGCGACCGCCTGGCCGACGAACTCCAGGCGCCCCCTTCCCTCGCCTCCCTCGCCACCGACTTCGGCCTGTCCCGCTACCAACTCCTGCGCGCCTTCCGTACGGCGATGGGGATACCGCCGTACGCCTGGCTGGCCCAGCACCGGGTGCACCGGGCCCGGGGGCTGCTGGAGTCCGGGCTGCGACCGGCGGAGGTGGCGACGCTCGTGGGCTTCGCGGACCAAGCCCACCTCACCCGCTGGTTCCGACGGGTGCTGGGGGTGACCCCGGCGGCGTATCGCGCGAGCGTGTCCCCGTCGTCGTAGCGCAACAGCGTTCAAGACCCGGTACGCCGACGCGTCCGAAACTGCCCCCATGACTGCACGTGGCTGGTTCCTGTTCTCCCTGATGGGAGTGGTCTGGGGGATCCCCTACCTGATGATCAAGGTGGCGGTGGACGGCGTGTCCCCGTCGGTGGTGGTGTTCACGCGCTGCGCGGTCGGCGCCGCACTGCTGCTCCCCTTCGCGGTACGCCAAGGCGGCCTGACCCGGACCGTACGGACCCACTGGCGCCCCATGCTGGCCTTCGCCGGCATCGAGATCATGGTCCCGTGGTGGACCCTGACGGACGCCGAACGCCATCTCTCCAGCTCGACCGCGGGCCTGCTGATCGCGGGCGTGCCGATCGTCGGCGTGGCCGCGGCCCGCCTGTTCGGCGACACGGAACGGCTCGGTGCCCGCCGCATGACGGGCCTGGCCCTCGGCCTGTCCGGCGTCGCGGTCCTCACCGTCCCGCACCTGACCGGCGGCGACGCCCGCTCCCTGGCCGAGGTCCTGCTGACGGTCGTCGGCTACGCGACGGCACCGGTGATAGCGGCGCGCCACCTGAAAGACGTACCGACACTCCAGCTCACGGCCCCGTGCCTGACCCTGGCGGCGCTGGTCTACGCCCCCGCGGCGGCGGCCACCTGGCCGGACGAGATCCCGTCCGGACAGGTCCTGGCCTCCCTCGCGGGTCTCGGCGTCATCTGCACGGCGGTCGCCTTCGTGGCCTTCCTGGAACTGATCAAGGAGGCGGGCCCGGCGCGGGCGACGGTGATCACGTACGTCAACCCGGCCGTCGCGGTGGCGGCGGGCGCCGTCTTCCTGGACGAACGTCTGACCCCCGGCGTCCTCGCGGCCTTCGCCCTCATCCTGGCGGGCTCGGTCCTGGCGACGGCGAGTGCGACTACGACTGTGACTGCCACGCCGACGGCCGGACCGAGGCGGCCCGCACGCCCGGTACCATGGTCGACACGGCAGACGAGCCGGGCGGACGGCCGCGTGGAGGCCCTTGTGGACCTCCCCGAGGAACGTCCGGGCTCCACAGGGCAAGGTGGTGGCTAACGGCCACCCGGGGTGACCCGCGGGACAGTGCCACAGAAAGCAAACCGCCGGGGATTTCGGTCCCCGGTAAGGGTGAAACGGTGGTGTAAGAGACCACCAGCGCCTGAGGTGACTCAGGCGGCTAGGTAAACCCCACCTGGAGCAAGGTCAAGAGGAGCCGCTGTAAAAGGCGGCTCTGCGCGGACGTTCGAGGGCTGCCCGCCCGAGTCCGCGGGTAGACCGCACGAGGCCGACGGCAACGTCGGTCCTAGATGGATGGCCGTCTCCCGGCCGACCGCGAGGTCGACCGGCGACAGAACCCGGCGTACAGCCCGACTCGTCTGCCATTGGGGCTCCGAACAGGTCTTATGACCTGGTCGGGGCCTTTTCCCGTGCGGAAGCAGTGAGCACAAGGCGGGGAAGACCGATCTCCGCCCACACGACCTTGCCGGATGGTGGCCATGGCTCAGTGCCCCACCGGGCTGTCAGGGCGTCGACGAGGAGCAGCCCCCGCCCCGTCTCGTCGGCGGTACGACGGGCCAGGGGCCGGCGGTCGCCTCGCGGGTCGGCCACTTCGATACGGAGCGTGTCCGTGGCCCCGACAGCGAGCGTGAGCCGGAACCCACGCCCCTTCACACGCCCGTGCACGACCGCGTTCGCCGCCAACTCGGCGACGACCAGCGCCGCGGACTCGCTCGCCTCGCAGCTGGGCGGCCAGCCCCACTCGTCGAGTTGCTGCACAGTCAGCAGCCGCGCCAGGCGAGCGCCGCGAAGCGTGGCGCTGAGGAGTTGGGTGAAGTGCCGGGTGGAGATTTCTGACTTCATGTCACTGAGCGTGGCCGCCTCGCTCTACCCTGACCAGGGAATCCTTCGGTACGCAGGGTGTGTGTACCGGTACGGACGGTGTCCTGTATGGGGTGTCGGCCGTGACCTGGTGCGGGACGGCAGGGCGGGTGTGGGGATGACGGTCACGGAGTCGCAGGAGACGTACGACGAGGGTGAGCAGTCCAGCGACCTGAACCGTGCGATCGGCAAGCAGGTCAAGGTACTTCGGGAGCGGGCCGGGCTCACACAGAAGGAGCTGGGGGACCGGCTCGGCTACAGCGAGGACCTGGTCTCCTCGCTGGAGCGGGGGAGACGGACGCCGCAGAGGGAGTTCCTGGAGGCGGCGGATGAACTGCTGGATGCCGGTGGGCTGTTGACGGCCACGATCGAGGACGTGGAGAAGGCCAAGGCGCGGGGGAGGGTTCGGCATCCGGCTTGGTTTCGGGACTACGCGCGGCTGGAAGCGAGTGCGGTTGAGATCAACTTCTTCAGTACCCTCGCGCCGCCCGGATTGTTGCAGACCGAGGATTTCATCCGGACCCTGTTGAACGGTCGACAGCCGCTGTTGTCTGAGGAGACCATCGAGCAGCGGGTGGTCTCTCGGCTCGCGCGCCAGGAGATCCTGACGCGGTGGCCGCTGCCCATGGTGACGGCTGTCATCGACGAGTCTGTGCTGAGGCGCAAGCTCGGTGGACGCAGGGTGCGACAAGGGCAGTTGGAGCACCTGCTGAAGTTTGGTCGCCTGCGCAACATCACCCTGCAAGTGCTGCCGCTTGACTGCGAGGAGAACTCCGGGGTGGACGGCCCGTTCGTGCTGCTGACGCCCAAGGGAAAGCAGCAGGTTGCCTACCTGGAAGTGCAAGGCGTCGGCCAGTTGATCATGGACCCCGAGCAAGTGCGTATCCTGGCCGCGCGCTACGGAAGCATTCGTGGGCAGGCCCTTACCCCGCGTGAGTCCTTCGCCCTGATGCAGGAACTGTTGGGAGAGCCATGAGCACTGACGAAACCTCGCCCGAACTCGCCTGGTTCAAGAGCAGCTACAGCGGCGCGGAGGGCGGCGAATGCCTCGAGGTCGCCGCAACCCCAGGCGCCGTCCACATTCGAGACTCCAAGGATCCCGCCCGCGCCCAACTTGCTTTCCGGCCCTCGAAGTGGGCCGCGTTCGCGGACTTCGCGGCCGGACTTTGACGTACAACGGGGGGTTACGAGCGAGCAGTTCGTAAACCCTCCGTATGCCAACAGGTCAGCCGACAGGTCAGCCGAGTACGAACAGTTGAGGCACACCGTGCGTTCGCCGCGCGGCACGGGACGCGGTCACGGCTCCGGAGTCGCGTGCGCATGTCAACGCCAACCAGGCCGGTGGTTCGCTCGCAGTGTCAACCGCTCCGGGATTGGTGGAGGCTTCGGACCCTGCTACTTCGCGCACGAGGCACTACGTGCGGCCGTACGCGAGTGCCGGCGCCTCGACCCCCGACTCCGGGTGAATGAGCGACCGCAGCTTCTCGCGAGTCTCCGGGTCCGTCGAGTAGACGATCGTGCCGACCATGCCTCGCGTCAGTAGCACCTTGTAGGTGTTGCGGATGAGCCGGTCGATGTCCGCGTCCGGTGTCGCCTTCGTGAACGACGGGTCCTTTGACGCCGACCGGTCCACGACCCAGCGGTCCGTTCGCCACACCAGGTCGGGGCCGATGATCACGCCGGACCAGTCGTACTCGAAGCCCTGGGCGGTGTAGACGCAGCCGACCTGGCCGAAACCGGCCGGATCGGTGGCCCACAGGGGTGCGGGTGGTGCCCCGAGCAGGGAACGGTCGCCGTACACGTTCCAGGGGCGGGCCCACTGGCCGATGACGACGTCCGCGGGCAGCGCCGCCATGTCCGGGGTGACCTTGGTGGTCCACTTCCAGCAGTAACCGGCCGACATTCGGGCGCCGTAGTTCTCCTCGCGGCGCGCGACGAGGAAGTCCTCCAGCTCCTGGGGACTTCCGGCGGTCAGCAGCTCGAACTTGCCGTCCGGCTCCCACTGGCCGGGCGTGCCGCCTTCCAGGCCGAGCAGGTCGACGACCCACTTCTCGTACGCATCGCTGCCGCCGCACCGGAACTGGCTGTCCAGCTCCACCACCGTGCAGTCGAGGCCCTGTTCGGCGGCGGCCCGCTGGATCTGCTCCTTGGTCCCCATTTCGCCGGGCCGCACCACCTGGTGCTGGTCGAGCAGGAATACCGGTACTCGAGCCGCGTCGATCAGCTCGGCCACCTGGGGCCGGCCCGTGCGCAGCTCCGCCTTGGTGTAGCGGTTGGCGGAGGTCTTTCGGAGGCGGTGGGCCTCGTCGCAGATCAGTACGTCGAGGTCGTTCGGCTCTGCGTCCATGAAGCTGTTGAAGTACTTGAACAGCTGCTGGACTTCGCGCTTCTTGGCCCCTGCGACCCTGCGCATCGTCTTGGTGAACGACTGCGAACCGGTCGCGTGCAGGGTGGGCACCCCGCGCCGGTACAGCTCGCCCAGCAGCGACATCGCGATCACGCTCTTGCCGGAGCCGGGACCGCCGGTCACCACGATCACGTGCTTGTGGTTCGACCGCTTGGCCTTGCGTACGGCGGACATCACCTTCTCGTAGGCGACCCGCTGCTCGGCGATGAGTACGAACTGCTCGCGGTCGCGGATCTCGGCGGCCGCGACCGCCATCAGCTGCTTGGAGGGGCGGATCTTGGCGTCGCACAGTAGGTCCGCCGCCTCCGCTCCGGGCTTCGCGGCGAGCCGCGAGCGCAGGAAGTTCAGGAAGGCGCCGCGTTGTTCGCCGGTGTACAAGCGGCCGTGCTGGTCCTCGGTGACAGTGCGCAGACCGGCGACCCCGAACTCGGTCGCGTTGTGCAGGAAAGCCACACCGGCCAGCGACCTGGGCATTCGCTCCAGGGCCCCGTTGAACGACAGCAGGTACTCGCAGTAGCCCCGCACCTGTTCGATGGGGTTGAGGACCGGCTGCGCGTACGCGTCGATCCGGCACAGCAGCGGCTCGTCCTCCTCCGGGTAGGCCGCGCTCCACTGCTTCAACTCCACGACGACGTACGACGGCTCACCCGTCGTCGGGTGCACGCCGGCGAGTACGGCGTCCGCGCGCTTGCTGGTGAGGGGCAGGCTGTACTCGACCAGGACTTCGACGTCGTCGAGACCGGCCTCGATGAGGGCGTTGACGAGTGCGGGGAGGCTGCGCTCCCAGGAGCGTATCTCCGCCTGTGCGGGCTTCCGGCCGTGCTGGTGACGGAAGTTCTCGGTCAGATGCAGCGCCAGCGACCCTTCGAGGATGCGGGCGGCCACGGACGCCGCGGACTCACGGAACAGCAAGAAAATGCCCCCAGGCAGCACGAAGAAGACTCGTGCGGGTGGGGGCATGTCCTCCGATGTCCGCGCGCAGGCGGATCAGGAAGCCCGTCGGGCCGCTGAGATGGTTCTCGCCATCCTAGGTGAGTGTGTGGATCACGAGGAGGGGATGGGCGCGGTTTGGCTCTGCTCGGCTGAGGGCGTCAGCAGCCTCCATGGATGCTTCAAACCGGCGCTGGTCCGAAAAGTGCAACCTCGCCTGACTGCATGCGTTTTGCGGCTGGCAAGTCCTTGCCATGGCGAAGACCTGCCGTCGTCTGGTCTTCACGTCGGTGTGAACCGGCCGATAGACCCAGGGCATGTTCTCCCCCTCTCAGGTTTCCGCCTTCCGGCGCAGACGCTGGCAGCTGATATCGGCCGCCACCGCGGTGCCGCTGCTGGCGTCGGGGCTCGCAGTTCTGCAAGCGCCCGCACAAGCCGCTCCGAGCAAGCCCACCGTTCCCGCCAGGCCCTCGGCGACCCACAAGGTCACCCTGGTCACCGGCGACGTCGTCACGGTCACCACGATGGCCGACGGCAAGCAGACCGCCGAGGTCGACCGGCCGGACAGCGCCGTCGGCGGCGTAAAGATCCAGGAGATCAAGGGTGACCTGTTCGTCGTCCCGGACGAGGCGGCGCCGCTGCTGGGCACGGACAAGCTGGACCGGCGGCTGTTCAACGTCACCGATCTGATCGAGATGGGCTACGACGACGCGAAGTCGGCCGCGGTGCCGCTGATCGCGACGTACGCCCAGCCGAAGTCTCGCGCGGCCGTCGAGCCGACGGCCCCCCGCGGCAGCAAACTGATCCGCAAGCTCAAGGGCATCCACGGTGCCGCGCTCAGCACGCAGAAGCGGCAGGCCCGCACCTTCTGGACCACCGTCGCGCCGCAGGGCAGCGCGAAGTTGGGCGCGGGTGTGGCGAAGCTGTGGCTCGACGGTCGCGTGAAGGCCGACCTGAAGGAGAGCGTGCCGCTGATCGGCGCGCCCGAGGCCTGGGCGGCCGGCTACACCGGCAAGGGCGTCAAGGTCGCGCTCCTCGACACCGGCATCGACGTCAACCACCCCGACTTCGCCGGCCGGATCGACGGCACGGACAGCTTCGTGCCGGGTGAGGCCATCACCGACGTCAACGGACATGGCACGCATGTGGCCAGCACGATCGTCGGCTCGGGCGCCGCCTCCGGCGGTGACTACAAGGGCGTCGCCCCGGGCGCCGACCTGATCGTCGGAAAGGTGCTCGGCGGCGCGGCGGGCAACGGCCAGGACTCCTGGGTCATGGCCGGCATGCAGTGGGCCGCCGAGTCCGGTGCGGACGTCGTCAACATGAGCCTCGGCGACTCCTACCCGACGGACGGCAGCGACCCGATGTCGCAGATGGTCGACGCGCTGTCCGCGCAGTACGGCACGCTGTTCGTCATCGCCGCCGGCAACGCGGGCCCGGAGAGCATCTCCTCTCCGGGTGCGGCCGCCTCGGCGCTGACCGTGGCCGCCACGGACAAGGAGGACCGGCTCGCGTCCTTCTCCAGCACCGGCCCGCTGGCCTCCTCCGGCGGCATGAAGCCGGACATCGCGGCGCCCGGTGTGGACATCACCGCGGCCCGCTCGCAGGAGATGACCGACGGTGGTGAGGGCCTGTACCGCACCCTCAGCGGCACCTCCATGGCCACCCCGCACGTGGTCGGCGCGGCGGCGATCCTGGCCCAGCAACACCCGGACTGGACCGGCGCGCAGCTCAAGGAACACCTGATGAGCAGCGCGAAGGGCCTGGCCGACGGGTACTCGCCGTACGAGGTCGGCACCGGCCGTGTCGACGTGGCCGCCGCCGTGCACACCACGGTCCGCGGCACCGGATCGCTCTTCTTCGGCAACTACACATGGCCGCACGAGCCGGGCGACGTCGCCGTCACCAAGGTCCTGACCTTCACCAACTCCGGTTCCTCCGACGTCACGCTGAACCTGGCGCTGACCGACGACGGCGGCCCGTTCACGCTGGGAGCCACCACGGTGACCGTCCCGGCGGGCGGCACCGCCGCCGTCCCGGTGACCGGAGACCCGCAAGCCGTCTCGGCGGGCCGGCACGTCGGCTACGTGATAGGCACCGATGCGACCACGGGGAAGCCGGTGACCCGCACGTCCGTGGCGCTGCTCAAGGAAGAGGAGCGCTACGACCTGAACATCAAGCTGGTCGGCCGGGACGGCAGGCCCGCCGCCGGCTGGGTCACGATCAACCTGGCCGGCGACTTCTGGCCGTGGCAGGTCTACGTCGACGGCTCGACCACCATGCGCATGGCACCCGGCCTCTACACCGTCGCGGGTTACCTCGACGTGGCCGGCGAGAAGGCGGACCGCTCGGGTCTGGCCGTGCTGGTCGACCCCGAGACCGTACTCAAGGACGGCCCCGCGGACGTGGTGCTGGACGCGCGCAAGGCACGCCTGCTGCAGACCGAGGCGCCGCAGCGCACCGAGGACCGACAGCGCAAGGTCGACTTCAACGTCCACTACAAGGGCCTCGACCCGTACACGGACTACCGCAGCGCGTACGTGCTGCCGCCGACGTACGACGACGTCTACGTCGCGCCCACGAAGCCGATGAAGCAGGGCGAGTTCCTGCTGACCACCCGCTGGCGCAAGGGCGAGCCGCAGCTCAGCCTGAGCACGCCGGGCGGTCGGCTCCGCTTCGAGGCACTGGTGCAGGCCGGCAGCGCCCTGGGCGCCGCCACGGACAAGCTGGACGCCGTCTACGCGGGCAACGGCGCGGCGGCCGCATACGAGAAGGTCAGGGCCAAGGGCAAGGTCGTCGTCATCGAGCGCAGCGACGAGGTCTCGCCGCAGGAACGCGCCGAGGCCGCGGTCGCGGCCGGTGCGAAGGCGCTGATCGTGGTCAACGACGGGGTCGGTGCCCTGCTGGAGTACGTCGGCGAGTCGGCCATCCCGGTCGCCACCGTGCACCGCGACGCGGGCAGGACCCTTGTCGCGATGGCCAAGGCCGGCACCCTGAAGCTGACCGCACAGCAGACCGAGTACACGCCGTTCGTCTACGACCTCACCCGGGAGTACCCCGGCCAGGTGCCGGACCGGGCCCTGGTCTACAAGCCGACCAAGGGTGACCTCGCCCGGATCGATGCCCGCTACTACTCGGCCACGGACGGCAAGTTGGGGGAGGGCTACCGGTCCGACTTCACGCTCAGCCCGTCGTTCAACCTCCCCGAGGTCGAGTGGCATCCGGGCACCCGCACCGAATGGGTGACCCCGGGCCAGGTCTGGAGGGAGTTCCACGCGCAGGGCGTCGACGGTGACCTGCCGTGGGTGATGGTGTCGGGCGACAACACGTACGCCAAGGGCAGCACGACCCGTCTGGACTGGTTCGCTCCGGCGACCCGGCCCGGCCAGGGCGAGGCCTTCGGCGTGTACAACTCCCGCTGGCAGAACTACATGACGTGGAACGTGCAAGCGTGGGCCTCCGCCAGTGACAACATGCGGCTGGGCGGCTTCCTGCAGTGGGGTGAGACGCCGACCCACCTGCAGGTCTTCCAGGGCGACACGCTGATCCACGACAACCCGCACAGCACGGACATGCAGTGGGTGGAGGTGCCGGCGGGCAACCTGCCCTACCGCGCCGTCCTCGACGCGGAGCGGCCCGCCGACGTCTTCCGCCTGTCGACGCGCACCCACACCGAGTGGACCTTCATGTCCGACACCGTCGACTCGGACTTCTTCGAGCCGTTCTCGGTGCTGAACCTGAACTACAAGCTGGAGTCGGACCTGCACGGCGACGTCAAGGCCAATGCGACCCAGAAGATCGCGCTCAAGCCGGTGTCGATGGACGGCGGCACCGTGCCGGGCAAAGTCACCACGGTGAAGCTGGATGTCTCGTACGACGACGGCGCCACCTGGCAGAAGGTGATCGTGACCAAGGGCGCCGACGGCTACTGGACCGGCTCGTTCAGGACGGCGAAGAAGCCCGGCGGCTTCCTCTCGGTCCGCGCGAGCGCCCAGACGAACAGCGGCTTCGGCGTCAAGAACGACATCATCCGGGCGTACGGCCTGCGATGAACCGCACTGTCGGGCCCCGGGGAGGCGACTCTCCGGGGCCCTTCCCGTCACACCTGCTCCCACCAGGGACTATTCAGAGTCTGCCGCCATGGCACATACTCTCCCCGCTGCGGCAAGCGGAGGAGAGTCGGTCGCCGATGCTGGATGTTCTGGGCCTCGAACCCGATGACGAGCGCGTCTACCGGGCGCTGATCGGACAGCCGGACTCCACCGCGACGCCGCTGTCGGAACTGCTCGTCATGTCGCAGGCCCAGGTCGACAAGGCCTTGTCCCGCCTGGTCGGGTGGGGACTGGTGATCAGGTCGGCGGACGAGCGGTTCACCGCCGCGCCGCCGGCCATGGCGCTCGGCGCTCTCATCAGCCAGCGCCGGGACGGGCTGCGCGCGGCTGAGCATGCCCTGGTGACCTTCGCCGAGGAACACCGGGCGGCGATGACCGGGAGCAGCATCGTCGATCTGATCGAGGTCGTCACGGGCGTCGACGCCATCCGCCATCGCTACCTCCAGGTGCAGCAGGCGGCCCGCACACAGGTCCGCGCCTTCATCACCGCACCGTTCGTCGCCCTGCCTCCCGACGAGAACACGGCCGAACCCATGGCCATCGGCCGCGGCGTGCACTTCCGGGCGGTACTGGACCGGGCCGTGCTGGCGGAGCCGGGCATCGTCCACGACGCGATCGATTCCCTGCGCAACGGCGTGCAGCTGCGTGTCGCCGACCAGCTGCCCATGAAACTCATGCTGGCCGACGCCGAACTCGGCCTCGTCCCGCTCGCGACCACGCCGACCGGAGAGCCCGGCGCGGTGCTGCTGCACCGCAGCGGCCTGCTGGACGCGATGGACGCGCTGTTCGAGACGGTATGGCGCACCGCCCACCCGCTGGAGCTGGCGGGCACCGGCGGAGAAGCCGAACCCCCCGTCGAACTCGGGGCGGAGGGCCCGACCGACCTCGACCGAAGGATCCTCGCGCTCCTGCTGGCCGGCGTGACCGACCCGACAGCCGCGACACAGCTCGGCCTGTCACCGCGCACGCTGCACCGACGCCTGCGCCACCTCATGGACATAGCCGGAGTTCGGACCCGGATGCAGCTCGGCGGCCACGCCGTCCGACACGGCTGGGTAGAACCACCGGTGCGGAGACAGATATGACTGCAGGCCAACCGGTCCCCGACGCCGTCGCCCTGCGTCGCGGCCACTTCGGCGCCCGCCGTTCCCTGCTCGCGTACCAGCGGCTTCGCGCCGCCGCGCGGGCCGCCGACTGTTGGCCGGTCGAGCACGAGGGAGCACTGGCCCTGCTACGCGCCGACGCGGGGCGGTGGCAAGGGGGCTGGTACGGCGGCCCGGTCCTGGTTGACGCGCTGCTCACGCGGGATGATGCCACGTGGGGCGGGCTTGCGCGGCGTCCCGTGGCGGCGTGCAAGCAATGTGCACGGCCTCTCCGGTCGCGGGGAGCGTCCACGCAGCTGAGAGACCATTCCCGCGACCACGAGCTATCCCCGGCGTACAGCCCGACTCGTCTGCCTTTTCCGGGCTCTGGCCTGGCGTGGCCGGACGGTGGGCAGCCTCCTGCGCCGGGGCGTCTGATCTGGCTGACAGTGCTGCTCTTGCCTGGACGACCCGACTTCTCCGCTGTGTGGGCGACCCGCTCTTGCCGCGCACCGCCCCAGGCGCTTCAATTCCCTTCACCCCCACAGGAGAACGCCTGTCCCACACCCATCGAAGGGGTTCTTCTTGACCGCCGTACGCGCCACCGCCGTCACCGCAGCGGCCTGCGCCGCCGTGCTCGCGACCGCGCTGCCCTCCTCCGCCATCAACTCCTACAACGCGACACCGGCGCCCGAACGCACCGAAGTCGGCGCGCTCGTGGCCACCTGGGACAACGACAACGACCCGGCGACCCCGGATCGGGTCGACTGGGTCTGCTCGGGCACGATGATCGACGCGGACACATTCCTGACCGCGGCGCACTGCACCACGGACTGGCCGGACAACGTGAGGTTCTACGTCTCGCTCGACCAGGACGTGCAGGCGGGACTGGACGCCGCGGCGAAGAAGTACCCCGGTGATCCGGCCGCCCAGGCAAACGCCGTCGGCGTCCAAGGCACGGCCCACAGCCACCCCGACTACCCGGGCCCCGCCTCGGACCCGCACGACATCTCGGTGATCGAACTGCCCGCCGCGAAGGTCAAGAGCCGCTGGTCCTTCACCCCGGCTGCGCTGCCGACCGCGAACCAGCTGGGCGCACTCGACCAACAGGCGCTGAACTCCACCGACTGGCTCGTCGCCGGATACGGCACTCAGGAAGCAGTCAACGGCCCGGGCGGACAGACGCATCCGGGCGGCGGTGTCCGCATGAAGGCGCCCGTGACCTTCAACGCCCTCAACAACGCCTGGGTGCGTCTGGGCATGACCGAGCCACAAGGCAACGGCGGTGCCTGCTACGGCGATTCCGGCGGCCCCAACTTCGTGGTCGTCGGCGGCAAGAGCATCCTTGCGGCGACGACCATCACCGGCGACACCCCGTGTTACGCCACGAACGTTTCGTATCGGCTGGACACTGCGGGTGCGAGGGCCTTCCTGTCTCCGTTCGTGAAACTGCCGTAGGTTCTCAAGAGGGTCGGGGACTGGCGCGATGGCTGACCCTCCGCGTCCAGTCCCCACCGCTTCAAGCTCGGAGAGTGCCTGTCAGAGCGCATCGACCCCGCTCACCTTCCAGCCGTCGGACGTGCGCGTCAGCGTCATCCGCACCCGGTTCAAGTCCACGCGCGAGCCCGCGACCTGGGTGCTCGTGGTCACCTGGTTGACGAAGAGGAGGACCACGGCGCGGTCCGGCGACGTCGAGGTCACAGAGGCTGCCGGGGAGCCGCCGGTGGGCTGGGCGACCGTCGCCTTCACCACGCCGTGGTACTTCCTGGCCGTTGGACCGACCACCGTCGCGGTGGTCTTCCTGTACTCGTCGCGGAAGTGGCCGGTGAGCCGGGCGCGGGCGGCGGCGAAGTCGCGATCCAGGTGGCGGTAGTCGTACGACAGCACGACGGGTGCCGCTTGGCGCGCGGCCGCGAGTGCCTGCGTCCGGGACTGTTCGGCCCGTACGCCCTCCCGGTAGCGCCAACCGAGCACGGCGGCCGCGACAAGGACCGCCATGAGCAGGACGCACAGGGCGGCCGTGAACAGCCGACGTCGACCGTGCCGCCTCCCCGTACCGGGACCCGGCTCGCCCTCCTCCTGCGGCGCGTCCTCCTCGAAGCACTCCGGCGAGGGCTCCGGCGGGTCGTCCCAGCCGTCCTCATCGGGGGCCTCGATGAGCACGGTGCGGCCGGCGGTCAGTGTCTCCGGACGCACCGGGGCGTCCTCGTCGGTGGCCCCCGGCCCCGGCTCGCGGTGGCCGCGTTCCGCGCGCTTGGCCGCCGCGCGGGTGGCCGCGGTCATGGTGCGCCGGGCGCCGGATCCGGAACCGGATCCGGAACCGGATCCGGCGCCACGGCCTCGGGTGGTCGTCTTCGTCACAGGTTTGCTCCTCAAGTCCTCATGGGCGTACGGCGGTCAGGGCGCGGTCAGCCGACGAACTCGACGTCCGAGGTCAGCCAGTGGCCGTCCCGGCGCACCAGGTCGAGCTGTAGGCGGTAGGTGCGCGCCTCGCCCTTCGGGGCGGCTGTGTTCGTCACCTTGCTGTCGGCTACCACCAGGACGCGGGCCGAGTGTGCGTCGGAGAGGACGATGCCCGCGTCGAGGACCTGGCCCTGGGACACGGACTTGTTCGCGGCGACGAGCTTGGTCAGCTGCTCGGTCTGCGCGGCGAACTGCTTCTTGAAGTCGCCGGTGGCACCCTCGAGGACGTTCGCGCTGTCCCGGTCGTAGTGCCGGTAGTCGAGCGAGGTGAAGTTCAGCGCCGACTGGCGGGCCGCGGCCAGGATGTCCTGGCGCCGCTGCTCCCTGTCGTGCTGGTCGTGGAGCCCAAGGCTCAGCCAGATCGTCAGCGCGGTGGTGAGGACGGTCGCCACCACCAGTCCCACCGACCGCGCCTTGCCCGACAGGGCCCTGCCCGGCCACGCCCTGCCCGACCACCCCCTGCCCGACAGAGCCCCGCTCATGGCCCCGCGCATGGTCCTGCTCAAGGCCCTGTTCATGACCCCGCTCATGCCATCGGCCCGACTAGCAGCCATTGCCACGACTCCCTTCCGAACACCGCCTGTTGGCCGCCCGTCGAGCCGATCTCGACGGGTCTTCCGTCCGGACCGGTGGCGGTGCCGGTCTCCGGGTCGTACGGCGTGATGTACGGCGTCACGTACGCCGCCTGGTCCGCACCGCCGGAACCGGTCGATGCGCCGGAACCGGTCGACGCGCCAGGGGCGTTCTGCGCGCCCCGTACCGACGTCTTGCTTCCGCGCGGGGCCGTGCAGCGCGCGTCGGTGTTCGCCTCGCGCGGGCTGGTGTCCGAGGGGTCGCGCCGCGTCGTCCCGTATCCCTGGGTGCACGGCGGCGGGTCGTCGGCGTTCACCACCAGGCCGAAGTGGGTGGTGCCGTCGCCCGGGACGACCGTGTAGCTGCCCGCGACCAGAGCCGGGAAGGTGACCAGGGACTGCTCCACACCGGGCAGGTGGGCCAGCGTGACCTGGCCGCCGCTGATCAGGTTGGCCAGCAGGACCGACAGTCGCGGTGAGATGTTCTTCAGCAGCGAGTTCACCTGCTGGGCGGCCGGCGTCGCGTTGCCGATCAGCTTGCGGACGTCTCCGTCGCTCGACTTCAGCTGTGCCGTGAGCGTCGCCAGGTCGTGCGCGAACGATTTGATGGACGAGCCCTGGTCGGCCTGCGTCTTGAGGACCTTTCGCGAGTCCTCGATCAGCGAGATCGTCTGGGGGAGGGAATCGGACGCCGACTCCACGAGCGCGTTGCCCGAGTCCACCAGCCGGCTCAGGTTCGGGCCTGTGCCGGAGAAGGCCTTGCCCAACTCGTCGACCGTGACCCGTAGATCGTCCTTGCCGACCGAGTTCACCAGCCGGTCCAGGCTGAGGACCAGGTCCGTGGTCGGCAGCGGCACGCGCGTGCTGCCGCGCGGGATGGCGCTGCCGTCGAGGAGGTAGGGGCCGTGGGAAGTGCGTGGCTGAAGGTCGACGTACTGCTCTCCCACCGCCGAACGGTTCGCCACCACGGCGAGCGTGTCCGCCGGGATGTGTGGCGTGCCGTCCTTGATGTCGAGGGAGACCGAGACCCCGGCGGAGCCGGTCAGGCGCAGTGCGCCGACGCGGCCCACCGGCACCCCGCGGTAGGTGACCTCGGCGCCGGGAAAGATGCCCCCGGAGTCGGCGAAGTCCGCCCGGACGGTGTAGCCGCGACCCAGGACGTCGTCCACCAGGCCGGTGTACTCGGCGCCGACGTACGACACCCCGACGGCGGTGACGGTGGCGAAGGCGAGGAGTTGGGCCTTGACCGTACGGGTGATCACGGCTGGACTCCCTTCAGCATCAGCTCCGCGAGCGCGAGGTTGATCCCCTCGGGCAGCCCGCCTCGGGTGGTGTAGCTGCTGGTGCACACCGGCGGGCACAGGGGCCCGCCGCCGCCCGACGAGCCCGACGAGCCCGGCGGGGCCGACGGCACCGAGGGGGACGACGGCAGGCTCGGTGTGCTCGGCAGCGCGGTGGGTGTCGGCACGCTCGGCAGACCGGGGACATCGGGGAGATCGGGGAGATCCGGTACGTCGGGTGTGCCGGGCTTCTGGGAATCGCCCTTGCCCCGGCCGGAGTTGCCGTCCGTCACGTTCCCGTAGATGCCGGCCAGGTCCAGATCCGCGGTGATGTCGAGGTTGACGTAGTCCCCCTTGACGGCGTCCACCGCGTTGCGCGGGAACGGGTAAGTGGTCAGCAGCTCGAGGGAGTTGGGCAGGTCGGCGCCCGCCTTGTTCAGCTGCCGCAGGATCGGCCGCAGTTGTTCGAGGTTCGCGACCGTGTCGTCGTGCGAGGCCGTGACCACCTTGGTGCCCGTCTTGCCGAGCTTCGAGAGGGCGGTGAGCATTCTTGTCAGATCGCGCCGCTGGTCGGCGAGGACCTTCAGGGCGGGTGGCATCGTGTCGACGGCCTGGGCGATCGTCTTCTTCTCCTTGCCGAGCCGGCCCGCGAGCCGGTCCACGGCCTCGAGGGCGTGGACGATGTCCTTCCGCTGGTCGTCCAGGCCGCCGATGAAGGTGTTCAGCTCCTTGAGCAGCGACCTGACCCGGTTCTCCCGGCCGTCGAGGGCCTTGTTCAGCTCGACGGTGATCGTCTTGAGCTGGGCCACTCCGCCGCCGTTGAGCAGCGCGGACAGTGCGGAGAGCACCTCCTCGATCTCCGGGTTGCGGCCGCTGCGGGACAGCGGGATGCGGTCGCCGTCGCCGAGCCGGCCCACCGGGGCCGTGCCGGTCGGGGCGGAGAGGGCGACGTATTTCTCGCCGAGCATGCTGGTCTGCCGCAGCTCGGCGACCGCGTTGGCGGGCAGTTTCACCGAGTCGGCGACCCGTAGCCGTACGCGCGCGTGCCAGCCATCCAGCTGGACTTTCTCGACCGCGCCCACGGTGACGTTGTTGACCTTCACCGCCGACTGCGGCACCAGGTCGAGGACATCGCGGAACTCGACGGTGACGTGGTACGCGTGGCCGTCCGCGGCGGCGCCGCCGGGCAGCTGGACGTCGTACCAGCCGTTGAACTCGCAGCCGGACAGCAGCAGTGAGCCGACCGCGGCCCACGCGACCGCCCCGACCTTGCGCAGTGCGCTCATGCGCTCGCCCCCAGAATTCCGCCGAGCGTCCGGTCGACGGTTCCCGTCACCGCGGAGCCCTGGGGCACCTTCGGCAGGGAGTCGAAGAGGTCCTTGAGCTCCTTGCAGTCGGGGTTCTTGCCGCCTTGGTCGTTCTTTCCGCCTTCGTCGCCGGTCGTCTTCAGTACGGAGCACAGCAGCGAGGCCGGATCCTGTGCCTGCTGCGCGTTGTTGCGGGTGTCGAGGGTGCCCGAGGACGGGTTGTAGGCGTTGTTCAGGTTCGACAGACCTGTCGGAGCGACCTCCAACAGCTCCTGCAGCGCGGCCCGTTGGGTGACGAGCACCTTGGTCACCTTGCTGAGGCCCTTCACGTTCGAGGTCAGCGACTTCTTGTTGTTCTTCACGAAGGCGGACACGTCGCCGAGCGCCGTCCCCAGGTTCTTGAGCGCGTCCGCGAGGTCCTTGCGCTCGCCCGCGAGCTGGCCGGCGACCTCGGCGAGGCTGGTGTTGAACGACCGCACGCTCTTGTCGTCGGCGGCCAGCGCCGCCGTGAAGACTTGCAGGTTCCGTACCGTGCCGAAGAGGTCCGTGCGGCCGTCCGACAGCGTGGTGACGGCCTGCGAGAGGTCCTCGACCGTCCGGTTGAGGTTCTCGCCCTGGCCGTCGAGGTTGGCCGCGCTCACCCCGAGCAGCCGCGACAGCGAGCCGTCCTTGTTGGCGCCCTTGGGGCCGAGCGCGTCGGCCGTCGTGTGCAGACTGTCGAAGATGCGGTCCAGTTCGACCGGCACGGCCGTCCGCGTCTCGGGGATGACGGCGCCGTTCCGCAGTACCGGGCCCTTTCGGTACACCGGCAGCAGTTGTACGTAACGGTCGCTGACCACCGAGGAGTTGATGATCGCGGCCTTGGCGTCCGCCGGGACCTTGCGGCCTTCGTCGTACTTCAGCTCCACCCGCACCCGGTCGCCCTCCGGCGTGATCTTCTCGACCTCGCCGATCCGGACACCGAGGACGCGGACGTCCGAGCCGGGGTAGATGCCGACGGTGCGCGGGAAGTACGCCGTGACGTGCACGGACTCGGGGCGCGGCCACAGCACGTAGGTGAGGGCGGCGACGAGGGCGAGTGCGGTGACCACGGCCATGCGCTTCTTCAGGTTCTTCACCGCGTGCCTCCCGTGCGCGGCACCACCGGAGCGGCGACCAGGTTCTGGACGTAGCTGTCGAACCAGCGGCCGTTGCCGAGGGCGTTGGTGAAGACCCGGACGTACGGCGCGAGCAGCTTGACGCTCCGGTCGAGGCTGGACTGGTTCCGTTCGAGCATCCGCACCACGCTGTTCAGGCCCTTGAGCGCGGGCCCGATCTCCTTGTCGTTGTCATCGACCAGGCCGGAGAGCTCGATGCCCAGCGCGGCGGAGCTCTTCAGCAGCTTGTGGATCGCCTTGCGGCGCTTGCTGATCTCCTTGAACAGCTTGTCGCCGTCCTTGACCAGCCCGGTGAAGTCCTCGGAGTGCTCGGCCAGTACGCCCGTGACGCCGTTCGCGTGGTCGAGGAGCTCGCCCAGCGCCTTGTCGCGCGAAGCGACCGTCCGGGAGATCCTCGACAGGCCCTTGATGGAGGCCCGTACCTCGGCGGGCGAGTCCTGGAAGGTGGTGGAGATGGTGTCCAAGGCCTTCGCCAGCCGATCGGTGTCGACCTTCTCCGTCGTCGTGGTCAGATCGCTGAACGCCTGCACGACGTCGTACGCCGGAACCGTCCGCCTGAGCGGTATCTCGCTGCCGGGCTTCAGCCGACCCGGCCCCTTGGGGTGCAGCGCGAGGTACTTCGCGCCGAGGATCGTCTTGACCCGGATCGAGGCGCCGGTCTCGGTGCCGAACCCCGGATCGCCCTTGATCTTGAAGGTGACCTTGACGTGGTCGCCGTCCAGATCGACGTCCTCGACCTTGCCGACCTTGACGCCGGCGATCCGCACCTCGTCACCGGGCTTGAGGCCGCCCGCCTCCGAGAAGGCCGCGCTGTACGTCTCGCCGCCGCCGATCAGCGGCAGGCTGTCGGCGTTGAACGCGGCCACGGTCAGCAGCCCGAGGATGGTGAGACCGACGGCTCCGATCACCACGGGATTGCGCTCACGGAACGGAATCAGGCGCGGACGGCGGATCCGTGGAAGCCGTATCCGAGGCGGGTCGATGCGGACCTTCACCAGGGGTTCGGGGCGGCGGGGGCGGGGAGCCCGGCGCGGCAGGAGCCGTATCTTCGGGAGCCTGGGCGGGTCGATGCGGACCTTCACCAGGGGTTCGGGGCGTCGAGGGCGGGGTGCCCGACTCGGAAGCAGCCGTATCTTCGGGAGCTTGGGGGGGTCGATGCGGACCTTGACCAGCGGCTCCGGGCGGCGCTTACGGGTCCCGCGCGAAAGGAAGTGCTTCGTCATGCGCCGCACCTCGCCCTCGCCACGTGCAGTTCGGGAGTGAGTACCTGCTTCGTCTTCGGCAGCACGATCCGGCCGTCGAAGTCGCAGAGGTAGAAGTTGAACCACGAGCCGTAGGACGCCGTCCCCGTCAGCTCGCCCAGCTTGTTCGGCAGCCGCTTCAGCACGCCCTCCACGGTGTTCTCGTTCTTGTTCAGCGTTCCGGTGAGATCGGTCAGCTCGGAGATGTCGTCCTTCAGGGGCGGGCGTGCGTCCTTGAGCAGCCCCGAGGTGGCGTCCGTCAGGTCGCCGATGCCCACCAGCGACTGCCCGATGGGCTTGCGGTCGGCGGACAGCCCCGAGATCACCCGACGCAGCTGCTTGAGCAGCCCGGAGAAGCGGGCGCCGCGCTTGTCCAGCGTGTCCAGCACGGTGTTGAGGTTGTCGATCACCGAGCCGATCAGCTTGTCGCGGCCGGCCAGTGTCGTGGTGAGCGAAGCCGTGTGCACGAGCAGGCTGTTGACGGTGCCGCCCTCGCCCTGGAGGGTCCGGATGATCTCGGTGGCGAGCTGGTTGACGTCCTGCGGGCTGAGCGCGGCGAACAGTGGCTTGAAGCCGTTCAGCAGCGCGTTGAGGTCCAGCGCGGGCTGCGTGCGCGACAGCGGGATCGTGGCGCCGGGCTTCAGCCGGGTGCCGTCTCCCGCACCCTCGGTCAGGGCGACGTAACGCTGTCCGACCAGGTTCCGGTAGCGGATGACCGCACCGGTGCTGTTCAGCAGCGGACGGTCCACGCCGACGGTGAAGGTGACCTCGGCCAGCGTCCGGTCCTTGATCCGGATGCCCTCGACCTCGCCGACCCGCACCCCGGCCACCCGGATGTCGTCGCCCTTCTCCAGGCCCGTCACGTCGCTGAACACCGCGCGATACGTGTGTTCGGGGGTGAGGGAGATGTTGACGATGGTGGCGGCGAGCAGGGCCGTCGCCAGGATCGTCACCAGGGCGAAGAGGCTGAACTTGATCAGCGGGGCGGCGGCCTGCCGGGCTCCTGACGTCCGAGTGGCCCTAGTGGCCCGAGTGGTCCGAGTCGTCCGCGAGGTCTCCCTCGTCTCCGTGGCCTTCGTCGCCTTCGTAGCCTTCGTGGTCCTCATGCGACACTCACCGCCGTCCCGCGCGCCATCGGCCCGAACAGCAGCGTCGCGACAGGCGGTACCTCGTCGGCGGGCACGCCCATGACGGGCGCGACGAGCGAGCCGACGGCGCGCTGCTCGGTCCGGGTGGCGGAGACACCGCCGGCGGGTCCGGAGGAACTCCCCTTCTTCGAACCGTCGTTGAGGTGAACCCCGGGCGCGGGCACCTGCGGATGGGGCAGGTCGCGGCAGTCGGGTCCCGACCGATCCCCGTAGCGCGGATACTCACCGGGTTCGTACGCCCCCTGCTGGCGGACGACTTCGAGCGTGATGTGCATCTTGCCGCCCCGGAACGCCTGCTCGGAGGCCTGCTCTTCGCGCACCAGGCCGGCGAGCAGGCACGGGTACTCGGGCGAGTAGCGGGCGAAGAGTTCGAGCGTGGGGCGGGAGACCCGGCCCAGGGTGATCAGCCGGTCGCCGTTCGCGGCGAGGAAGTCGTCCGCGGTGCCCGCGGCTGTGGCCGTCGTGGTGAGCGCGGACGCGAGCCGGTCCCGCTGCTCGACCAGGGTGCGGCTGGTGGTGACGGTGTTGCGCAGGATCGCCATCAGGTCGGGAGCCGCGTCGCCGTACACCTCGGCGACGTCGGCAAGGCGTGCGAAGTCCTCGGTGAGGGACGGCAGGTGCGGATTCAGGCGGTGCAGATAGTCCTCCACGCGCGTGAGGTTGTCGCCGATCCGGTCGCCGCGCCCCTCGAGGGCGGTGGCGAACGCGGAGAGCGTGGCGTTGAGCTTTCCGGGCTGCACGGTCCGCAGCAGCGGCAGCAGGTCGTTCATCAGCTGCTGGAGCTCGATGCCGACGCGGGTGCGGTCCTGGGTGATGACGTCCCCGGCGCGGATGGGCCGGGCCGAGGAGCGCGCCGGCGCGACCAGGTCGACGTACTTCTCGCCGAACAGGGTCTTGGGCAGCAGGCGTGCGTGTACGTCGGACGGGATGGACGCGACGTACTCCGGCTTCAGCGCGATGTCGAGCGTCGCCTTCGTCCCGTCGGCGTGCACCGCGCGCACCTCGCCGACCAGCAGCCCGCGCAGCTTGACGTCGGCCCGCGGATCGAGCTGGTTGCCGAGGCTGTCGGCCTCCAGCTCGATCCGTACGGCCGGGGTGAACACCTGCTGGTACACGGCGACGGACAGGGACAGCAGCAGCGCGAGCACGGCGAGGAACACGACGCCGTACAACCGCAGTCTCAGCACCCTCACCCGGCTCACCCCGCAATCCGCACGGTCGTGCTGGCGCCCCAGATCGCCAGCGACAGGAAGAAGTCCAGGACGTTGATCGCGATGATCGAGGTGCGCACGGCGCGGCCCACGGCGACGCCGACGCCCGCCGGGCCGCCGCTCGCGTAGTAGCCGTAGAAGCAGTGCACCAGGATGATCAGGACGGCGAAGACGAGCACCTTCCCGAAGGACCACAGCACGTCGACCGGCGGCAGGTACTGCTGGAAGTAGTGGTCGTAGGTGCCCGCCGACTGCCCGTAGTAGCCGGTGGTGATGGTCCGGGCGGCGAAGTACGAGGACAGCAGCCCGACCACGTACAGCGGGATCACCGCGACGAATCCGGCGATCATCCGGGTGGTCACCAGGAACGGCAGCGAGGGGACGCCCATGACTTCGAGGGCGTCGGTCTCCTCGCTGATCCGCATCGCGCCGAGCTGGGCGGTGAAGCCCGCGCCGACGGTCGCGGAGAGCGCGAGGCCTGCCACCAGGGGTGCGATCTCACGGGTGTTGAAGTACGCCGACAGGAACGCCACGAAGTTGGAGGTGCCGAGCTGGTTGAGCGCGGCGTAGCCCTGGAGGCCCACCTCCGTGCCGGTGAAGAACGACAGGAAGGCGATGACACCGACCGTGCCGCCCACGACGGCGAGGGCGCCGCGGCCGAAGCTCACCTCGGCGAGCAGCCGCAGGATCTCCTTCTTGTAGCGGCGCAGGGTGCGGCCCGTCCACGCCAGCGATCGGCCGTAGAAGGACAGCTGGCTGCCCAGTTCCTCCAGGCGATTCAGCAGCGCCATGACTCAGCCCCTCTGCGGAACGACTTGGAAGTACACGGCGGTCATCACGAAGTTCGTCACGAACAGCAACATGAAGGTGATCACCACCGACTGGTTCACCGCGTCGCCCACACCCTTCGGGCCGCCCTTCGCGGTCAGTCCCTTGTACGAGGCGACGATCGCGGCGATCGCGCCGAACACCAGCGCCTTGATCTCGGCCGCCCACAGGTCGGAGAGCTGGGCGAGCGTGGTGAAGGAGGCGAGGTAGGCGCCCGGAGTGCCGTTCTGCAGGACGACGTTGAAGAAGTAGCCGCCCGCGACGCCGACGACCGACACCAGGCCGTTGAGCAGCACCGCCACCACCATCGACGCCAGGACCCGCGGGACGACAAGGCGGTGGATGGGGTCGATGCCCAGCACCTGCATCGCGTCGATCTCCTCGCGGATCTTCCGCGCCCCGAGGTCCGCGCAGATCGCGGTGCCGCCGGCGCCCGCGATCAGCAGCGCGGTGACGATCGGCGAGGCCTCCCGCAGCACCGCGAGGACCGAGGCGGCCCCGGAGAAGGACTGGGCGCCGAGCTGCCGGGTCAGGCTGCCGATCTGCAGCGCGATGACCGCGCCGAAGGGAATGGAGACCAGGGCCGTCGGCAGGATTGTGACGCTCGCGACGAACCAGGCCTGCTGGATGAACTCCCGTGCCTGGAACGGCCTTCGGGGTATGGTCCGGACGACGTCCAGCGCCATCGCGAAGAGGTTCCCCGAGTGCCTGAGCGCTCCGGTCGGTGACAGCCTCATACGCCGGTCACCGCCGTCCGGTGCAGCTCGGCCTCGCGTCTCGCGATCGCCTCCCAGCGGGGCGGGCGGATGATGTCGGGGCCTGGCAGCAGGCGCGGCGTCATGTCGTTGCCGACGTGGCGGGCTTTCCGGTCCGCTTCGCCGAGTCGCGCCAGTTCCTGCTCGACCTGTGCGGCGTCCTTCTCCTCGGCCATGCCGATGGGCCCCTCCATCCGGCCGTTCAGAAACTGCCGTACGACGGGCTCGTCGCTCGTCAGCAGCTCCTCACGGGGCCCGAACATGACCAGCTCACGGCGGAACAGCAGCCCGATGTTGTCCGGCACCTGGCGGGCCGAGGCGATGTCGTGCGTGACGATCAGGAAGGTCGCGTCGATCTGCGCGTTGAGGTCGACGATGAGTTGGTTGAGATACGCCACGCGTACCGGGTCGAGGCCCGAGTCCGGCTCGTCGAAGAGGATGATCTCCGGATCGAGGACCAGCGCCCGCGCCAGCCCGGCCCGTTTGCGCATCCCGCCGGAGATCTCGCCGGGCAGCTTTCCCTCGGAGCCGATCAGCCCGACCATGTCCATCTTCTCCAGCACGATGCGCCGGATCTGGCTCTCGGACTTGCGGGTGTGCTCGCGCAGCGGGAAGGCGATGTTGTCGTACAGGCTCATCGAGCCGAACAGCGCGCCGTCCTGGAACAGCACGCCGAAGAGCTTGCGCACCTCATAGAGCTCGTGCTCGCGCAGCCTGGTGATGTCGCGTCCCGCGACCTTCACGGAACCCCGGTCCGGCTTCAGCAGTCCGACGAGCGTCTTGAGGAACACCGACTTGCCCGTGCCCGAGGGGCCGAGCATGACCGATACCTCCCCGGCGGGCAGCGTCAGCGAGACGTCCTGCCAGATGACCTGGTGACCGAAGGACTTGGTCAGCCCTTCCACACAGATCTCGACACCCATCCGGTCCACCCTTCGACCCGTGGAGCAGCTTCGACATCTGCTCTACGGGGAGGGGCGGGGCGTCCGTCGCGGCGGACCCGGATTTTTTTCGGGGGTTCTACGGCAGCGCGGTCGGGGTCGGCACGTCGACGGGAACGTCCGGTGCGGCCGGAGGCGTCGTCGGGAGCGTGGACGCGTCCGGCAGACCGGGGAGGCTGGGCACGCTCGGCAGGTCGGAGACCCCCGGGACCTCGGGAACGGCCGGCACCGGTGACAGCGAGGCCTCCGGCAGGGGCGGCACCGACAGGGGCAGCAGCGACCGGTCGTGGCCACCGGGCGGCGCCGTCGGCGTCGCTCCGTGAGAGGTGGAGGCGGCCGACAGATCACGGGCGTTCGGGCCGGCTGCCCGGCCGGAGCCGTCGGGCCGGACGGTCTGCGTGGTCTTCTGGGCCATACGGGACACGGACGGATGCGGAGTCGTGCCCTTCCCGCCCCCGTCGTGGACGTACGGCAGCACGAACCCCGCCACCACCAGGGTCGCGGCCGTCGAGGTCACCGCCACGGCCTGCGCGTGTCCGCCCGCGCGCAGCTTGCCGCGCCCCCACAGGAGCAGGGCGAGGCCCAGGGTTCCGGCCAGCGAGTCGCGCAGCGTGCGCCGGGCCCGGGCGAGCAGCGACTCGACGGTCCGGTAGCTCAGTCCCATGTGCACGGCGACCTGGCCGACGTCGAGGTCCTCGGACTTCAGGCGGAGCGCCTCGGCCTGGCGTGCGGGCAGCTCCCCGCTGCGCACGGCCAGCCACCTGGCCTCGGCCCTGTCGCACACCGCCTCATCGACGGGTATCGGACCCGGCGCGGCGAGCGTGGGGCTGCGGTGTACCTCGGCCTCACGGTTGACCTGGCGGTACCGGTCGACGCACAGCCGCATGGTCACGGTCGTCAGCCAGGCGCCGAGACGTTCGTCGTCCAGGTCGGGGCGCTCCGCGGCGCGCAGCATCGCCTCATGCACCGCGTCCTCGGCGTCCTCCGGGCTCATCGACCTGCGCCGGGCCACCTTGAGCAGTTGCTCGCGGTGGCTCCACATGCGCTGCCAACGGTCGTGGGCCGCCTGTATCTCCGCAGGCATGTCCGGCATGTCCGTCGCCATGAGGGCCCCTTTGCGCTCACCCGCCGGTCCTGTGGCGTCCGGCGGGTGGCGACATTACCGCCCGGTAGCCGCGGTTGTGGAGGGGGCGGAGGTCATCGATTCCCCGCTGTTACTGGTCAGCGGACCGCCGCTGGGCAGCAGGTCGTCGCCGGGCAGTTCGATGTCCGCGCCAGGAGAGGGGAGTTGGGGCTTCTCCGTCTCCTTGGCTCCGCCCGCCGGACGGGATGCGCCGGGGGTCGGCGAGGCAGCTGCGGACGGTGCCGGGGAGGGGGCGGCGCTCGGCCGGGCGGACGGTGTGGGCGACGGCTTCGGCGTGGACGGCGGCCGCGACGGCTCCGGGTGCGCCGAGGACTTCGCGGAGCTGTCCGGCACCACCCGGTGTCCTTCCAGGTAGTACGCGTACCAAGCCCTGACCGTGCGCAGATACGCCTCCGAGTGGTTGTAGCCGAGGACCGCCCGGTCCAGCTGGGCCGGGTCGGAGAGGTCCGTCCCCCACTCTCGGCTTCGATCGAGCGGGAGGTGCCCCCGGTCCGCGCACAGATAGCGTCCGGCCGCGAGTGCCGCGTCGAAGACGTTGCCCGGGTCGGCCCGCCCGTCGCCGTTGCCGTCCGTGCCCCAGCGGGCCCAGGTCGACGGGATGAACTGCATCGGTCCGACCGCCCGGTCGTAGGCCGTGTCCCCGTCGTACGCGCCGTCGTCGGTGTCCCGCACGACGGCGAAGGCGCCGCCGTCCAGCCGCGGCCCGAGGATCGGCGCCACGGTCGTACCGTCCGCCGTCACCCGACCGCCCTGCGCCTGCCCGGACTCCACCTGGCCGATCGCGGCCAACAACTGCCACCGCAGCCGGCAGCCGGGCGCGGTGCGCGCGAGCTCCGCCTCGGCGTGCCGGTAGGCGGCGAACACGCTCGCCGGCAGCGCGGCGTACGCCACCGATGCCCCGCGCTCGCGTTCCCGGGTCCGCAGCGGCGGGAGGTCGGTGCGGTACGGGGTGTCGCCCGACACGCTCGGGCCGTGCTCGGTGGGCGCCTCCCGCTGAGGTGCGGATGCCCGTGCCGGGACCGCCCCCGGCGCCTGTGACGCGGTCAGCGCGGCTATCGCCGCCGCCGCGACCGCCGCACCCCTGACGCCTCTGCCGCTGTTCCCTGCCACGTTGCGCTCCCCTCCCTGTGGACTGGTGTCGTCTGCTCTACGGGGCAGGGCGGCAGGTCCGTCGCGCGAAGCGGGGCGATTTCGGGGAAGGGGGCCCGCACGCGCGTCCGTCAAGGTGGACCTTGCGAAGGCCGGCCGCGCGGCCCGCGAAGGAGCCGCCCGACACACGAGCCGGGCGCGGCGGGGTACTGGGCGAGGCGTACAGCCCGACTCGTCCGCCGTCCGCCGTCCGCCGTCGGCCGTCCGCCGTCGGCCGTCCGGCGCCTGCCGTCCGGCGACTCCCGTGGAGGCTCCGACCAGGTCAATGTCCCGGTCGGGGCCTCTTCTTCTCCCTCGTCTCCCTCATCCCCCCGTCAGGTCCCCCTTAGGTCCCCCTAGTCACGCCTGCCCGTCATGGGACAGGAAGACGCGGGACAGCAGGCCCTGGAGGGCCGCCCGCTCCTCGATGCTCAGGGCGTCGAGGGCTTCGTGAGTGGCGTGCATTCCGGCGCGGATGCTGTCCACGGCAGCCGCGCCCTCTTCCGAGAGGACGACGTTCTTGACCCGGCGGTCGGTGGGGCTGGGTTCGCGGTGGACGAGGCCGCGGGCTTCCAGACGGTCGATGATGCCGGTCATGTTCGAGGCGTCGCAGCGGAGCGTGCCTGCCAGGGCTCGCATGGGCGCCGGGCCCGCGCGCAGCACGTTCAGCGCCTTGGCCTGGCTGTAGGTGAGGCCGTACACGCCGGCGGCGGTCGTGAGGTCACCGTAGAGGCTGACCATGGACGCCCACAGGGTGTCGAGGAGTGTGGCGTTGGAGACACCGAGGTGTCCGCCGTCGGACGCCTCGGCGGAGCGGCTCGATCCAGATGTCGCGGACATGGGGCCAGCGTAACGCGAAACTTGACTACCTCAATCTTCGATGCTTACCTCTAAAGAGTTACTTGAGGATCTCAACCTTCGAGGCCTACAGCTTTGTGAACCTCAAGTTTCCGTCTCCCGGCGTCACGCCACCCCTCGTGACCGCCCATCCATCCGCCCGACCTACGGAAGAAACCGTGACACCCACAGATCACGTGGCCCCAAGACGCCCCGGTGGCGACCTCTCGCTCGTCCTGGTCCTCGGCATCGCCGCCATGATCGTCTCGATGATGCAGACCCTCGTCGTGCCGATCCTGAGCATCATCCAGAGCGACCTCGGCACCTCCACCGCGAACGTCAGCTGGGTCACCACGGCGACCCTGCTGTCCGCCGCGGTCTTCACCCCGCTGCTCGGCCGCTTCGGCGACATGCACGGCAAGAAGCCCACGCTGGTCGGGGTTCTGCTGCTGATGATCGCCGGATCGGTGGTCGCGGCGACCACCACGTCCCTGCTGTGGCTGATCGTCGGCCGGGTTCTCCAGGGCGCCGCCACCGCGATCTTCCCGCTGGCCCTCTCGGTCCTGCGGGAGGAAATGCCGCCGGCCAAGCTGCACGGCGCCATGGCGATGGTGAGCGGAACGCTCGCCGTCGGCAGCGGGCTCGCCCTCGTGGCCGCGGGTCTGCTCACGCGGGGCTCGGACCCCGACTACCACCGGGTGTTCTGGCTCGCCGTGGCGCTCGCGGTCGTCGCCCTCGTCGGCGTCCTCGTACGCGTTCCCGCGACGAAGTCGAAGACCGGCGGCCGTACCGACTGGCTCGGCGCGGTGACACTCGCCGCGCTCCTCGTCCTCCTCCTGCTGCCGATCTCGCAGGGGCACGAGTGGGGCTGGTCCTCCGGACGCACCGTCGGACTGTTCGTCGCGGCCGTGGCCATGGCGGCCGTCTGGGTGCTGGTCGAGCGGAAGGTCCGCGAACCGATGGTGGACATGCGGATGTTCGCGCACCGGCCGGTGCTCTTCACGAACCTCGCCGGACTGTTCCTCGGCTTCGCGATGTTCTCGCAGTTCATCGGGGTCGCGTATCTGGTGCAGATGCCGAAGGAACTCACCGGGTACGGATTCGGGGCCTCCGTGCTGCGCGCCTCCGTCGAGTACCTGCTGCCCACCGCGGTCGTATCGCTGCTCGCCGCGCAGTTCGGCGGGATGCTGGTGGGCCGGGTCGGGGCACGGTTCACCCTCGCCACCGGCGCCGTGTTCGGCGTCCTCGGCTTCGTCTGGCTGACCGCGGCGCACGACTCCTCGGCGTCGGTCATCCTCGCGGGCCTGCTGATCGGTGTGGCCATCAGCCTCGGATACGCGGCCATGCCGGCTCTCATCGTGGCGAGCGTTCCGCACCACCAGACCGGCATCGCCAACGGCCTCAACTCCATCTCCCGCTCCGTCGGCAGCGCGATCGCCAGCGCGGTGATCACCTCGCTGCTGGCGTCCAAGACCATCGCGCACCTGCCGGCCGGCGTACCCGCGCTGCCCGCCGAGAGCCAGTTCACGCTGAGCTTCGGGATCGCCGGGGTCGCGTTCGTGCTGATCGTGGCGGTGGCGCTGGTCGGTCTGACCAAGGGGGCCGCCCAGGAGTACTCGTTCGAGAAGGCGGGGGCCGTGGAAGCGGAGGCGGCGACCCGAGTCTTTGAGGCGGAAAGCGTCGAGGCCTGACGCCGGGACTCCGCCTTGCGGATGGAAACCGATCGGTTTACTCTCATAGCAGGGATAAACCGATCGGTTTCTCGTTTCCACTTCCCAGGGAGCACCCCATGACATCCATCGAAGGTTCGGTCGCCCTCGTCACCGGCGGCAGCCGCGGTATCGGCCGGGCGCTGGTGCAGGCCCTGTACGAGCGCGGCGCGAAGAAGGTGTACGCCACCGCGCGCGACCCGAAGACGGTCACGCACCCCGACGCGGTGCCGCTGGCGCTGGAAGTGAGTGATCCCGCGTCCGTCGCCGCGGCGGCCGAGCAGGCGCAGGACGTCACCGTCCTGATCAACAACGCGGGTGCGTCCGTGAACGCGAACTTCCTGGACTCGCCCGTGGAGGACGTCCGCCGCGAGTTCGAGACCAACTTCTACGGCCCGCTCCTCGTCACGCGCGCCTTCGTCCCGATCATCGAGCGCAACGGCGGCGGCCACATCCTCAACGTCCACTCGGCGCTGTCGTGGGTCGGTCTCCTGAACTCCTACAGCGCGTCCAAGGCCGCCCTCTGGTCGCAGACCAACTCCCTGCGCCTCGACCTGAAGCCGCGCGGCATCGAGGTCACCGGTCTCCACGTCGGTTATGTCGACACGGACCTGGCCGCGCATGTCGACGCCCCGAAGTCCACTCCCGAGAGCGTGGCGGCCCAGGCGCTCGACGGCATCGAGTCCGGTGCCTTCGAGGTGCTGGCCGACGACGTCTCCCGGCAGGTCAAGGCCCAGCTGTCGCAGGACATCGGCGTGATGTACCCGCAACTGGTCGCATAACGATTCTCAGGCCGGTCAGGCCGGTCAGGCCGGTCAGACCGGCAGCAGGCGGGCGATCAGCTCGCCGAGCTGCCGGGCGTTGCGGCACTCGTGCATCTCGACGAGTTCGGCGTAGGCGGGCGCGGCCGAGTCGCCCGTACCCCACTGGGACCGCTGCTCGGGGTTCAACCAGTAGACGCGGCGGGCCCGTTCGCACAGGCGCCGGACGGCCGGCAGATTGGGGTCGCTCATGTTCGTACGGGCGTCGCCGAGGACGAACACGGTCGTGCGCGGGCCCACCGCGTCGGCGTACCGCTCGTCGAACTCGCCGAACGCGACACCGTAGTCGCTGCTGCCGTGCCAGCCCGTCAGCGTCGCCTCCGTCCGGATGCGGGCGCCCAGCCCCTCCGGGTCGGCCGCGCCGTGCACCAGCAGCCCGGTCACCTCGTCGATCCGGTTGACGAAGGCGAACACCCGCACCTTGCTGAACTGGTCGTGCAGCGCCTGCACCAGCAGCATCGTGAAGTCCGAGAATCCCGACACCGAACCCGACACATCGCACAGCAGCACCAGTTCGGGCCGCACGGGACGGCGCCTGCGCAGCACGGGGCGCATCGGCACCCCGCCCGTCGAGAGCGACCCGCGCAGGGTGCGCCGCAGGTCGATGGTGCCGCGGGCGGCCCGGCGGCGGCGTGCGGCGAGCCGGGTGGCCAGCTTGCGGGCGAGCGGCTGAACCACCCTGCGCAGCTCGGCGAGTTGAGCCCGGCCCGCGAACAGGAAGTCGACCCGGTCGGCGGTCGGGGCCACCGCCCGCCGCGCGATCTCGTCCCGCCCGCGCCGCTCGGCGACCCGCCGCCGCGCCTCGGTGGCGACCTGCGCGCGGAAGGCCTCGATACGCCGCCGAATCTCGTCCTCCAGCAGCCGGTCGGCGAACCCCGGCGCTCCGGCCCGCTGCGCGCGGACGCTGTCGCGGACCCGCGCCATCAGGGTCTGCGGGCGCAGCCGGTCGAGCGTCTGGTACGCCGACCAGCCGTCCGACCCCGGCGAGGCGCCGTACCCACCGAAGCCGTCCACCGCCTCGACCGCCAACCGGGCGATCAACGCCTGGTCGTCGGCCGCGAGGGCGGCGGCGAGCCGGCTCCGCAGCTCCTCCCGGCCGGCGGGCGCCTCACTCTCCTGCGGCGCCCCGACGCGACGCGGAAAGTACACGTCGAAGACCGGATCGAACACCCGCCGTTGCCCCGTGCCGTGGAGCAGCGTGGCGGCCAGCCCTTCGCGCAGCAGCTCCCGGTCCGCGAGGCCGAGCGCCTCCAACGCCTGTGCGGCGTCCACGGTTTCCCCGGTGCCGATCCGGACCCCGTGCGAGCGCAGCGCCGCGACGAGACCGGTCAGCCGCTCCGCCACACCGGCCGACGGCGAGCCGGCGTCCGCCGCGGGCGGCAACGCGCTCACACGGCGTCCAGGTCGAGCTTGGCGGTCGCCTTGAGGACGTCGTCCTGATGCTTGAGGAGCACGCCGAGGCTGTCGTGCACCACGCTCTCGTCGAGGCTCTCCGCCCCGAGCGCGAGCAGCGTGTGCGCCCAGTCGATGGTCTCGGCGACCGACGGGACCTTCCGCAGATCCATCTCGCGCAGCGCCCCGACCACCCGCACCACGGACTCCGTCAACGCCTCGTCGAGGCCCGGCACCTTCAGTCGTACGATACGACGCTCCAACTCCTCCTCCGGGAAGCCGATGTGGAGGAAGAGGCAGCGGCGGCGCAGTGCCTCGGACAGCTCACGGCTCGCGTTGGAGGTGAGGACCACGAACGGGCGGCGAGTCGCGGTGATCGTGCCCAGCTCCGGGACGGTGACCTGGAAGTCGCTGAGCACTTCGAGCAGCAGGCCCTCCACCTCGACGTCGGCCTTGTCGGTCTCGTCGATCAGCAGCACCTTGGGCTCGTCGCCGCGGATGGCGGTCAACAGCGGGCGCGCCAGCAGGAATTCCTCGCTGAAGATGTCGGTGCGCGCCTCGTCCCACGTCTCGTCGCGGCCCGCGCTGATGCGCAGCAGCTGCTTGGCGTGGTTCCACTCGTACAGCGCCCGGGACTCGTCGACGCCCTCGTAGCACTGCAACCGGACCAGCTGTGCCCCGGCGACCTCGGCGACGGCCTTGGCGAGTTCGGTCTTGCCGACCCCGGCGGGTCCCTCCACCAGGAGCGGCTTGCCGAGGCGGTCGGCCAGGAAGACCGTGGTGGCGACCGCGGGCGAGGCCAGATAGCCGGTCTCGGCGAGGCGGGCGGAGACATCGTCGACGGATGTGAAGAGCAACGGGGCCTCCGGCTCGGCGCGGGCGGGATCGGCTCACTATCTAAGCGCTTGTTCACCGCCCCTGTCACGTGTGACGGCGCCCACGCGCCATGAGGGGGCGGGGCGGCCCGCCGGCGGTCGAGCCAGGGTATACCGATCGGTTTCCTCGCGCCCTTTCGCGAGGTAACCTCACGGTATGGCCACTACAGACAAGGCGTCCCCGAGGGACCGGCTGCTGGACGCGGCGGCCGAGCTGACCTACCGCGACGGCGTCTCCATAGGCGTCGAGGCGCTGTGCCGGTCGGCCGGTGTCTCGAAGCGGTCGATGTACCAGCTCTTCGCCGGCAAGGACGACCTCCTCGCGGCAAGCCTGGAGCGACGGATTCCGCAGTACGAGGAGCAGCTCACCCCTGATCCGAGCGAGGCCGTCACGCCGCGCGAGCGCATCCTGGGCGTCTTCCAGCGGATGGAGAAGGCCTCGACGCTGCCCGAGTACCGCGGCTGCGCCTTCCTCTCCGCGCTGGTCGAGCTGAAGGACCCCGAGCACCCGGCGAGCGCGGTCGCCGGCGGTGCCAAGCAGCGCGTCCAAGAGATGTTCCGGGCCGAGGCCGAGCGCGGTGGCGCGTCCGACCCCGCTCTCCTCGCCCGGCAGCTGATGCTGGTCTTCGACGGTGCGAGCGCCCGCGCGGGCGCCGGCATCGAGACGCTCGACGGGCTGACCACGACGACCGCGACGGTCCTGCTGGACGCCGCGGGCGTCGAGTAGCGGAGCCGGACCGCTTCGTCAGTCGGCGGCTTCGTCAGCCGGTGGCGCCGGTGACCGTGAACCAGGTGGCCCGGGACTTCTTCCACTCGGGGTGGGTGAGGTCCTTCGCCTTCGTCCCGTCGCCGTACAGGTCGGCGGAGCCGTCGTCCGTGATCAGCTGGGCGCGGGCGCCCGGGGCCGTCAGGTCGGGGACGTCCACGACGGACTCCCAGCCGCCCGGGTCCGAGGTGGGCAGGTCGAGGCGCTTGACCGGGGCGTGGGCGGGGTTGCCGTCCCAGGAGTAGAGGGCGTACGGGTCGGTGTTGTCGTCGGCGGCCCAGGAACCGGCGACGATCAGGTACTGGTCCGCCGCGTTCTTGCGGATGTCGCGGACCGCGAGACCGCCGAGGTCGAGCTCGACCGGGGTGCCGAAGGCCGCCGGCGCGCCGTCACTCACCACCTTGTCGATGTTCGTGACCGGGACGAGGAGTGCCTTGCCGTCGGCCACCGCCGGGGCGAGGGGAGCGCGGAAGCCGATGTACGCCGTGCTCGTCGAGCCCGGGGCGAACTCGAGGCCCTCCACGTTGAAACCGTCGATCTGCTTGGGGACCTGGCCGTCGGCGGTGCCGGCCGCGAAGCCGTAGCGGTCGCCGTTCGCCTCGTCCCAGGCGACGAGGTCGTCACGGAGCTTCGTGTACGAGCTGCCGTACGAGAGGGCCGTGGCCGCGCCCGAACCCGTCACCTTGGTCGTGAAGACCGTGTTGCGGTCCGACTTGTACACGCCGTCCTTGTTGTTGCCCAGCGAGCCCGTCCAGTAGATGGTGTCACCGACACGGGCGGCGCCCTCGATGTCGATCTCCTTCGAGACACCTATTGCGGAGCTGAAGTCCCAGGTCCTGACGGGCGCGCCCGACGCAGAACGGTCGTACAGACGCAGGGTGTTGGACTCGTCGTCCGCGACGACCGCGTATCCGCCGCCCACGTCGAGGGCCGCGGACGCGTCGCTGGAGCCGGTGAAGTACCGGCTGTCCGCGCTGTGCTGGACGGCGGCGGACGCGGCGTAGTGCAGCGTCTTCGTGGCCGTCTGGCCGTCGACTCCCGTCACCTTCACGGTGAGGTCGGTGTAGCCCCGGCCGCGCGCGGCCACGGCGACCTGACGTGTGGTGCCGGTCCCGGTGACGGTGACGTCTCCGGTGGTCGCCACGGACGCCTTGCTGCTCTTGGTCACCGTGACCGCGAGGGCACCGGCGTCGGCACCGCTCTGCGCGACCGTCACCCGTACGACCGGATCCCCGCTCGCGCCCACCGCACCCGACAGGTACGCCGCCGACAGGGAGAGGCTCGGCGTGCCGTAACTCGCCGCCCGGGCCTGGCTTCCGCTGCCCAGCCCCAGGGCGGCGAGGGTGAGCACCCCGCCCACCACGGCGACTGTCCTGCGACCTGTGGGGAACACGTAGTCCTGCACTGGGACCCTTTCGTCGGCTCGATGTCGACGAGAAGGCTCAGCCGCCCGCGCCAACTCCAGGCGGCGCGCTCACAGCTACCAGGTGAACACCTTCGGGCAGACCAAGTATCAGGGCTGTTCAGGGAGTTGAGCCCTCCCCGAGAGGCCCGAGCGACCTCTCCGTGACGCCGGCCAGGTGGGAGACGAAGACTTCGCGCGCGTCCGGCGCCAGCGTGCGCAGGGCCACCAGGGCCGTGATGACGACGTCGCAGAGCTCCGACCGGACGTCCTCCCAGGTGTGACTCGTGCCCTTGCGCGGGTTCTGGCCCGTCGCGCCGATCACCGCCTGGGCGACCTCACCGACCTCCTCCGTCAGCTTCAGCATGCGCAGGAGCAGGCCCTCCTGGCCGTCGTGCGCCCGGTTGGCGTCCAGCCAGGCGTGCAGGCGGTCGATCGAGTCCCAGACGTCTTCATCAGTCATGGGACCAGTGTCCCCGGAGCCGGCCACGGGCCCGGCGGCCCCGGAGTCAGCGGCATGCGGCCGGGCTCCCAGAGACGGCTCGCCCGACGTCTACTCGTCGGTGAACGCCTGCTCGCCCGACGTCTACTCGTCGGTGAACGCCTGCTCGTCGAACAGCGACTCCTGCTCCCCCTCCGCCGCCCTGCGCACCCGCCTCTTCCGGGCCCCCACGACCACTGCCGTGACCGCCGCCGTCACGCCCAGCGCCGTCGGCACCATCCAGCCGCGGTTCACCGTGTGGCCCAGCAGATGGTCCAGGGAGATCCGGCCGGGGCCCGTCACCGCGAGGCCCGTCGCCGTCAGGGCCAGCGACGCCGCGTACTCGTAGCCGCCGCTCTGCGCAAAGAAGCCGTTCGGCGCGTGCACCGACGCCGCGCCCACCATCGCGCCGGCCGCCGCGGCACCGGCGGCGGGCGTCGCCAGACCCAGGGCCAGCAGCGTGCCGCCGCCCGCCTCGGCGAGGCCGGCCGCCGTCGCGCTCTGCTTCCCCGGCGTGTAGCCCATGGCCTCCATGGCCGCCCCGGTGCCTTCGAGACCGCCTCCGCCGAACCAGCCGAAGAGCTTCTGCGCCCCGTGTGCCGCGAGCACCCCGCCCGTCCCCAGACGGAGCAGCAGCAGTCCCAGATCGGTTCGGTCGAAACAGGTCACGGTGACTCCTCGAACAGGCAGCGGCAACGGATCCCCTCCCGGATCCCTTCCGGATCCCGTCCGGGTCACTTCGGGATCTCTCCCGGTCACTTCCGGATCTCTCACGGTCCCTTCCGGATCTCTCACGGTCCCTTCCGAATCCCTCCCGGGTTTCCACCGTCGCACCGTTCGGGCGAGCCCGACGCCCCCGGGCAGCCGTTCGGGTGGCGGCCCCCGGACACCGGTGTGAGTCTGGCTGACATGACGATTCAGGTAGCCAAGCTCAGCGACCCGGCCGTCCGGGCGTTCGTCACCGCCGTGAACGCGCACGACCGGAACGCCTTCCAGGCCGTCCTCGCGCCCGGCGCGACCATGTCCGACGACGGCTCCGACCGGGACCTCGACGACTGGACCGAGCGGGAGATCTTCTCCTCCCGCGGCCACATGGACGTCGACAACGAGTCGCAGGGCGGTCTCGCCCTCATCGCCCGCTACAGCAACGACACCTGGGGCGAGATGAAGACGAAGTGGACCTTCACCGTCGAGAACGGCAGGATCTCCCGCTTCGAGACCGGCCAGGCCTGAACATCGCCCCACCGCAAAGGGCTTGCCTTCGTGTGCGCTCCAACACCTAGCGTTCGCGGGCATGGAGAGCATCAAGAAGGAGAGCATCGAGAACAGGACGCTGGGGCGCAGCGGGCTCGACGTCAGCGCCCTCGGCTTCGGCTGCTGGGCCATCGGCGGTGAGTGGGCGACCCCGGACGGGCAGCCGCTGGGCTGGGGCAAGGTCGACGACGAGGAGTCCGTACGGGCGATTCGGCGCGCCCTCGACCTCGGCGTGACGTTCTTCGACACGGCCGACGCGTACGGCGCCGGGCACAGCGAGCGCGTCCTCGCGCGGGCCCTCGGCAAGCGGCGGGCCGACGTGGTCGTCGCCACCAAGTGGGGCAACGTGTTCGACGAGGAGCGCAGGCTGGCCGGCCACAGCGACGACTCCCCGGCGTACGCCCGCCGCGCGCTGACCGCCTCACTGCGGCGCCTCGACACCGACCACATCGACCTCTACCAGCTGCACATCTCCGACGCCGACCCGGAGCGTGCCGCACAACTCCGGGACACCTGCGAGGAGTTCGTACGAGAGGGACTGATCCGGGCGTACGCGTGGAGCACCGACGATCCCGAGCGGGCGGCCGTCTTCGCGGCGGGCGCGCACTGTGCCGCCGTACAGCATCGTCTCAATGTGCTTCAGGACGCGCCCGAACTCGTGCGGTTCTGTGAGGAGTCGGGGCTGGCGAGCATCAACCGGAGCCCGCTGGCGATGGGGCTGCTGACCGGGAAGCACACGGCGGGGCGGGCGCTCGAAACGGGGGACATCCGCAACGCACCGCCCGCCTGGCTGCCCGGCTTCACCGCGCAGGGCGGCGCCGACCCGGACTGGCTCGCCCGGGTCGACGCCCTCAAGGAGATCCTCACCAGCGGCGGCCGTACGCTCGCGCAGGGCGCCCTCGCCTGGCTGTGGGCGCGCAGCCCGAGCACCGTCCCCATCCCGGGATTCCGCTCGGTCGCCCAGGCCGAGGAGAACGCGGGCGCGATCGCCAAGGGGCCGCTCACCGCCCCGCAGTTGACCGAGGTCGACCACGTTCTGGGACGGTGAGCGGCCCCTTGGACCGCGCACCGGCAGCCGTAAGGCCACCGAGAGGTCAGTAGCCCTGACCGCCGTACGTCTGCTGCTGGGCGTACTGCTGCTGGCCGGGCTGCTGCGCGTACTGCTGCCCGTACTGCTGGGGCGCCGCGGCGGTGCGGCGCGCGCCGCTCTGCTCGGTCAGGGTGATCCGACCCGCCTTGATGGTCGCGAGGCGCGGCGCGCGACGGGCGATGGACGAGTCGTGGGTGACCATGACGAAGGTCAGCCCGTACTCGTGCCACAGCCCTTCGAGCAGGCCCATGATGTCGTCGCGGGTGCCCTCGTCGAGGTTGCCGGTCGGCTCGTCGGCGAGCAGCACCTTCGGCTTCTTGACCAGGGCTCGCGCGATGGCGACACGCTGCTGCTGGCCGCCGGACAGCTCGCTCGGCGCGTGGCCCAGACGGTCGCCGAGACCGACCGAGCTCAGGGCCTCGGCCGCCCTCTCGCGCCGTTCCGCCGGCTTCACGCCGAGCGGTACGAGGGCGGTCTCGACGTTCTCCTGCGCGGTCAGCGTCGGGATGAGGTTGAACGCCTGGAAGATGATGCCGATCTTCTCGGCACGCAGCCGGGTCAGCTTGGCCTCGCTGATGGAGGCGAGGTCCACGCCGTCCAGCTCGACGTTGCCCGAGGTCGGGCGGTCCAGTCCGCCGATCATCTGCAGCAGGGTGGACTTGCCGCCGCCGGTGGGGCCCTGGATGACGAGCTGGTCGCCGTCCTCGATGGCGAGGTCGACGCCGCGCAGCGCCTCCACCGTCTCCTTGCCCCGCGTGTAGCGCTTGGTGACGCCGGTGAGCTTGTACATGAGGTTCTCCGAAGATGAAGAAGAAGAGGGAGTAGAAGGGGGGGAGAGGAAGGGGGAAGGGGGTGGGGCGCCGCGGCCCGGGGGGAGTGGACGCGGCGCCCCAGCTCTGGGGCCGGCCCGAGGGGGCGTGTTACGAGACGCTGCGCAGCGCGTCCGCCGGACGCATCCGGGAGGCCCGCCAGCCGCCCATCGCACCGGCGATCAGACCGCCCGCGATGGCCAGACCCGCGGCGAGCGCGATGGTGGTCAGCGAGACCGGCGCGGAGAGCGCGATCTCCATGGTGTTCTTGGCCGCCGAGGCCGCCTGCCGACCGGGACCGCCGCCGCCGGGGCCGCCCATGCCGCCGCCCAGGCCACCGGTGGAGCCGAGCTCCGCCGTCAGCTTCGGGCTGATCGCCGTGACCGCGTACGCCGCGCCGAGGCCGAGGGCGATGCCGAGCGCGCCGCCCAGCAGACCGTTCACGATGGACTCGCCGACGACCTGGCGGGTGACCTTGCGGGACGGCCAGCCGAGCGCCTTGAGGGTGCCGAACTCGCGGACGCGGCGGGAGACGGCGGAGGAGGTGAGCAGCGCCGCCACCAGGAACGCGGCGACCAGCACCGCGATGGACAGCCACTTGCCGACGCTGGTCGCGAGGTTCGAGGCCGTCGACAGCGAGCCGGAGACGGTGTCCGCGAGGTCCGCGGAGGTGGTGACCGTCGTACCCGAGATGTTCTTCTGGATGGTCGCCTTGACCGTGTTGATCTGCTTGGAGTCGGTCGCCTTGACGTAGATCGTGGTGACCTTGTCCTTCGAGTCGCCGAGCGTCTGCGCCTGCTTCAGCGGCAGGTAGACGTCGGTGGTCGACTCGCTGCTGTCGGGTGTCGCGATACCGATGATCGTGTACTTGGTGCCGGAGATCTTGAAGGTCTTGCCGACCGTGTACTTGTTCTCCTTGGCGTACGACTTGCTGAGCACCGCGACCTTCGCGTTGGTCTGCGCCGTCGTGAAGGTCTTGCCCGAGGTGATCTTGGAGGTGGCGAGCGGGCCGAGGTCCTGGTTGGCGACGTCGACGCCCGCGACGGAGTACGAGTTCACGTCGAAGGAGGCGCCGCCGCCCTGCACCCGCGGCGCGGCCGTGCTGCCGCCGCCCTGTCCGCCGCCGGGGCCGCCCTGCTGCGAGCCGGACGTCGAGGACTGCGCCTTGCCCTGTGTGAAGGAGCCGTTGACCTTGGTGACGTTCAGGCTCAGCGAGCCGACCGCGCTCGCCACGCCCTTCTGCGCGGCGACCTCGGTGACCAGCGAGGACTTCAGGGACTGCCCGCCCTGCGTCATCACCCGGTCCGAGCTCTGTGTGTCGCTGCTGTCGTTGGACTTGGCGTCGAAGTTGAACTTCGGTCTGCCGGAGGAGCCGCTCGTAGGCGCTGCCTGGGCCTTGGTGACCGTCATGTCGGTGCCGAGCCCGTACAGCGACTTCAGGACCTTGTCCTGCGCCTGCGACATGCCGGCCGACACCGAGTTGACGGTGATGACCAGCGCGATACCGAGCGCCAGACCCATGGCGATCACCAGCGCCGCCTTCTTGCGCCGGCTCAGCTCACGCTTGAGATAGATGCCAAACATCCCGTTCCTCAAAGGTTCTTGGCGCCCGCTGTGGGCGCGGCCACAAGCTATGGAGAAACCTTTGAGCGGGGCTGAGTAAGGGATGTGTGAGGGCTGAGAATGTCCCGACCGAAATCAATATTCCGTAAGACAGCTGATTCCTAAGCTCTCTAGGGCGTATTGCCAGGAAACGCCTGTTGAGTGGTCCCCTGGTGAAGACAGCGGGCTCGTCCGGTACGCATCTCCCGGTGGGACGGTGGACGGTCGTACGGGGCGGGCCCGCGCCGTTTTACCGCGTCTTTGGACGTGGCTTTCCTCTCCTTTATCACCCCACTGTGCCGCGTCATCGGCGCGCTTTGTACGGTCCCGGGATGCGTCATTCTTCTCGGCTTTCCCGTCGTGCCGTTCTCGGCTTCGCCGTGGCCGCCCCGTTGGCCGTCGCTTCCCCCGCGTACGCCGCGACCACGATCGGCGGTGCGCGGCTCGGCCTCACCGGTGTTCAGGTGCGGGGCGCCGCGGGGCTGCCCAAGAGGCTCACCGCCCGGGCCTGGCTCGTCGCGGACCACGAGAGCGGCGAGGTGCTCGCCTCGTACAACGCGCACCGCCGCCTCCCGCCCGCGTCCACCCTGAAGATGCTGTTCGCGGACACCGTGCTGAAGAAGTTCGAGCGGACCGAGAAGCACAGGGTGACCGACGCCGACCTCGCCGGCATCCCCGCGGGCTCCAGCCTCGTCGGCGTCAAGCCCGGGATCACCTACACCGTCGAGCAGTTGTGGCAGGGCGTCTTCCTGCGCTCCGGCAACGACGCGGTGCACGTGCTCGCCCACATGAACGGCGGCGTCGCCGAGACCGTCGCCGAGATGCAGGCCAAGGCCGCGGACCTGCAGGCCCTGGACACGCACGTGGTCAGCCCCGACGGCTTCGACCACAAGGGCCAGCTGTCGTCCGCGTACGACCTCACGCTCTTCGCCCGGCACGGCCTCGCCGACGCCGACTTCCGCGCCTACTGCGCGACGAAGACGGCCGACTTCCCGGCCGGCGGCAAGAAGACCTTCCAGATCCAGAACACCGACCGCCTGCTCACGGGCGCCTGGGGCGTGCCGACGTACGACGGTCTGATCGGCGTGAAGAACGGCTACACCAGCAACGCCGGCAACACCTTCACCGGCGCGGCGACCCGCGACGGGCGGACCCTTCTCGTCACCGTGATGCACCCGAAGAGCGGCGGCAGCGGGGTCTACGAGGAGACGGCCCAGCTGCTCGACTGGGGCTTCGGGAGCGGGGCAGAGGCCGAGCCGGTGGGCACGCTGGTCGCTCCGCTCAGCGAGGGCGGCGCGAGCGCGCCGCCGACCCGGAAGGCGGCGAAGGGGGCCGCGGGCCCTTCGGCCGACGCGGCGGCGGGAGGCTCGTCGTGGGGGTTGCTCGGCGGGGCCGGGGGAGCGGCGGCACTGCTCGCGGGCGGGGCGCTGGCGCTGCGCAGGCGCCGGCGTGGGGCCGAGGCGGAGGGGGCTGCGGAGGATGAGGCGGGGGGCGCCCGCCACCGGCGCTGAGCGCGGGGGCAGCCGTTCCGCGGTCCGGTGCATACCTCGCGGTCCCGCGCGAGGTCCGCCCCCACCCGGTCCGCGGAACGGCTGCCACCTCCCCCCTCGGTGTGGACCTTGGTTGTACGGGCTGTACGGGTTGTGCGGGCTGTACGGGTTGTGCAGGGTGTCGTCGAACACGCACGGGTTACGCGGGTTGTGCGTGTTGCGCCGACCGCACCGGTCGTACCGAAGTCTTGTGCTCCAAGTGTGAAGCTCTGGTGGAGGAGATGTTGAGCATAAGCCCACCACCGGCTTGTATGGTCCGGAGGTTCAGCTTCCGCTTGTGCAAGTTGAGTGCTTGACGAGTCATTGGTGAGTCGTTGACCCGTCGTCGACGATGCGGCGGTGGCCGCCTCAGCCGCGTCCCACGTACGGCATCGTGGTCGCCAGCACCGTCGCGAACTGCACGTTCGCCTCCAGTGGCAGCTCCGCCATGTGCCGGACGGTGCGCGCCACATCGGCCACGTCCATCACCGGTTCGACCGCCAGTTCGCCGTTCGCCTGGAGGGTTCCGGTCTGCATCCGCTCGGTCATGTCGGTGGCCGCGTTGCCGATGTCGATCTGACCGCAGGCGATCCGGTACGGGCGCCCGTCCAGGGACAGTGACTTGGTCAGGCCGGTCAACGCGTGCTTGGTCGCGGTGTACGCGATCGACTGCGGCCGGGGGGTGTGCGCCGAGATCGAGCCGTTGTTGATGATCCGGCCGCCCTGCGGGTCCTGCTCCTTCATCTGCCGGTACGCCGCCTGCGCGCACAGGAACGCGCCGTTGAGGTTGGTGTCCACGACGTGCCGCCAGGCGTCGTACGGCAGCTCTTCGAGCGGGACACCGCCCGGCCCGAACGTGCCTGCGTTGTTGAAGAGCAGGTCGAGCCGCCCGAACCGGTCGCGTACGGCGTCGAACAGGGCGGCCACGTCGTCCGGTCGCGAGACGTCGGTGCGCACGCAGAGCGTCTCCGGGGCGTCGGCGGCCGTCTCCTCCAGGGTCTCGCTCCGGCGTCCGGCCAGCGCCACCGACCAGCCGGTGCGCAGGAGTTCGACGGCCACGGCCCGGCCGATGCCGGAACCTGCTCCGGTCACCACGGCGATCTTCGTGTGCGAGGTGTTCTTGGCGTTCATGGGGCCGCAGCGTACGGGAGGAGTCCGGGAGCGCCGGCGTGGTTCATGAGCTGCGGTTCGTTCGTGGTTGGGCGCGCCCACGCGGCGGAGCCGCACATGGCACGGACCCGCGCCCCTGACATGGCGCTGATCACCTGTGACGGGGCGCTGGTCACCCCTGGTGGGGCGCTGGTCACGCCTCGCTCGGATAGTGGACGCCGACACGGTCCCGGATCGTGTCGAGCGTGCGCATCACGGCGAGGGTGCCGTCGAGGGGGACGAGCGGCGACTCGGTCTCGGCGGCGCGCAGGGCGCGCATGACCTCGGCGGCCTCGTGCCGGAGGCTGTTGCGGGGGCCGTCCGCCGGGTCGGCCGTGAACACCTCGGGGTCGCGGCCGTCGCGGTGCAGCACGAAGCGGTCCGGATGGAAGAAACCGTCCGGGACATCGATGCGGCCTGCGGAGCCGGTGACCGAGGCGGCGACGGGAGTGCCGCCGTTGAGGGAGCAGTGCACCGAGGCGAGAGCGCCGCTCTCCCAAGTGAGCAGTGCTCCGGTCTGGAGATCGATGCCCTCGTCGGAGAGCACTGCTCTCGCGGCGATGTCCGAGGGCTCCCCGAGCAGCAGCTGCGCGAACGACACCGGATAGACGCCGAGATCGAGGAGCGCGCCGCCGCCCTGCGCCGGATCACGCAGCCGGTGCGACGGCGGGAACGGTCCCGAGATCCCGAAGTCGGCCTGCACCGTGCGGACTTCACCGATGACGCCGTCGTCGACGAGCGCCTTCAGCCGGCGGATCAGCGGATTGCAGTACATCCACATGGCCTCCATCAGGAAGCGGTCGTGGCGGCGGGCGAGCGCCACCAGTTCCTCGGCCTCGCGCGCGTTCAGCGTGAACGCCTTCTCGCACAGCACATGACGCCCGGCCTCCAGACACATCCCGGCCGCCGCCCGGTGCGCCGAGTGCGGAGTGGCGACGTACACGATGTCGACGTCCTCGTCCTCGGCCAGCGACGTCCAGTCCCCGTACGCCTTCGGTATCCCGAACCGCTCGGCGAAGGCCTTCGCCGAGGCGTCCGTCCGCGACGCCACCGCCACGACCTCGGCGTCCGGCAGGTCCACCAGATCCGCGGTGAAGGCCGCGGCGATCCCGCCGGTCGCCAGAATCCCCCACCGCACGCGTTCGCGCTCGCCCGTCATCCCCGCCGCCCCTTGCTCTGCGCTCTGTGACCCCGAACACTCCGTTCGAACTGAGAGCATAGGTGGCGGATCACTCGGAGAGGGAGGGGCACATGCCCGAGCGTGGCCGCACCGCGCGGGACCGGACAGGCACGGACGGCCCGGAGGGGCACATACCGCACGCGGCGCTCGCCGACGCCGCGCCGCCGGTGGTCGCCGTACCGCCGGTCGCCGTACCGGAGGCGACAGCCGATGCGCCGGACCCCGGCGCCCTGCGGCGCACCGGACTCCTCGTCACCCTGATCCTCGGCGGCCTCACCGCCACGCCCCCGCTGGCGATGGACATGTACCTCCCGTCGCTGCCGGAGGTCACCCAGGCGTTGCACGCCCCGGCCGCGACCGTGCAGCTCACGCTCACCGCGTGCCTCGCGGGCATGGCGCTCGGACAGCTCGTCGTCGGCCCGATGAGCGACAGATGGGGCCGCAAGCGCCCGCTCCTCACCGGTCTCGCCGTCTACGTCCTGGCCACCGTGCTGTGCGCCGTCGCCCCGAACGTCGAACTCCTCGTCGCCTTCCGGCTCGCGCAGGGTCTCGCGGGCGCCGCCGGCATCGTGATCGCCCGCGCGGTCGTCCGCGATCTGTACGACGGCGTGGCGATGGCCCGCTTCTTCTCCACCCTCATGCTGATCTCCGGAGTCGCCCCGATCGTCGCCCCGCTGATCGGCGGGCAGATCCTGCGCGTCACCGACTGGCGGGGCGTGTTCGTGGTCCTCACGGCGGTCGGCATCGCGCTGACGGCGGTCGTGTGGTTCCGGCTCCCCGAGACCCTCGCGCCCGCCGAACGGCACAGCGGGGGCGTCGGCGAGGCGCTGCGCGCCATGCGGGGACTGCTCGCCGACCGGGTCTTCGCCGGATACATGCTCGCGGGCGGCTTCGCCTTCGCCGCGCTGTTCGCGTACATCTCGGCGTCGCCGTTCGTGATCCAGGAGATCTACGGCGCCTCCCCGCAGACGTTCAGTCTGCTCTTCGGCCTCAACTCCGTCGGCCTGGTGATCCTCGGCCAGATCAACGGCAAGATCCTGGTCGGCCGGGTCAGCCTCGACAGGGTCCTGGCCCTCGGGCTCGCGCTCATCGCCCTCGCCGCGACCGCGCTGCTGCTGATGTCCTCCGGCGTCTTCGGCGAGGCCGGGCTCGTGCCGGTGGCCGCCGCCCTGTTCGTGCTGATGTCCGCGATGGGCCTCGCCATGCCCAACACCCAGGCGCTCGCCCTGATGCGCGTCCGGCACGCCGCCGGCTCCGCCTCCGCGCTGCTCGGCACCTCCTCCTTCCTCATCGGCGCGATCGCCTCACCCCTGGTCGGTATCGCCGGGGAGCACACCGCCGTCCCGATGGCCGTCGTCCAACTGGCGGCGGTACTGGTGGCCATCGCCTGCTTCGTGGGACTCTGCCGCCCCTGGCAGACGGGACGCACACCGGACGGAAAGGCGGCGGACAGCTGAGCGCACCGAGACTGCGCACCGACACACCGGAACGGGCCGGGCTCGACCCCGAGGAACTGCGTCATCTCGTACGGGACGTCCGCGCCCTCACCCGCGGGCCGGAGCCCTGGGCGGCGGGCGTGGTACTCGTCGCAGGGCGTGGCCCGGTCATCGCCGTCGAGAAGGCGGCGGGGTGGGCGGTGCGCTATGCGGCGTACGACGAGGAGTCCGGCACGCGGGTCGAACTCCCGCCTGCCGCACGGGTGCCGACGACCGTCCACACGCCCTTCGACCTGGCGTCCCTCACCAAGCTGTTCACGGCGGTCGCCGCGGTGCAGCAGCTGGAGCGCGGCACGCTGGGCATCGACGCGCGGGTGGGCGCGTATCTGCCGGAGTTCCGCGCGGCCGCCGCCCACGACATCACCGTACGACAGCTGCTCACCCACACCTCCGGGCTGCGGCCCGAACTCCCGCTGTACGACTGCCCGGACGACGCGGCGCGGCTGGCGCTGCTGCGGGCGCAGGCCCCGACGTCCGAACCCGGCGCGTACCTGTACTCCGACCTGAACCTGCTCCTCCTCCAGTACGTCCTGGAGCGCATCACCGGGCGCGCGCTCGACGTCCTCGTCCGCGACGGGATCACGCGGCCGCTCGGCATGACGGCCACCGGCTTCGGGCCCTGCCCGGGCGCCGCGGCGACCGAGGACCAGCGGCGGCCGTGGGCCAAGGCGGACCGGGGCATGCTGCGGGGCGTGGTGCACGACGAGAACGCGTGGGCGCTCGGAGGGGTGGCCGGTCATGCGGGGCTCTTCTCCACGGGGCGCGACCTCGCGGTCTTCTGCCGCACCCTGCTGGCCGGCGGCTCCTACGGCCCCGCCCGCATCCTCGGGCCCGACTTCGTCGAGCTGATGCTGACGCCGCCCGGACTGGGCTTCGCCCTCGACCAGCCGTGGTTCATGGGAGGGCTCGCGGGGCGAGGTGCGGCGGGGCATACGGGCTTCACGGGGACGTCCCTGGTGCTGGATCCGGCGACGGACACGTTCCTGGTGCTGCTGGCGAACACGGTGCATCCGCGGCGCCGCCCGGCGGACAGCGGGCCGCGGGCGGGGGCGGGCACGCGGGTGGCCCGGGCCGTACGGGGGGCTTGAGGTCCCGTACCTGGGGCTCCGCCCCAGACCCCGTTCGCCAGTTCCCCGCGCCCCTGTCAAGGGGCGCGGGGAACTGCGCAATCTTTTGGCGGGGGTCTGGGGGCGCAGCCTCCAGGGGACGATGGGGGTCGTCCCCCCTGCTCGAGCGAAGCCGAGAGCTTGGGGGAGGGCAGGGGCGGCGGGGGCGAAAACTCCGCTCGGGGCCCCGCCCCCGCCACCGTAGAATCAGCGGGTGAACGCCCCCTTGACCCCCGCCGAGACCCTGCGCGCCGCCCTCGCCGGGCTGGTCGACGGCCTGCCGCCGAAGGCCGCCGCGCAGGCGGTCGACCGGCTGATCGCCACCTACCGGGGGGCGACCCCGACGCACGTTCCCATCCTCCGCGACCGCTCGGACGTGGTCGCCTACGCCGCCTACCGCATGCCCGCGACCTTCGAGGCGGTACGCACGGCACTCGACGCGTTCGCGGACGCGGTGCCGGGGTGGGCGCCGGACGGCCACGTGGACGTCGGCGGCGGCACGGGCGCCGCCACCTGGGCGGTGAACGCGACCTGGGAGGGCACCCGCCCGGTGACGGTGCTCGACTGGGCCGAGCCGGCCCTCGCCCTCGGCCGCGAGATCGCCGCGACCAACCCGGAGTTGAAGAGCGCCGAGTGGCACCGCTCTCGTATCGGAGCAGCGCTCACCATCGAGAGCACTGATCTCGTCACCGTGTCGTACGTGCTGGGCGAGCTCACCGCCGCCGACCGGGCCTCCGTCGTCGACGCCGCCGCCACCGCGGCCCAGGCCGTCGTGATCATCGAGCCGGGCACCCCCGACGGCTACGCCCGCGTGATCGAGGCGCGCGACCGCCTGATCCGCGCCGGGTTCCAGGTCGCCGCGCCCTGCCCGCACAGCGCGGCCTGTCCGATCGTCCCCGGCGAGGACTGGTGCCACTTCTCCGCCCGGGTCGCCCGTTCCTCCCTGCACCGTCAGGTCAAGGGCGGCTCCCTGCCGTACGAGGACGAAAAGTTCAGCTACGTGGCCGCCACCCGCTTCCCGCCCACCCCCGCGCCCTCCCGTGTCGTACGCAAGCCGCAGATCCGCAAGGGACAGGTGCTGCTCGACCTCTGCGAGCCCGACGAGTCGCTGCGCCGGGAGACGGTGAGCAAGCGGCACGGACCGCTGTACAAGGCGGCCCGTGACGCGGAGTGGGGCGACGCCTGGCCGCCGGCCACGCGGGACTAGGGCTTCTCAAGGCGCCTGGCCGCTCGGTGACTTCGGCCCACGCGGTTCGATAGAGATGCTCGATCGGACGATAAGGAGGTGGGCTTGGACAGGCGTGGGGCGGCGACGTCAGGATGCTTGGCATGATCCCCGTCTTCACGGACGACGAGCCGCCGTGGGCCGGAAGCGGGGACGGTTCCAAGGAGTCCCCGTGCCGATTCCGTGCGCTCCGCCGCCCGTGTACGCCCCGTCCAGCACCCCAGCGATCACGCCTCCTCATGGCCTCTGACGCGCCCGGGATTCCCGCAGCACCACCTGGGATACCTGAAGCACCACCCGGGATTCCCGCAGCACCACCTGGGATACCTGAAGCACCACCCGGGATTCCCGCACCGCCACCCGGGATTCCCTCGGCACCACCTGGGATACCCGCAGCACGACCTGAGATACCCGCAGCCGTGGATGTCCCGGGGCGTCCCGCGAAGCGGTCTCCGATGCGCCGGTGGAGAGCCGACGAGCCGCGGCCGTCCCGGCGCACGGTGGTGTCGGCGTCCGTGACCACGTCGGTCGGATTGGCCGTGTTGGTGGCCGTGGGCGCGCTCACGCACGAGACGGTCCTCGTGCCGCCGCTCGCGGCCACGACGGCGATCGTCACCGCGACCCCCGACTCGCCTCTCGCCCAGCCCCGCCATGTCGTCGGCGGTCACATGCTGTCCTGCCTGGTCTGTTTCACGGTGCTCGGGCTCGGCTGGCACGGCCCATGGGCCGCCGCCGTGGCCTGCGGCATCGCCTGTGGACTGGTGCTCGTGCTCAAAGCGGCCCATCCGCCGGCCATGGCGACGGCCGTCATGATCATGCTCACCGACCCGCCCGCCCACCGCTTCGTGCCCCTGCTGGCCGCCGGCGCACTGCTGCTCGTCGTGGTGCAGACGCTCTCCGCCCGCCTCCAGCGAGAGGTGTATCCGACCGCGTGGTGGTGAGCGCCGGCGGTAGCCGGCGGGCGGCTGCTCCCGCTGATCAGCCGTGGTCCCGCAGCTCCTGGGTGCAGCACTTCACGCTGCCGCCGCCCTTGAGGAGTTCGCTCAGGTCGATGCCGAGGGGCTCGAAGCCGCGTTGCCGGAGGGGGTGGAAGAGGCCCGTCGCCGCTTGCGGGAGCAGCACGTGCAGGCCGTCCGAGACCGCGTTGAGGCCGAGCGCGGCGGCATCGTCGTCGGTGGCGATCAGGGCGTCGGGGAACAGGCGACGCAGCACCTCGCGGCTGCCGGGGGAGAAGGCGGACGGGTAGTACATGACCTCGTCCGCCGCGTCGTCCAGGACGGCGAGGGCCGTGTCGAGGTGGTAGTAGCGCGGCTCGACGAGGTCCAGCCCGATCACCGGGCGGCCGAAGAACTCCTGCGCCTCGCCGTGCGAGAGGGGGCTCGCGCGAAAGCCGCGCCCCGCGAGCAGATACGACGCGGTGACCGCGAAGTCGCCCTCTCCCTCGTTGATGTGGACCGGCTCGCGTACGTGCGCGAACCCGTGCGCGCGGAACCACTCCAGGTGCGCCGCCGCCTCCGGTTCGCGCTCGCGGAACGCGAACCGGGCGCCGAGCACCCTGCCGTCCACGACGGTCGCGCCGTTCGCCGCGTAGACCATGTCCGGCAGGCCGGGGCGGGGGATGAGCTCCTCGACCGTGTGGCCGAGGGCGCGGTAGCGGTCGCGGAGGTCTTCCCACTGGGCGACGGCGAGCGGTACGTCGACGGGCTTGGTGGGGTCCATCCAGGGGTTGATGGCGTAGGTGACCTCGAAGTGTGCGGGTGGGCACATGAGGTAGCGGCGGGGGGTGGCGTGGCGGGGAGTGGGCAAGGAAGGCTCCTTACGCAACCGCGGGGGTGGGTGTGGCTGTTGAGGCCCATGGTGCGGCGTGCGGTGCCCTCCGGGCGGGAGGCGAACGGGTGGTTGTGCGCGGGCTGCCGCCCCCGGCCCCTGGACACGGGCGCGGGGAACTGCGCGAACGGGGTCCGGGACGGAGCCCCAGGTACCGGACGGAGCCCAGGTACGGGACGGGTAGGGGCGGCGAGGGCGAACACACTCCCCGTCTGAGGCGAGACGCGCCGTATCGTCGCCCTGATAAGTTCAGCCCATGGCCCCACAGCCCAAGCCCACCCCCGACTCCACTCGCCGCAGTGAGAAGTCGCGTCGCGCGATCTACGCCGCCGCCCTCGCCCTCGTCGGCGAGATCGGCTACCCCAGGACGACGATCGAGGGCATCGCCGCCCGCGCGGGCGTCGGCAAGCAGACGATCTACCGCTGGTGGTCGTCGAAGGCGGACGTACTCCTCGACGCCTTCATGGACCTCGGCGAGCAGGCCGCGCAAGCGGCGGGACACGACGGACACGGCGAGCAGGACGGGCAGGGCGGCCACGACGGGCCGGCGCGGCAGGACGGGCAGATGGGGCAGGAGTCGTATGCGATTCCTGACACGGGGGATCTGGAGGCCGACCTCAAGCTGGTGCTGCGCGCCACCGTGGACCAGCTGCGGGACCCCCGGTTCGAGGCCCCCGCCCGGGCCCTGGCCGCCGAGGGCCTGGTCAACGAGCGGCTCGGCGCGGAGTTCGTGGCCAAGCTCCTCGAACCCCAACTCCAGCTGTATGTGCGGCGACTGCGTTCGGCGCAGGACAAGGGCGATGTACGCCCGGACCTCGACCTCCGTATCGCCCTGGAACTGTTCGTCTCCCCGCTCGCCCAGCGATGGCTCCAGCGCACCGCCCCGATCTCGTACGCCTACACGGACACCCTCGTCGACTACGCCCTCCACGGCCTCGCCCCGCGCTGAGCGGCGCGAGACGCGGAGGACGCGGAGGACGCGGAAGGTGCGGCAGGCGCGGCAGGCGCGGCAGGCGCGGCAGGCGCGGAAGACGCGGAAGACGCGGACGCCAGCCGTCCCGGGGCGTCCGTGACGATTCCGTCGCAGCCCAGCGCGAGCGCCCGGTCGCGTCGGCCGGGAGTGTTCACGGTGTGCGCCCACACGCGAGGGACACCGGAGCGCACCGCCCGTACGAGATCGATCTCGCGCGCCTTGTGGTCGACGTCGAGAATGTCGACGAACGACGCCCAGCGCTCCGGACGGTCGGTGCGCAGCTGGGCCGCCGAGCGCCACAACTGACTGATCAGGCCCAGGCGGTGGGCGCGCCGGGCGACCGCCGGGTCGTTGGAGTTCACGACCACCGAGCGGGTCAGACGGCGGGCGCGGATCATCGCGGCGAGCGTGTCCAGGCTCCCGGGGTCCTTGGCCTCCAGTGTCAGCACGATCCGCCCGCCGAAGCGGTCCAGTACCTCGGCGACGGTCGGTGGCCGCTCGGAACGCCAGGTCCCGGGGACCGCGTCCGAGGGGCGCAGCCGCACCCGCCGCCAGTCCCGCAGGGTCAGCGCCCGCACCGGGCCGCGCGCGTCGGTCGTACGGTTCAGGGTCGCGTCGTGCAGGACCACCACGGTCCCGTCGCGCAGTATCCGGGTGTCGAGGTCGAGCACCTGCGCCGTTCCGCGCTCGTACGCCGCCGTCAGGCCCGACATGCTGTTCTCCGGGACTTCGCGAGCCCCGCCGCGGTGGGCGACCTGGACGATCCGGGGGAGTCCGTCCACCGTCAGCGGCGCCGCCCCCCACTCCAGCGGGGAGGGTCCGCCGCCGGGCCCGGCGAGCGCGAGGGAGACGAGACCGGCGGCCAGACCCATGAACACCGTCCGTGTGACCATGGCGACCACCGTAGGGGGCCAAAGCGACGCAAAGCTGGCAATGACACCCGATCCGGGGCGGGGACGCGTCGCCCCGCCCACCCCGGATGTGGGCTCTGGCCACCCGGAGCGCAGGATGGTGGGACGATGGGCAGGCAAGACGTGGGCACTACGGCTAGGCGAGGGGATAGATGAGCGCAGAGTTCGGCAACCGCTCCGGCGCGCAGGGCAGGATCTCCCAATGGCTGCGCGGACGCCGGCCCAAGGGTCCTGTGGACAACGGGGACAGCGGGCGTGAGGCCCTGCTGCTCGCCGCCGCCGCCGCGGGGCTGCCGCTCGCGCAGGCCGCCCACCCCTCCGGCTACCGGTGTTCCTGTGACCGCGTCGGCTGTCCCACTCCCGCCCGTCACCCCGTCTCCTTCGCCTGGCAGACGCAGTCCACCACCGACCGCGCGCAGATCGAGCGATGGGCCCGGCATCAGCCGAAGGCCAACTTCATCACCGCGACCGGCATGGTGCACGACGTTCTCGATGTGCCGCTGGACGCCGGGCGCGAGGCGCTGGAGCGGCTGCTGGCCTCCGGCATCGAGGTCGGGCCCGTCGCGGAGTCGGGCGGTGACCGGATGCTCTTCTTCACGGCGACGCGGGGTACGCCCGAGGACGAGGACGAGTGGTGGCCGTGCGAGCTGGACTGCCATCCCGAGACGATGGACGAGCACCCGGGGCTGCGGTGGCACTGTCGTGGGTCGTACGTCCTTGTCCCGCCGGCGCGGCTGCCGGGCGACCTGACGGTCGAGTGGGTACGGGGACCTGAGCACGCCCTGCCGGATCCGCTCACCTTGCTCGAGATCCTGACCGACGCGTGTGCCCGCTACGCGGGGGAGAACGAGTCGGAGCAGCTGGCGGCTTGGCCCCACCGGGGCTGAACCCTGGCGGGGACTGAACCCTGATCGCAGTCGAGGGCTGAACCCTGATCGCACGGCACCCGGCGTCGCAAGCGGCCCGGGTCCGCTCGTGGCGGTGGTGGCTGTCCGGCGGCCGTGGCCGTCGCGCGGCCCCCGCTACTCGCCCTTCGCCCCCGTCAGCCCCTCGATCCTCCCCAGGATGGACACGCCCTTGCCCGGCGAGGCCTTCGCCGGGTCCAGTGCTGCCTGGTTGGAGATGAACTCCAGGGTGAGGGACTGTTTGATCTCGCCGGTGGTCAGGGCCTGGACGTCGGCGCTGGGCGCCGGGATCTCGGTGCCCGTCGCGGCGGTCTGCTTCTCGTAGCGGTGGGTGGTGAAGAAGACCAGGGCTCCGCCGTCCGAGGTGCGCAGGCCCACCGGGGCGTAGTCGCCCGAGGTGAGCGGCTCGTCGATGTACTGGCGGGCGAGGCCGGGCTTGCTGGCGAACTTCTTGCGCTGGGCCCGCCACTGCGAGGTGTGCGTGCCCGCGGCGAAGGTGCCGCCGCCGGCCTTCAGATAGGTCGAGTACGACTGGCTCAGCTTCTCCGGCTCGACCGCCAGGGCCGCGTCGTCCGCCGTGACCGGCTGGGCCCAGCCGTGCTCGTCCGTCGCGAACTTCGGTACGTCGGCGGCGGCGAGGACGGTCAGATACGAGACCTGCCACATGTCGTTCGCGCTGCCGCGGGTGAAGACGAGCAGCCAACGGCTGCTGGGCAGGCCCTTGTTGGCCGCGGTGTCGGCCACGAACCAGCGCGGCCAGGCGGCCTTCTCGGGTATCACGAACTTGGCGTCACTGAACTTCAGCGGCGAAGGTGCCGGATTGCCAGCCGGGTGGTTCTTCTGCCCGGCCTTGAGCTTGGCGCCGTCGATGTCGGCGAGCGGCCCGGTGACCCGGTCCGCGTCCAGCGAACTGTCGTACGCCTTGTCCGCCTTGTTGTACGCGGTGGTGAAGTCCGTGAGCGCGCGGGCGGCCTCGGCCCGTGTCGCCGCCGGTACGACCTCCCGCTCGCCGTGCACCACCACGCAACCGCTCGCCGTCAAGGACAGAACGGTCACCGCCCCCGTTGCCAGGGCGAATTGGTTCAGACGGTTCGGACTACGAAGCCTTCGTCGGCTGCGACCCACGCGATCCCTGCTCATCAGGTACCTTCACCTTCCCCTTCCCGGAGGCGAACCCTACCGGGGCGAGGAAGATCGTGAGCGTCGGGACCAGGTACAGCGCCCACACCGTGATCTGGAGGACGGTCGGGTCGGGCTGGAAGTTGAAGACACCCTTCAGGAGGGTGCCGTACCAACTCGTCGGCGGGATCGTGCCGCTGATGTCGAAGGCGAGGCTCGTCAGGCCCGGGACGAAGTCGGCCTCCTGGAGGTCGTGGACGCCGTACGCGAGCACACCCGCCGCGACCACGACCAGCATGCCGCCGGTCCAGGTGAAGAACTTGGCCAGGTTGATCTTCAGGGCGCCACGGTAGAAGAGCCAGCCGAGGAAGACCGCGGTGGCCAGGCCCAGGGCGACACCGATCAGCGGGCGCGGCGTGCCGTCGCTGGCCGCGTGCACCGACGCCCACACGAACAGCGCGGTCTCCAGGCCCTCCCGGCCGACCGCCAGGAACGCGGTCGCCACCAGCGCGCCCGTGCCCATCGCGAGGGCCGCGTCCAGCTTGCCGTGCAGCTCCGACTTCAGATGCCGGGCGGTGCGCCGCATCCAGAAGACCATCCACGTCACCAGGCCCACCGCGAAGATCGACAGCGAACCGCCGAGTGCCTCCTGGGCCTTGAACGTCATTTCCTGGGAACCGAATTCGAGCACGCAGCCGAAGCCCAGCGCGAGCGTGACCGCGACGCCGATGCCGATCCAGATGGGACGCAGGGCGTCCCGCCGCCCGGTCTTCACCAGATAGGCGATGAGAATGCAGACGACGAGGCTGGCTTCCAGACCCTCGCGCAGGCCGATCAGATAGTTGCCGAACACGGCTACGCCTCCTTGGAGAACAGCGCCCGGCCCCACCAGTCGTCCTTGTCCCGGACGCCGGGCGGGACGGCGAAGATCGCCGAACTCACGTGCTGGATGTACTCGTTGAGCGCGTCGGAGCGGGAGAGGTTCCGCTGCACCGGGATGAAGCCCTTGCGGACGTCACGCTGGTACGCGAGGAAGAACAGGCCCGCCTCCAGACGGCCGAGACCGTCCGTGCCGTCCGTGAAGGAGTAGCCGCGGCGCAGGATCGTCGCCCCGTCGTTGGCGTGGGGGTGCGCGAGCCGCACGTGCGCGTCCGGCTTCATCGCCTTCAGGAACGGCTCGTCGCGCTCCTTGGCCTTGCCGACCGGAGCGCCCTCGCCCTTGTCGCGGCCGAAGACGTCCTCCTGCTCCTGGAGCGAGGTGCGGTCCCAGGTCTCGATGTTCATACGGATGCGCCGGGCGACGAGGTACGAGCCGCCGGTCATCCAGCCGGGACCGTCGCCGTCGCCGACCCACACGAACTTCTTCAGCCGGTCCGTCTCGGTGCCCGCGATGTTGCGGGTGCCGTCCTTGAACCCCATCAGGTTGCGCGGGGTCTGCGCGTCCGGCGTCGTCGAGGACGTCTTGCCGAAGCCCAGCTGCGACCAGCGGATCGCGACCTTGCCGAAGCCGATGCGGGCGAGGTTGCGGATGGCGTGCACCGCGACCTGCGGGTCGTCCGCGCACGCCTGGACGCACAGGTCGCCGTCGCTGCGCGCCCTCTCCAGGTTGTCGCCCGGGAACTTCGGCAGGTCCACCAGCGCCTCGGGCCGCTGGTCCCGCAGCCCGAACTTCTCGAAGAAGGAGGGCCCGAAGCCGATCGTCAGCGTCAGCCGGGACGGCTTGAGGCCCAGCGCCTCACCGGTGTCGTCCGGCGGCGCCTCGGCCAGTCCGCCGTACGCGCCCTCGCCGACCGCGTGCCCGGCGGTCATCCGCCGTGCGGCCTCGGTCCAGTCCTTCAGCAGCTGGACGAACTCGGCGCGGTCGTCCGTCTTCACGTCGAACGCGGCGAAGTGCAGCCGGTCCTGCACCGCGGTCGCGATGCCCGCCTGGTGCGTGCCGTGGAAGGCGACCGCGGCGCCGCTCTCGGCGGCGGCCGGGTCGACGTCGTCGCCGGTGCGGGTCATCGCCACCGCGCCGCCGGCCACCGCGGCACCGAGCGCGAGGCCCGCGCCGCCCCAGCCGATCAGCGAGCGCCGGGAAGGGGCGGGGCTGCCCGCCACCTCAGGAGTGGCTTCCGTGGCTTCCGTGGTGTCCGTCATGGCGCGGCTCCTACTTCACGACGGCGGCGGCGAGCTTGGACAGGGGCTCCGCGAGCGCGTTGACCGCGTCCGAGAGCTCCTTGCGGTCGTCCTTGCCGACCTTGTCGTACGAGGTGAAGTCGTACGAGCTCTTGTCCGTGCGGTAGGTGTCCAGCAGCGTGTTCAGCGCCGCGAACTGCTTGTCCAGCTCCGTCGTCAGCGCCGCGTCGTTCTCCTTGGCGACCGGCTTGAGCAGCTCGTACGCCTTCTGTGCGCCCTCGACATTGCCCTTGAAGTCGCTCAGGTCGGTGTGCGAGTAGCGGTCCTCCTCGCCGGTGACCTTGCCGGTGGCGACCTCGTCGAGCAGCTCCTTGGCGCCGTTGGCCATGGAGGTCGGGGTGATCTCGGCCTTGCCGACCCGCTTCTGCCAGTCGGTCAGGTCGGTGACGAGCCGGCCGGCGAGCTCCTTCTCGCGGTCGCCGATCTTCTTGTCCTGCCAGAGGGACTTCTCCAGGCGGTGCCAGCCGGTCCAGTCCGTGGCCGGATCCTGACCCTCCTCCAGGCCGTCCTCGCGGACGTCGACCTTCGGGTCGATGTCACCGAAGGACTCCGCGACGGGCTCGGTGCGCTCCCAGCCGAGGCGCGAGTCGGCGAACTCCTTCTTCGCGGTCTCGATGTCCCCGGCCTTGACGGCCTTGGCGAAGGCCTCCGCCTTGGGCAGCGTCGCGTCGGCCTGCTCCTGCGCGTACGCGCGGTAGGCGGCGACGGCCTTGTCGAGGCGCGGGTCACGCCGGGCGGCGGCCTTGCCGCCGGTGACCGTGAGCTTCTGGCGTACGCCGTGGCCCTTCATGCCCGGACGGCAGGCGATCTCGTACGAGCCCGCCTTCACCTCGGCGGTCAGCGTGTACTTGGTGCCCGGCCCGATGTTCTCCTTCTCGGAGACGATCCGGTCGTCCGGGAAGACGATCTCGACCTCGGTCGCCTTGGAACCCTTGTTCTCGATCTTCAGCGTGACCTGGCCGGCCGGGACCGTCTTGGCGGAGGTGTCGCACGTGGAGTCGGCGGCGGTCACCTGGATCGCGTCGCCGCCCTTGGCGTCGCTCTTCTCGGTGCAGCCCGTGACGGCGGTCAGAGCGGCCGCGGTGGCGGCTGCGGTGACAACTGAGAGTCGGACGGCTCGCATTCAGGCTCCAAGAGAAGTTCGGACAGGCGGCACGGAGTACTCCGTGCAGGATTGGTGAGGCTGGCCTAACTTACCTGAGGCTTACCTGACTCATACCCACCCCTTCCGTGATTCAGCTCACTCCGCTCGCGAGGGCCGGGAAAGCGCCGGTTCGTACGAGCGCGGGCGCACGCGCTCCTGGCCGCTGCCGGGCGGTCCCGCGGCCTGGGACCCGCTCGCGGCGCGCGTGATGTTTGAATGCCGGAGTGACTGACTACGACGTGCTGCGGGTCTTCTGCGGACCCGGTGGCGGGTACGGCAATGAGCTCGGGGTCGTGCGTGAGGGCTCGGTGATGCCCGAACGCGAGGAACGGCAGGCGTTCGCCGCGAAGCTCGGGTTCAGCGAGACCGTGTTCGTGGACGACCCCGAGCGTGGGGTCATCGACATCTACACGCCCAGCGTGCGGCTTCCGTTCGCCGGGTACCCGTGTGTGGGCGCGGCCTGGCTCCTCGACGTGCCCGAACTCGTCACGCCCGCCGGGGTGGTGGGCACCCGGCTGGACGGTGAGTTCAGCTGGATCGAGGCTCGTCCGGAGTGGCCGCAACCGCGCACGCTGCGCCGGTACGCCACGGCCGCCGAGGTCGACGCGCTGATCGTGCCCGAGCCCGGGGAGTGGATCTACGCCTGGGCGTGGGAGGACGAGGCGGCGGGTCGGATCCGGGCCCGTGGCTTCCCCGGGCGAGGGGACGGTGTGGAGGAGGACGAGGCGACGGGTGCGGCGGCCCTGCAGCTGACCGCTCGCCTCGGGCGGGCGCTCAATATCGTCCAGGGGGCGGGGTCCCAGATTCTCACGGCGCCGCAGCCGGGGGGATGGGTGGAGTTGGGGGGACGGGTACGGCTGGAGCGGTGAGGAGGCGCGCCCCGTAAGGGTCGCGGAAAGCCCCGGGCCGGGGCGGAGCCCCGAGGCGGCCAGGCGGTCAGCGGTCGGGCGGTCTTGGGCCAGACGGTCACGCGGTCAGCGGTCAGCGGTCAGCGGTCAGCGGTCAGCGGTCAGGCGGTCAGGGGCCAGGCGGTCAGCGGTCGGGCGGTCAGGGGCCAGACGGTCACGCGGTCAGCGCTCAGGCGGTCAGGGGGAACTCTTCCCCCAGTGCGCGGAAGACCGCCGTGTTCAGGGCGAACGCCCGCTTGCACTCGGTGATGATCCGCTGCTTCTCCAGATCGTCGGCCCGCACCCTGTCCAGCAGTGCGCGGTAACCCCGCTTGAACGCGGCCGGGTTGGTGATGTCCTCGAAGACGTAGAAACGGACGCCGTCGCCCTTGCGGGCGAAGCCCCAGGTCCGCTCGGCCTTGCCGCGGATGATCTGGCCGCCGGAGAGGTCGCCCAGGTAGCGGGTGTAATGGTGCGCCACATAGCCTCCGGGCCAGTGCCGGGCGCACTCGGTCACCCGGGCGGCGTAGGCACGGGTCGCGGGCAGCGCGGTGAGCGTCGCGCGCCAGTCGGATCCCCGGAGATGGGCCAGGTCGCGCTCCAGGGCGGCGCGGCGCGGCAACTCGGGCCGCATGAAGGGCCCGGCCACCGGATCGGCCGCCAGCCGCTCGGCGTCCGCCTCCAGCGCCTCGTACACGAACCACAGTTGCTCGGTGTAACGCGCGTACGCGTCGACGCCCAGCCGGCCGCCGAGCAGGTCGCTCATGAACGTCGAGGTCTCCGCCTCCGTGTGCTGCTCGTGCGAGGCGGTGCGGATGAGTGCCGAGAAGGCGGTGCCCGCCGTGTCCGTCGCGTTCATGAGGCCTCCGGAGCCGAAGGGGGAGGGACGAGAGACCGGTCTCAGCTTCTTGACTAAGGCTTACCTAAGTCAAGCATTTCCCGACATCCTGTCGGTAAAACGGTACCCCGATTTCCGATCAAGCCCACATGAGTGAGCCCCCACGGGAAAGACGGCACAGGAAAGCCCGCCCTGCCGGGGCAGAGCGGGCCATAGGGGAGGAGGGGAGGAGCCGGTGCTACGGCAGGGTCAGGATCTCCGCCCCGCTGTCCGTCACCACCAGCGTGTGCTCGAACTGAGCCGTACGCTTCCGGTCCTTCGTCACGACGGTCCACCCGTCGTCCCACATGTCGTACTCATGCGTGCCGAGCGTGAGCATCGGTTCGATGGTGAAGGTCATCCCGGGCTGGATGACGGTGGTCGCGTGCGGACTGTCGTAGTGCGGAATGATCAGTCCGGAGTGGAAGGAGGAGTTGATCCCGTGACCGGTGAAGTCCCGCACCACCCCGTACCCGAACCGCTTCGCGTACGACTCGATCACGCGCCCGATGATGTTGATCTGGCGGCCGGGCTTGACCGCCTTGACGGCACGGGCGAGGGACTCCCGGGTCCGCTCGACCAGCAGCCTCGACTCCTCGTCGACGTCACCGACCAGGTACGTCGCGTTGTTGTCACCGTGCACCCCGCCGATGTACGCCGTCACGTCGAGGTTGATGATGTCGCCGTCCCGCAGGACGGTGGAGTCCGGGATGCCGTGGCAGATGACCTCGTTGACGGAGGTGCACAGCGACTTGGGGAAGCCGCGGTAGCCGAGGGTCGAGGGGTAGGCGCCGTGGTCGCACATGTAGGCGTGCGCCACCCGGTCCAGCTCGTCCGTCGTCACACCCGGCGCGATGAGCTTCGCGGCCTCCGCCATCGCCTGCGCGGCGATCCGCCCGGCGATCCGCATCGCCTCGATCGTCTCGGGCGTCTGCACTTCCGGTCCGGTGTACGGCGTGGGGGCGGGCTTGCCCACGTACTCGGGACGCCGGATGTTTCCCGGGACGGGACGGGTGGGAGAGAGCTCCCCTGGTACGAGCAGCGACTGGCCAGACATGCCAGCGAGTCTAACCAGCGGGCATGGGGGACCATGTCCGTGGCGAAAGGAGCCGTTCATGGCCCTCTTCAAGAAGCGCACCGTCGGCAAGCCCGGCGAGTGGTACTACTGCCTGGAGCACAAGAAGGTCGAGGAGGGCCCCGAGTGCCCGGCCAAGGACCGCTTCGGGCCGTACGGCACCCGTGAGGAGGCCGAGCACGCGATGGAGATCGCGCGGGAGCGCAACCTCGAATGGGAGACGGACCCGAAGTGGCATGACGCCCCGGGGCCGGCGACGGGAGCCGACGAGGACTGAGCCCGGGCCGGTCCGCACGCCGGGCACACCCTCACCCGCTGTCACGCGACAGCGCCGACCCGCTGTCACGCGACAGCGCCGACCCGCTGTCACGCGACAGCCTCCCGTGCCGCCCGCAACCGCGCCGCGTGCTCACTCGTCCGCACGTCGTACGTCATCAGCTTCGGCAGACAGAGGGCGAGCAGCCCCACCGCTCCGACGCAGATGACACCGCCCGACCAGATCGACGTCCGCACACTCGTCCACGCGGCCATGCCCCCGGAGCGGACCTGGCCGAGCGTGGGCCCGACGGAGTAGGACAGCAGCTCGATCCCGGCGAGCCGCCCGCGCAGCTCGTCGGGGATCGTCTGGTCCCAGATGGCCCCGCGGAAGATCCCGCTGACCATGTCGCAGCAGCCCCCGAGGGTGAGGAAGAGCAACACCAGCCACACGTTGTGCACGATGCCCGCGGCCGCCATGGCGAGCCCCCAGCAGGCCGCGGCCAGGGCGACCATCCGCCCGTGCCGGTGGATCCGCGAGGTCCACCCGCTGGTGAGGCTGACGAGCAGCGATCCGGCCGGGATCGAGGCGTACATCAGGCCCAGTGACCACTCCGCGTCGAGCTCGTCCGCGAGGAACGGCAGCAGCGCGAGCGGCATCGCGAAGAACATCGCCGCGAGGTCGATCGCGTAGGTCCCCAGCAGTTCCTTGCGGCTCCACGCGTACCGCGCGCCCTCCGCGATGGCCCGCAGCGACGGCTTCGCGGCCTCGTGCGCGGCGGGCGACGCGGCGATCCGCACGCTCAGCGCAAGCGACACGGCGAAGGTCACCAGATCCACGGCGTAGGCGTACCCGAGCCCGGCGTACGCCACGACGACACCCGCGAGCGCGGGCCCCGCGACGCCGCCCACCGTCCAGCGCAGCGAGTTGAGGGAGGCGGCGGCCGGCAGGTGCGCGTGCGCCACGATCCGCGGGGTGAGGGAGTCCAGCGCGGGCCGCTGGATGGCGCCCAGCGCGGCGGAAAGTCCCGCGACGGCGTACAGCGGCCACACCGCCGGCCGTGGCAGCAGCGCGTTGACGAGCAGCCCGGCGCACAGCACCCCCTGCCCGGCCTCCGTGTAGACGATCAGCTTCCGCTTGTCCAGAGCGTCGGCGAGCGCCCCGCCGTACAACCCGAACACCACCAGCGGCACCAGCTCCACCGCCCCGATCGCCCCCACCGCCACCGCCGACCCGGTCAACGCCTTCATCTGCACCGGCAGCGCCACGAAGGTCAGAAAACTCCCGAAGTTCGTGATCAGCCCCGCCACCCACAACCGCCGAAAGTCGGCGGAGGCCCGCCAGGGAGCGAGATCCGGGAGCACGGAACGGAGCCGGGAGGAGCGGACGGTCGCGGAGGGGAGGGCATCGTCGGTCACGACGGGTCATGCTCGGCGTGGCCCTGGAGGAGGGCAACAGGTTTTCGGGCGGACGGGCAGCCCAAGGGTGTCCGCCGCGGGCGGGAAGGAGGCCGAGACGGGCGGATGGGCGGATGGGCGGGATGCCTTTGCGAGAGTGTCCGCCGCGGGCGGGAGGGGAGGCCGAGTGGGGAGGGGAGGCCGAGTCGGGTGGGAGGCCGGGTCGGGTGGCCCGCCGGAGAGCGACCGCGAAGCGGCGAAGACGACGCCAGCAGGAGGGCAGGAGGGCAGGAGGGCAGGAGGGCAGGAGGGCAGGAGGGCAGGAGGCGAGGACGGTCCCCGCTACCACCGGGCCGACGGCGGCGCCGTCAACTGATCCGCGAGCCGCGACAACCGGTCCCGAAGGCGGCGCCGCCCCCGCGGCGCGGGCAACGCGTTCTCCCCGGCCGCCGCACTGACAAGATGCTGCACGGTGTCGAGGTCCAGCTCAGGGTCGGCCGGCAGGGCGAGCGACTCATGAGCCAGCGCCGGCAGCTCGGCATCCCCCGCGGAGAGCGCCAGCACGGTCGCCCCGGCCCGCCGCGCGTCATGCACCCGCTCCAGCAGCGGAGCCCCCGCCGCCCCCGGCGACACCACCAGCAGCGTCTCCCCCCGCCGAGCCGCCTCGATACGCCCCAGCCCGACCGCCAGGTGGGCCGGATCCGAGTCGCGCGCCCCGTGCCGCACCAGCGTCGGCGACAGCTCCGGCGTCCCCGACCACGCCGCCTCGTCCACCAGATGCGCGGCCAGATGCCAGGGCTCGTACTCCGCACTGCCCACCAGCAGCAACCCGCCCCCGTACGAGACCACGGACCCCCGCAACGCTCCCGCGAACCGCCGCGTGGCCCCCAACCACTCGGTCCCGGCGAGCACTTCACGCAGCAGTGCGACCCGTACGGCATCCATACGTACGCATTCTGCCGCAACCGGCCACTCGTGACCCGGAGTTCATCGCGAATTCGCCCGAGCTGGGCAGAGGCACGCATCACCCGCCCCCCAGGGCGCTTCGCCACGCGGGATCAAGGAGCCCACCCATGACCGAGACCAGCACCCCGTTCCGAGCCGGCCGCGAAGGCTACGCCAGTTTCCGTATCCCCGCGGTCGTCAGCACGTCCACGGGCACGCTCCTCGCCTTCTGCGAGGGCAGAGTCGCCTCCGCGAGCGACGCCGGCAACATCGACATCGTGCTGAAGCGGTCCACGGACGCCGGCCGCACCTGGGGCCCGCTCCAGGCCGTCGCCAAGAACGGCGACAACCTCGCCGGCAATCCGGCGCCCGTCGTCCTGGACACCGGCCGCGTCCTGCTCGTACACGTCCGCAGCGCGGCCGGCGCGAGCGAGGACGCCCTGCTGCGCGGCAAGGTGAAGGCGGCCGACGGCCGGCGCGTGTGGGTGCAGCACAGCGACGACGACGGGGTCACCTGGTCGAGCCCGAAGGAGATCACCGGGCAGGTGAAGAAGGCGAGTTGGCGGTGGTACGCCACCACACCGGGGCACGCGATCCAGCTCAGCACCGGCCGGGTCGTCGTCCCCGGCAACCACACCCTGCCGCCCACCGGCACGGACAACGGCACCGAGGCGAAGTACAACAGCGGCCACTGCCTGCTCAGCGACGACCGCGGCGAGAAGTGGTACCTCGGCTATCTCGACGAGAACACCAACGGCTATGTCAACGTGAACGAGACGACCGCCGCCGAACTCCCGGACGGACGTGTCTACTTCAACACCCGCAACGACTCCCCGTCCCCCGGCAATCGCGCCGACGCCCACTCCCGCGACGGCGGCAGGACCCTGGAGAAGCCCTTCCGCCCGCAGGCCGGGCTCGTCACCCCCGTGGTCCAGGGCAGCCTCCTCCAGCTCCGCGACCCCGACCTGCTCCTGTACTCGGGCCCCGCCGACCCCGCCTTCCGCGCCCTGATGACCGTGCGCGCCTCCACCGACGGCGGCACCACCTGGCGGCCCGCGCACACCGTGGACGGGCTGCCCGCCGCGTACTCCGATCTCGTACGGGTCGACGCCACGACCGTCGGCCTCCTCTACGAAACGGGCGACTTCGGCGCGTACGAGACGATCACCTTCCGGCGGATCCCGTTGTCCGCGCTCACCTGACCCGCACGCGCGCGATCCGCGCACGTAAAGTCGGCCCATGACCTCTACTGACAGTGCCTCCACCGAACCCGCCCCGAAGGCCCCTGCCAAGGACCCCTGGGACCTTCCAGAGGTGTCCGGGCTCGTCGTCGGCGTGCTCGGCGGCACCGGACCGCAGGGCAAGGGACTCGCCTACCGGCTCGCCAGGGCCGGCCAGAAGGTGATCATCGGCTCCCGCGCCGCCGAGCGCGCCGAGAGCGCCGCCGAGGAGCTCGGGCACGGCGTCGAGGGCGCCGACAACGCCGAGTGCGCGCGCCGCAGCGACATCGTGATCGTCGCGGTGCCGTGGGAGGGTCACGGCAAGACCCTCGAATCCCTGCGCGAGGAGCTGGCCGGCAAGCTCGTCGTCGACTGCGTCAACCCGCTCGGCTTCGACAAGAAGGGCGCGTACGCGCTGAAGCCGGAGGAGGGCAGCGCCGCCGAGCAGGCCGCCGCCCTGCTGCCCGACTCGCGCGTCACCGCCGCCTTCCACCATCTCTCGGCCGTCCTCCTCCAGGACCCGGAGATCGAGGAGATCGACACCGACGTGATGGTCCTCGGCGAGGAGCGCGCCGACGTGGAGATCGTCCAGGCCCTCGCCGGCCGCATCCCCGGCATGCGCGGCGTCTTCTCCGGCCGCCTGCGCAACGCCCACCAGGTCGAGGCCCTGGTCGCCAACCTGATCTCCGTGAACCGCCGCTACAAGGCGCACGCGGGCCTGCGGGTGACGGACGTGTAGGCCGCATCGGCCGCGCGTGTCGCGTGGGGGACACTGGTGCCCAGCAGTGTCCCCCGACAGGAGCCGGTTCCATGCCCCGCATTTCCCCATCCGACCCGTCCCGGCGACTCGCCCTCTACACCCTCGCCGTCTGTGTCCTCTCCGTCGCCGCGGCCGTGGTCTCCTTCGCCCAGGGCAGCTGGCTGGGGATCGTGTGGGTGCTGCTGGCGGGGCTGTCGTCCAACATGACGTGGTACTACGCGCGGCGCGGCAAGGCGCGCGGTGGGTCCGGGTCCGTCACCGGGTGACCACGCAGTAGGGGTCGGTGCCGCGCCAGAAGCGGTACAGGTCCTGGCCGCAGAAGGTCTGATAGTCCGTGATCCCCAGTCCGTTCAGGATCGAGTGGATCGCGTCGAAGAACGTGGTGTTCACCGACGGGATCCACAGCACCGCGAACACCGCGAGCAGGCCGAACGGCGCGAACGGCTCCACCTGGCGGCGGATGTCGTACGACAGCCATGGCTCGATCACGCCATAGCCGTCCAGGCCCGGGACCGGCAGGAAGTTCAGGATCGCGGCCGTGACCTGGAGCAGCGCGAGGAAGGCCAGCGCGAAGCGGAACGAGCCCGGGACCCCGTCCAGGGCGTGCAGCCAGAACGGCGCGGTGCACACGACGGCGAAGAGGACGTTCGTGAGCGGCCCGGCGGCCGAGATCAGGCTGTGCTTCCAGCGGCCCTGGATCCGGTTCCGCTCGATGAAGACCGCGCCGCCCGGCAGACCGATCCCGCCCATGATCACGAAGATCACCGGCAGCACGATGCTCAGCAGCGCGTGCGTGTACTTCAGCGGGTTCAGGGTCAGATAGCCCTTCGCGCCGATCGAGATGTCCCCGCTGTGCAGGGCGGTGCGGGCGTGCGCGTACTCGTGCAGGCAGAGCGAGACGATCCACGCGGCGGTCACGAAGAGGAACACGGCCACACCGGGCTCCTCGGCGAACCCGGTCCAGGTCGCCCAGCCGGTCACCGCCATGACGGCCACGATCCCGAGAAAGACGGGGCTGATCCTCCGGTCGCTGCGGCGGGAGGCTGCGGTGGTCATGGGGTGGGCTCCAGGAGGTGGGCGGCGGTGTGCTGGTCGACCGTACCGGTGGTCTGGGGAGAACGTCCCGCGGGCGGCAAGAGGTTCCTGGCAGTCGTCACGCCGGAATGGAGTCGCCCGAGGTGTGCCCGGGACGATCGCCGAGGCGGTGTAGCGCCAACCAGATCGAGGAGCGGCCGCCGGGCCGGGCGCCGGTGGGCGGTGAGTTCGTAGGAACGGGCGGTGAGTTCGTAGGAACGGGCGGTGAGTTCGTAGGAACGGTAAGAAAGGACAGCTCAGCAGATCTGCTCGGCGATATATCGCTCGGCGAAACCCGGGGGCGGGGCCGGGCTCCTACCGGAGACAATGGACCCCGTGCGCTATCGCATCCTCGGCACCACCCAGGCACTCCGCTCCGACGGCACCCCCGCCCCGGTCGGCGGGGCGCGGCTGCGCGCCCTGTTGACCGTGCTCGCGCTGCGGCCCGGACGGACCGTACCCGTGGTCGTCCTGGTCGACGAGGTCTGGCACGGCGACCCGCCCGCCGACGCGTCCGGCGCGCTACAGGCACTGGTCGGCCGGTTGCGCAGGGCGCTCGGGCCGGACGCGGTGGAGTCGGTGGACGGCGGATACCGGCTCGCCGCGGTGGCCGACGACGTCGACCTGCACCGTTTCGAGCGGCTCGCGGGAGAGGGCACGCGCGCGCTCGCCGACGGCGATCCGGCGAAGGCCGCGGCGGTCCTCGACGACGCGCTCGCCCTGTGGCACGGCCCGGCCCTCTCCGACCTCCCGGACCGTACGGCCGAGGCGGCCCGCTGGGAGACCCGCCGCCTCGACGTCCGGCGCGCCCGCCTCACGGCGGCGCTGGCCCTCGGGCAGGCCGAACAGGTCCTGCCCGAGCTCACCGCCCTCTGCGACCTCCATCCCCTGGACGAGCCCCTCCACGCCCTCCGCCTCCGCGCCCTGCGCGCCGCCGGCCGCCCCGCCGAGGCCCTCGCCGCGTACGAGTCCGTACGCGAGCTCCTGTCCGACCGCCTGGGCTCGGACCCCGGTCCCGAACTCCGCGCCCTGCATGGGGAGTTGCTGACCCCGGGCGAGGGCGCCTCCGGCCCGGACAGCGCGCAGCCTGCCGCCCGATCCCGCGCCGTAGACGCCTTCCCCGGCGCCGGCGGCACGCCCCACGCCGGAGGGGAGCCCTCCCGCGTCGGAGGCGGCACCCTCCGGGCCGGAGGTGAGGCCCCCCGCGCTGCAGGCGAGACCCCCCGTACCGAAGACGACACCCCCCGAACCGAAGACGACACCCCACGCGCCGCAGGCACCCTCGCCCCCACCGCAGGTGCTTTCACCCCCACCGAAGCCGCCCTCGCCCCCACCGCAGGTGCTTTCACCCCCACCGAAGCCGCCCTCGCCGAAGCCGCCCCCACCGAAAACCACCTAACCCCCGCCGAACAGCCCGCCCCCCTCTCCGTAACCCGCCCCGCGCACCCGTACCCGCACCCGCACCCGTCCCCGCCCCCCGGCAATCTCCGAGCCCGACTCACCTCCTTCGTGGGCCGGGAAGCGGACATCGATGCCATCCGTGGCGATCTCGCGGCGGCGCGGCTGGTGACGTTGCTCGGGCCCGGCGGGGCCGGGAAGACGCGGTTGTCGCAGGAGGCGGCGGAGGCCGTGGCGTACGCGGCGCGGGACGGGGTGTGGCTGGCCGAGCTGGCACCGGTGGACGACCCGAAGGCGGTGCCCGAGGCCGTGCTCACGGCCGTCGGAGCGCGGGAGACCGTGCTACGGGGTGCCGGCGCGGAGGAGATGCGGGCCGGCACCGAGCGGCACGACGACCCGGTCACCCGGCTCGCCGAGCACTGCGCCAAGCGGCGCATGCTGCTCATCCTCGACAACTGCGAGCACGTCGTGGACGCCGCCGCGCATCTCGTCGAGGAGTTGCTGGAGCGCTGTCCGGGACTGACCGTACTCGCCACCAGTCGCGAACCCCTCGGCGTACCGGGGGAGTTGCTGCGTCCGGTGGAGCCGCTCCCGGAGCCCGTCGCGCTGCGGCTGCTCGCCGACCGAGGGGCCGCGGCCCGCCCCGGCTTCCGCGTCGACGCCGACGCCGAGACCGCGGCGGCGGCCGCCGAGATCTGCCGGCGTCTCGACGGTCTGCCGCTCGCCATCGAACTCGCCGCCGCCCGGCTGCGGATGCTCACCGCGCGTCAGATCGCGGACCGGCTCGACGACCGCTTCCGGCTGCTGACCTCGGGCAGCCGCACCGTCCTGCCCCGGCAGCAGACCCTGCGCGCCGTCGTCGACTGGTCCTGGGACCTGCTCGACGAGGACGAGCGGTACGTGCTACGGCGGCTGTCCGTCTTCGCCGGCGGCTGCGACCTCGCCGCCGCCGAGGGGGTCTGCGGGCCGGCCGCCCTGGAGGCGCTCGGCTCGCTCGTCGACAAGTCCCTTGTCGTCGCGGCGCCTTCGAGCGAAGGGGAGATGCGCTACCGGCTCCTGGAGACCGTCGCCGAGTACGCCGGCGAGCGCCTCGACGAATCGGGCGACCGCCGCCCCGCCGAGCGCGCCCATCTCACGTACTACCGCGAACTCGCCCGCACCACCGACCCCGCCCTGCGCGGCCCCGGACAGGGCGCGGCGATCGCCCTGCTCGAACGCGAGTATGAGAACGTGCGCACCGCCCTGCGGCACGCCGTCGCCGAGCGCGACGAGCAGGAGGCGATCTGCCTCGTGCTGTCCCTGTGCTGGTACTGGCAGATCCGCGACCAGCGCATCGAGGCCCGTGCCTGGTCCCACGAGGTCATGGCCCTCGGCCCCGACCCCTTCGCGCCGCCGCCGCGCCCGGCCGTCCCGCTGCACGAGAGCTGCACGGCCGAACCGCCGCCGATGCGCCCGGAGGTCCTCGACGAGGCCCGGCGCGGTGTCCACCTCGTCCATCTCGCCTGCATGGACATGGACTTGGATGCCTGGCAGACCCCGCAGGCGCAGGGGAAGCTGCGCGCCATCAGGGAGACGTACGCGCCCGGCCTCCCGCAGACCTGTCGCAGTCCCGGCAATCTCTGGTTCTACGCCGTGGTGCTCAGCGCCGACCTGGACCTGGTGCAGAAGGCCATCGACGGGACGGTGCGCGCCTGCCGCGCGTTCGGCTTCGAGTGGGAACTCGCCGTCGCCCTCCAGATGCGCGCCAACATCCGCGCCAACCGCGCCGACATGGCGGGCGACGCGACCCAGGACGCCGACGAGGCCCTGGAGATCTTCACCCGGATCGGGGACGCCTGGGGCGCGGCCGAGTCGCTCTCCGCGCGCGGCGAGGCCCATGAGCGCAAGGGCGACTACCGGGCCGCCGCCGCGGACTACGCGGCGGCGGGTGCGTACGCCGAACGGCTGGGCGCGCGCTCCCAGTTGGCCGTGCTCAACGTCCGGCTCGGCACCGTGTACATCGAGCTGGGGGAGCCCGAGAAGGGCGAGCGGATGCTGCGCGAGGTGCTGGCGATGGGCCACGGCGCCGTCAACGAGGCCATGCCCGCGGGCCGGCTCTTCCTCGCGCTGTGGCTCGGCCGCAGTGACCGGGTTCCCGAGGCCCGCGAGCAACTGCGGCTGCTCCGCGAGGACTTCGCGGCCAGCACCTTCGTGGTCTTCGACGGTTTCGTGGTCGGCGTGGAGGCCTGGCTGGACGCGGTCGACGGGCACTACGCGAGCGCCCTGGACAAGGCCCGGAAGGCGATGGAGCGGGCCATGGATCCGCTGACGCAGCTGATGACGCCGAACATGACGTCCACGCATCTGACCACCGCGGCCATCGCCCTGACCGGCCTGGACGGCGGCAGCCGCGCCCGCGACGCGGCCCGGCTCCTGGGCGCCGCCGACTCCTTGCTGCCGCCCGGTCACTTCCCGGCTCCGACGGAGACCGAGGTGCGCCGTGGGGCGGAGGCGGGGGTGCGGGCCGTCCTCGACGACGCGGCGTACGAGGCGGCGTACGCCGAGGGCGACGGGCTCTCCGCGGAGGAGGCCGCCGCCCTCATCTGACGCGGACCGGGGGCTGTGCACACCGGGGGCTGTGCACACCGAGGGCTGTGCACACCGGCGGCTGTACTCACCGGGGTCCCTGCACACCGGGGGACATGCACGGGCGTGGGAAGGTCAGTTCTTGGTACGGAACTTGTGGATCGCGATCGGCGCCATGACCACCGTGAGGACCGCCGTCCAGGCGAGGGTCACCCACAGGTCGTGCGTGACCGGACCGCCCACCATCAGACCGCGCGCGGAGTCGGCGAGCGAGGACAGCGGGTTGTAGTCGGTGAAGTTCTGCAACCAGCCGGGCATGGTCTGGGTCGGCGAGAAGATCGACGAACCGAACTGGAGGGGCATCAGCACCAGGAAGCCCATCGCCTGCACGGACTGGGCGTTCTTCATCGTCACACCGAGGACCAGGAAGATCCACATCAGGGCCGAGCCGAAGAGGACCGCGAGCCCCACAGCGGCGAACAGGCCCGGCCAGTTGGTGATGTCGAAGCCGACCAGCACGCCGACGATCATGAGGATCGTCGTCGCGACGAGCATCCGCATCAGCTCCACCACGATCTTGGCGAAGAGCACCGAGCCCTGGCCGATCGGCAGGGTGCGGAAGCGGTCCATCACACCGGTCTGGAAGTCCTGGTTGAAGCCGGTGCCGACGGCCGTGGCGATGTTCATGGCCGTCATCGCCATCAGACCGGGCACCACGTACTGCACGTACTGGTCCTGGCCGCCGCCGAGCGACTGCCCGATGGAGCCGCCGAAGACGTACACGAACAGCAGGGTGAAGACGATCGGCATCAGGACCGCGTCGAACATCGACTCCGGGTCCTGCCGGATCCACAGCAGATTGCGGCGGACCAGGGCGCCGATGTGGCGCGCGTGCGCGCGGGGCGAGATACGGGTGTCGCCCTGTGCGGCGAGGGGGGCTTCGACAACGGCGGTACTCATGCGGAGACCTCCTCGTAGGCGCGGGCGGCGGGGGTGGCGTCCTGCGGGGCACTGGCCTTGTGGCCGGTGAGGGACAGGAACACCTCGTCCAGGCTGGGCAGTTCGGTGTTGATGGAGCCGATCGTGATGCCGCGCGCGGTGACCGCGCCGACCACGGCGGTGAGCTGTTCGTCGCTGAGGATCGGAACCAGGACGGTGCCGGTCTCGGTGTCCACGGCCGAGGCGGCGAGGCCGGTCAGGCCCAGCTCGTCGAGCATCGCGGCCAGCGGGCGCAGCTCCAGCGGGTCCAGCGGGCGGACCCGCAGCGTACGGCCGCCGACCCGGGCCTTCAGCTCGTCGATCCGGCCGTTCGCGATGACCTTGCCGCGGTCGATGACCGTCAGCTCGGAGGCCAGTTGCTCGGCCTCCTCCATGTACTGGGTGGTGAGCAGCACGGTGGCGCCGTCGGCGACCATCCGCTTGACCTCGTGCCACACCTCGTTGCGGGTGCGCGGGTCGAGGCCCGTCGTCGGCTCGTCGAGGTACAGCACGGCCGGGTTGCCGATCATGGAGGCGGCCAGGTCGAGCCGGCGGCGCATACCGCCGGAGTACGTCGATGCCGGGCGCTTGGCCGCCTCGGTGAGCGAGAACCGCTCGAGTAGTTCGTCGGCACGCCGGCGGGCGTCCTTGCGGGGCAGGTCGAGCAGCCGCCCGATCATGTAGAGGTTCTCCCAGCCCGGGAGCTTCTCGTCGACCGAGGCGTACTGGCCGGTGAGGCCTATCACGCGGCGCAGTTGCCGCGGCTGCTTCAGCACGTCGTAACCGGCGACCGTGGCCTGCCCGGCGTCGGGGGTGATGAGGGTGGACAGGCAGCGGACGAGGGTGGTCTTGCCGGCGCCGTTGGGACCCAGCACACCCAGGACGGTGCCCTCGTGCACGTCCAGGTCCACACCGTCCAGCGCCTTGGTCTCGCCGTAGTGCTTGACCAGCCCCCGTACGGTGACGGCAGTGCGGCCGGCACCCTCTCGTCGGGACTTCTCGTCGATTCGCGTCATGCCCATCAAGGTGCCAGCCGCCACCGACAAACCACCGACAGGCCGCCGACACCGCACCGGGATCCGCCGACACCTCACCGACACCCGCCCGTACGCCGCCGACTGCGCGGTGTCCGCGCGGCTCAGCCGAGCCGGCCGATCGGCAGTGCCGGGTCGGCCGACCACTCCTCCAGGGAGCCGTCGTAGAGCGTGATGTCCTCGCGGCCCAGCAGGGTGAGCGCGAGGGCGGCACCGGCGGCGGAGATGCCGCCGCCGCAGTACAGGACCACGGGCGAGGCGCTCTGGTCGAGGACGGCGCCCACCCGCGCGGCCAGCTCCTCGGACGGCAGGAACCGCCCGGCCTCGTCGAGCAGTTCCCGCCCGGGAAGGCTGCGGCTTCCCGGAATGTGGCCGGACTGCTGCCGAAGATGCTGGTGGTGACCCTGACGACGTTCTTCCCGCTCGCCGCGAACCTGGCCGCCGGGTTCGCCGCCGCCGACCGCGACGCGATGCGCCTGCTGCGCTCCCTGGGCACCGGCCGGATCCGCGCCTTCCGGCTCGTCCGGGTGCCCAGCGCGCTGCCCCACTTCTTCACCGGCCTGCGCGTGAGCATCATCTACGCCGTGGTGGGCGCCGTCTTCGCGGAGTACGCCGGCGCCGAGAAGGGCCTCGGCATCTACCTGCAGGCGCTTACGGCGTCACCCGCTCCGCCACGAACACGGCGCTGGCGTACGCGTACTTCGTGGACCACGCGCGGTGGTTCGCGGGGGAGGACGGGGCGCTGCTGCTGAAGCGGATACGCGAGCGGGTGTAGAACGGCGACAACCCGCCGACGGGGGAAGATCGGCGGGTTGCCTTGGTGCCGCAGTGGCTCGAACGGTGCCGCGAGCGCGTCAGTGGACGGAGTGCTCCTCCAGCGGGAACGTTCCGCCGACGACGTCCTCGGCGAACGCCTTCGCCGCGCTGCCCATGACCTCGCGCAGGTCGGCGTACTTCTTCACGAACTTCGGTACCTTGCCGCCGGTCAGGCCGAGCATGTCGGTCCAGACGAGGACCTGCGCGTCGGTCTCCGGACCGGCGCCGATGCCCACCGTCGGGATCTGCAGGGTGCGCGTGACCTCGGCGGCCAGCTCCGCCGGGACCAGCTCCAGGACCACGGCGAAAGCGCCCGCGTCCTGCACCGACTTGGCGTCCCGCAGCAGCTGGTGCGCGGCCTCCTCGCCACGGCCCTGCACGCGGTAGCCCATGGCGTTCACGGACTGCGGGGTCAGGCCGATGTGCGCCATGACCGGGATGCCGGACTCGACCAGCAGCTCGATCTGGCGGTGCGAGCGCTCGCCGCCCTCCAGCTTCACCGCGCCGACCCCGGCCTCCTTGACGAGACGGGTGGCCGAGCGGAGCGCCTGGACCGGGCCTTCCTGGTACGAGCCGAAGGGCAGGTCGCCCACGATCAGGGCACGGCTGGTGCCCCGGACGACCGCGGCCGAGAGCATGGTCATCTCGTCGAGGGTGACGGGCACGGTCGTGTCGTACCCCAGGTGGCAGTTGCCCGCCGAGTCGCCGACCAGCATGACCGGGATGCCGGCCTCGTCGAAGACGGAGGCGGTCATGGCGTCGTACGCGGTGAGCATGGGCCACTTCTCGCCGCGCTCCTTGGCGGCGGTGAGGTCGCGCACCGTGATGCGGCGGGTGCTCTTGCCCCCGTACAGCGCCTTGCTGCTGTCGGTGGACGGGCGCACACCCTGCGCGGACTGCTTCGGGGCAGCCGAGAGCTGCGTCATCGCAACGGCTCCTTCTGTCATCTCGAGGCGCCCTGACGGCGTCCCCGGATCCCCTCCATGGTGGCACCTCGTGCCACGCTCGGCTAGACCGGGGCGAGTGACCCCGATCGCGCGTGCGGGGCATGGGCCGGGACCGCGTACGGGCATGGGCCGGGACCGCGTGCGGGGCATGGGCCGGGACCGCGTACGGGCATGGGCCGGGACCGCGTACGGGCATGGGCCGGGACCGCGTGCGGCGCCGGCCAGGGGCCCAGAGGTGGCAGGTCCGGGAGCCAGAGGTGGCGGGCCCGCGAGCCAGAGGTGGCAGGGCCGGCCGGGGTCCCCGCCGAGGTCCCGGTCCCATGGTCCTAGGTCTCTTCGTAAGTTCTGCGTAAAGCCTTTCCGATACGAGACGGTGCCGTATCGAATCTCGCTAGGGTGTTTCGCATGACGACTTCCGCTCCTCCTGCCGATCGACGTGTGCCCGAGGCGGTGCACCGGCGCCGCTGGGCGATCCTCGGCGCGCTGATGCTCAGCCTGCTGATCGTGGTGCTCGACAACTCCATCCTGAACGTCGCGATCAAGACGATCTCGACACCCGCGCCCACCGGCCTGGGGGCCACCCAGAGCGAGCTGGAGTGGGCCATCAACGCCTACACGCTCGTCTTCGCGGGCCTGCTCTTCACCGCGGGCCTGCTCGGCGACCGGCTCGGCCGCAAGAAGGTGCTGCTCGCCGGTCTCGCCGTCTTCGGGATCGGATCGGCGCTGGCCGCGGAGTCCGGCTCACCGGTCCAACTCATCGTGTTCCGCGCGCTGATGGGCCTCGGCGCCGCCTTCGTGATGCCCGCGACCCTCGCCGTCCTGATGAACGTCTTCGAGCGCGACGAGCAGCCCAAGGCCATCGGCATCTGGGCCGGCGGCGTCGGCCTCGCCATCGCGATCGGCCCGATCACCGGCGGCATCCTGCTCGACCACTTCTGGTGGGGCTCGGTCTTCCTGATCAACGTGCCGATCGTGATTCTCGCGCTCGTCCTGATGGTCTGGCTGGTCCCGGACTCGCGTGACCCGAACCCCGGCCGTGTCGACGCGATGGGTGTCGTCCTGTCGGTCATCGGGCTCGTGCTGCTCGTCTACGGCATCATCAAGGGCGGTCAGCTGGCCGACTTCACGGACCCGACGGTGCTCGTCACCATCGTGGCCGGACTCGCCGTACTCGCCGGATTCGTCGTGTACGAGAAGCGCAGCGACCACCCGTCCATCGACGTCACGTACTTCAAGAACAAGGTCTTCTCGGCCGCGATCGCCGCCATCGCGCTCGTCTTCTTCGCGCTGATGGGCGTGACGTTCTTCTCCGTCTTCTACACACAGAGCGTGCGCGGCTACTCACCGCTGCAGACCGGTCTGTTGATGCTGCCGCTGGCCGCCGCGCAGATCATCTTCGCGCCGCGCGCCCGGCTCGTCGTCGACCGCTTCGGCAACCGGGCCACCTGCACGGCGGGGCTGCTGATCATCGCGGCGATGCTGGCCGCGTTCGCCGCCCTGGAGGCGGACACGCCGATCTGGCTGCTCGAAGTCATCTTCTTCCTGATGGGCACGGGTATGGCGCACATCATGACCCCGACCAGTGTCGTGATAATGCAGGCCCTGCCACGCGAGAAGGCGGGCTCCGCCTCCGCGCTCAGCAACACCTTCCGCCAGGTCGGCGGCGCCCTCGGGATCGCGGTCCTCGGCTCCGTGCTCTCCACGTCCTACCGCAACGGCATCGAGGGCAGCCTCGGCCTCGTCCCGGCCGGCCTGCGCCACACGGCGGGCGAGTCCATCGAGGCCACCCTCGGCGTCGCCGCCAAGCTCGGCCCCCAGGGCAACGCCCTCGTCGCCCCCGCCAACGAGGCCTTCCTGCACGCCATGCACGTCACCGCCCTGTGCGGTGCGGGTGTCGCGATCGTCGGCGCGGTGGTCGTGGCCGTGTTCCTGCCGGGCCGGACGCCGACGGCGCCGGAGGGCGAGGCGGAGGACGAGTTGGTGCCGGCCGCAGAGCACTGACAGCGGGTACGGAGCGGCGGGGCCCCCGCGCCCGGTGGGCCCGCCGCCGGGACCCCGGGGGTTTTTCAGAGGGCACCGACCGGGTAACAAGGTAAAGGAGGTTGAACTGTTGGGGCCGCGCGGCCGAGCGCGGGCACCGTGGCACA